>DATCLA010000191.1:0-39039 GCA_036564195.1 Bacillota bacterium
TTTTAGCCTATTCTTGACACCTCCTGTCCTGAAATTAATAGATTCATATTCATATATCGCTTAGAACCCCAAGTAGAAGTAGCAATATGTCGCAGGCGAGCACAAACTAGCATTAAAGCAGAATTCCCATCCGGAAAACAAGGGAGGGTTTCATAAACCGTGTAAATTGAATATATCCTGGACACCTCGGTTTTTAAATCGTTACATACGTTAAGCCAAAAGCCGGCACTTTCGTTTTCACTGATCCAAATACCAAATATTTCCTTGCGTCCGTCCATTTTCACTCCCAATACCGAATAAATGCATTTATTGATTACTCTGGCATCTTTGCGCACCTTAAACACGATGTCATCTGGAAATACTATTGGATAGACGGTCTCCAAATCGCGTGATTGCCATTCTGCTACTGTGGGCAATCTTATCAATAATTCGGCTAATCAGGCTTACCGAAAGTCTCTACGCCTTATATCACGCAAATGGTCTTCTATGTCGCGATTGGACATACCTTTTGCCTACATCGCAATAATCCTTTTTACAAATCCTCAGACTTGGTTTGCCGTTTCTCAATGACTTCTGGTTCGAATGTTTCGTTTCGATCCCGGGGCACACTGAGTCTTTCTAATCTTTATCTTTCCGCAATGCTTTTCCTGACAGGTATAAATTCAGGTTTTGGTGGCAATAATCGATTGTATAAAGGCGCCTAATAAAATCAGGAGTGATCAGGCTGAATGTTAGTGAACAAAGTAGAAATTTGCGGCGTGAATACAGCTAAATTGCCGGTATTGTCCAGCAGCAAAATGCGGGACTTATTAGAGCGGATGCAAAATGGCGAACGTTCGGCCAGAGATGAATTGATCAATGGTAACTTACGACTGGTTTTAAGCGTAATCCAACGTTTTAACAACCGGGGCGAATATGTAGATGACCTTTTTCAAGTCGGTTGTATTGGACTTATGAAAGCCATTGATAATTTTGACCTTTCGCAAAATGTGAAGTTTTCCACTTATGCGGTGCCGATGATCATCGGTGAAATCCGGCGCTATCTCAGGGATAACAACCCGCTGCGGGTCAGCCGCTCTTTACGCGACATTGCTTATAAAGCTTTGCAGGTAAGAGATGCTTTAGTTAACAAAAATTCCAAAGAGCCGACGGTAGCAGAAATAGCAGCCGAGTTGAAAATACCTCGCGAAGAAGTAGTCTTTGCCCTGGATGCAATTCAGGAACCGGTCTCATTGTTTGAACCGATTTACCACGATGGAGGCGACCCAATTTTTGTGATGGACCAGATTGGCGATGAAAAACAACTGGATGGGCAATGGTTGGAAGGCCTCTCGATTAGTGAGGCGATGTCAAAATTGAATGATCGGGAACGCTTAATCTTACAAATGCGTTTTTTTGACGGTCGAACTCAGATGGAAGTAGCGGATGAGATCGGGATCTCACAGGCTCAGGTCTCACGTTTGGAAAAATCCGCTTTAAAACATATGCGGCGTTATATTTCTGGAAATTAAACCAGTTAGGGGGAGCACTTGTGATACGTTATCGTCTAATTACCGTGGGAGTCTTGATTGGCCTATTCTTAGCAATCGCTTCTTTGATGGCTAGGTTCAGGCTGCTTCAGGAGCCTTTTTGTGAAGCGTTTAACCGGAGAAATTTGATTCGATTACATATCGTGGCAAACAGTAATTCGGCTTTGGATCAGGCGGTCAAACTGAAAGTACGGGACCGGGTTTTAAAAGTCAGTGAATCATTTCTACTTAATATCGAAGATCCCCGGGTAGCCGAAAGGATTTTACGCAGTAAACTTGATATTTTAGCAGACGCAGCAGCGGACGAGCTGGCAAAATATCACCATGCAATACCGGTTAAAGTACAGTTAGGGAAGTTTGACTTTCCGGCGAAATCATATCCCTTTGGGGTGTTACAGGCCGGGCAGTATAAAGGCTTACGAGTGGTGATTGGTGAGGGCAAAGGGGAGAACTGGTGGTGTGTGTTATATCCGCCTTTGTGTCTGTTATCTCCGGATGCGCCGGCCGCAAATACCGGTAAAAAAGATAATGTCAAAGTTGAATATAAACTGGCGTTTTTAGAGAAGATGGTTAAAAGTAAAGGATTGACCATGAACCAATTTTGGAAAAAGTGGGGTAAATCTTTGGGGGTACTCTAAATAATTAAGGAAATACTGCTCTCCGGAACCGAACGATTAAGGGCGATTAAACCATCGCCCTTTAATTGTGTCCCTGTTTGTAACCGGTAGGTTTTCAACCTCATAATTGACCAGACAGGTTTTTAAATCCGATGCAGCGAATTGATTCCTGAGAGGTGATGCCTAATGGAGCTAAAACTGGGAATTTGTCAACTGAAGGTTACTGAAGTTAAGGAGGAGAATTTAGCCAAGGCCGAAAAACTAATCAGCCAGGCGGCAGCAGCAGGGGCCGAGCTAATTGTCTTGCCGGAGATGTTTAACTGCCCCTACCAGCAGGATCTTTTCAGCCAATTTGCCGAAAACGCCACGAACAGCGAGACCCTGACTCTCTTAGCCGGGCTAGCCAGGAAGCATCATTGTTACCTGGTGGGTGGTTCTATTCCGGAACGGGAGGGCCCAAACCTTTACAATACCTGTTTTTGTTTTGACCGGGATGGCCGAATCATAGCCAGGCACCGCAAAATTCATCTTTTTGATATCGAAATTCCGGGGAAAATAGCTTTTAAAGAGTCAGCGGTATTGCAGGCCGGAGAGGAGTTAACCTGGTTCGATACTGAATTCGGACGGTTTGGGGTGGTGATCTGTTATGACCTGCGTTTTCCGGAACTCTTCCGCCTGTTAGTCGACGCCGGAGTTAAAGCTGTCTTAATCCCGGCGGCTTTTAATCTGACTACCGGGCCGGCCCATTGGGAGGTTTTGATGCGATCCAGGGCGATTGATAATCAGGTATATATTATCGGCGTCAGTCCGGCCCGGAATACTACTGCCAGTTATGTTGCCTATGGCCATTCAATTGTGGTAGACCCATGGGGCAGTGTGCTGTGGGAAGCAGGGGAAGTCGAAACTGTTGAAATTGTACCGGTTGAACTGAGCAATGTTGAAGCAGTCCGGCAAAGTTTACCGTTACTGGCCCACCGGCGTTCGGATCTTTATCAGTTAAGGGGCTGCCGGAAGTAAGGCCTTAAATTAAGTCACGGTTAAATCTTTCTTAATTAGGTTGTATTTAATGGAATTTAGTGTTTAAATTAGTGTTGGTATTTTTAGTAACTGCTGAATTTTATCTTTACCGGCATACAATTAAAGTTAAAATAAAGATAGCAGCTCAACAGCTAACAGTTAAAAGCCAGATATTCAGAAGATTTAAGGTGAAACTGATGACAATAAAAAACAGTGAAAAAATAAGGAATATTGCCATTATTGCCCATGTCGACCATGGAAAAACCACCTTGGTGGATTGTATGTTACGTCAATCCGGAATTTTCCGGGAAAATGAGCGGGTTGTGGAACGGGTGCTGGATAGTAATGATCTCGAAAGAGAACGGGGAATCACCATTTTGTCAAAGAATACCGCAGTTAATTATGGAGAATATAAAATTAACATTGTTGATACTCCGGGACACGCAGATTTTGGCGGTGAAGTCGAACGGGTTTTAACAATGGTAGACGGAGCTTTACTGTTGGTTGACGCCTTTGAGGGCCCGATGGCTCAAACTAAATTTGTCCTTCGTAAAGCCTTAGAGGCCGGGTTACGAGTGATCGTGGTGGTTAATAAAATCGATCGTCCCGATGCCCGTCCTCTTCAAGTTGTGGATGAAGTTTTTGATTTATTTGTGGAATTGGAAGCCGCCGACTGGCAGCTGGATTTTCCGGTGATTTTTACCTCAGCCCGCACTGGTACCGCAAGTTTAGATGTTAATCAACCGGGGAAAAATTTGCAGCCTTTGTTTGAATTAATTAAGCGAGAAATACCGGCACCGTCCGGGTCGACCGTGGCACCGTTACAGATTCAAATCAGTACCCTTGATTACGATGACTACGTCGGTAGAATCGGGATCGGCCGGGTCTATAACGGAATCTTAACCGCCGGTCAGATGGTCAGCATTTGTAAACAAGACGGAACTATTGATACAGTTAAGATAGGGAAAATCTGGGTATACGAAGGCTTGAAACGAATAGAAACGCAGCAGGTTGGCGTAGGTGAGATTGTGGCTTTGACCGGGCTCGGTGCTGTCAATATCGGTGAAACTGTTAGTGATCCGGAAAACCCGGTGCCCCGTCCGTTGTTAGTAATCGACGAGCCTACCTTAACCATGGATTTCTCAGTTAATGACAGCCCCTTTGCAGGCAGGGAGGGTAAATACGTTACCTCGCGTCATTTGCGTGACCGTTTGTGGAAAGAGGCAGAGACTAATGTCAGTCTTAAAGTAGCGGAGACCGAATCGCCGGATACTTTTCGCGTTTCCGGACGGGGTGAGCTACACCTGGCGATTTTAATCGAAACAATGCGGCGGGAGGGTTATGAACTTCAGGTGTCCAAACCGGAACCGATCTTAAAAAGAATCGACGGTCAGCTTTGTGAACCCTACGAACTCTTATATATTAATTTGCCGGAGGAATTCTCCGGGAAGGTCATTGAGAATCTGGGAAGACGCCGCGCCGAGATGCTTAACATGCAGCCGGTGGGCGAAAACCATGTAAAGCTGGAATTTATCATTCCAGCCCGCGGCTTGGTGGGATTTCGTTCCGAGTTTTTGACTGACACCAAAGGTGAAGGCATTATGCACCACCTCTTTGATCATTATGGTCCTTGGAAGGGGGAGATTCCCGGACGCAGCCGGGGAGTACTGGTTGCCTTCGAAACCGGCGAAGCCAATACTTATGGTATTAATAATGTGGAAGATCGGGGTATTTTGTTTGTCAGACCCGGTACCAAAGTCTATGCCGGGATGATTGTGGGGGAAAATTCCCGCGAAGGAGATTTAGAGGTTAATGTCTGCAAGAAGAAGCATTTATCCAATATGCGGGCCAGTGGTTCCGATGATACGATCAAATTGAGCCCACCACGTGAATTCAGCCTGGAACAGGCATTGGAATATATTGAAGGGGATGAGCTGGTGGAGGTTACTCCCACCTCGATTCGGATGCGCAAAAAACTGTTGGATAAAGCGCAGCGGAGCCGGGAGGCCAAACGAACCCGGGATGCCGGATAAAGGGAATAAACCTATTTATAAAGAAAATTAAAAGAAGCCTGCCTTACGGCGGCTTTTTAGTTCGATTTGCGGGACTGAAAAATTTAAGGCCGGTTTGATTTAGGTGGATGCAGTGACTTCTCTGTTATTATGGTTTATATCCAGCCGGCAGTAGGAAACTTTAGAAAAGTAAAGGTTGTCAAGTTATGACAACCTTTACTTTCATTTTAGGAAGCTGCCGGAACGGAATTGTCAAGTTCCGCTGTATTTTCGGTTTCTGTGGCAAAGGTGTGGCGTTCCAGAGAGAATTTGCCTTCACTGCCGTTAATTTTGATGGAGTCAATGGCAGACAGGCGAAGTTTACCCTGAGAATCTTTCTTCCAGTACAAGATAGAGGCGCTGTAAGGAACCCCCTTTTTTAGCAGGCCTCTAAACCCGGCAGCCCCGGTGGTCCCAGCATCAACAATAATGGTATCATTCTGAACCGATAACCGGTATTGATGGTCGTGACCATGTAAAATCAAGGGGACGGTTCCGATCAGTTTTTTAGCAAGCTTTAAATTGTGGACAGCAACAATTTCCGGAAGAACCTCCATCTCGGTTATTTTTTGGGCGAGGGCTTCCCCCAGGGTTTGCTGTTCCGCGTCGGAGGGTGTGTCCGAATTATAAACGTCAGCAGCGGGGTCGCTCATTCCGACGATGGTCAGACCATTGACAGTTAATGGCTTTTCCCCCAACACTTTTACATTGGCCAAGTTTTGCAAATAATCAATGATTAAAGGGGAATCGTGGTTACCGGGTACAACGATATAAGGTATTTTAAAGGCCTCAATTTTCGCAACGATTTCAGTTTCCAAAGCAGTTCCGTAATCGGTCAGATCTCCGGTATCGATTACCAGCTGGACTTGAAAATTGGTAATCAGTTCACTGATGAATTCCATAGCCGCTGGGTTGTTATGGATATCCGAGACATGCAACATTGTTAAGTCAGTCTCCATATTACCCAATGTTCCGATTTGGCCTGCCTGTTTATAGAGCAGCGGTAAGGTTTGGGAAATTTTTTTCAAATTATCACCAATCACTTCTACATTATCCATTCCCATACTAATTAAGTTCATTGCCCAGGGTGCGGCAGCTAGAACGCCTTGGTACTGAGGTCGTTCAATCGCCTGCTGATCAAAGGTAAGGACCGTCCCACCGATTAAGCAGAGGATCGTTAAAAACGAAATACTCAGTCCCAGCCAAAACCGGCGGGTGTTGGGGTAAACCCGAAACGCTAATAAGACTAGCATTCCACCGCTGACCCCAAAGAATACCACCAGAAAGAATAAGGAAAACATCGAGTGGCGCAGTTCCTGTTGCAGCAGGGTTAACCATTCCTGTCTGGGAGGGAAGGAGTTCAGGTGCTTCTCCAATCTGGTAAAGTCGATCTCATTTAATGTAATTATAATCTGCCAGGGAATTTGGTGAGTTTGAAAAAATAACTTGCCGACCGGTGGAATTACCAGACTAGTTCCTCCTTCAGGGTTAATTTGGACTTGTAAGGCAAAGGAGAATGAGTCATAATTGAAGGAACTTTTAGCAAACAGCTGGATAAATAATAAGGTGATAACTATAATCAAAACTATGACCAAAGCAGAACGCAGCCGGGATGGTATTCTAATAATCGGAATCACCTCCAGGTAGGTACATATATTATCATACCGTATTTGGTCCTTTTTAGGAAAAGTATTTTATTGGAATATTTTTGAGTAAGCCTAATATATTTAAAATTAAATACCTCCAAAGAGGTGATGAATGATGGCTTATTGTTCCGGGTGTGGCAGCCGTTATCAAGAGGGCGATAAAGTTTGTAAAAGTTGCGGTTTGGAGCTTGAATATGATATTGACCCTAATCCAAAAGGTAAAGTCAATCCAGTTGCAATCAAGAAGGAGAGGACTAACAAGATGACGAAGAAGAAGCCGACCCGTAAAAAGAAGACCAATCCTATACTAAATCCGGAATTAACCGGGAAAGTTCCGGAAAATATCCTCAGCGAAGCAGCACCGAGTCAACCGGAAGAGACTATTTCTCCGGAAACTCTGGCTCAACGGCAGCTGCAATCGAAAATTATCTCTCCGTCTTCGGCTTCATTAAACGACATCCACCTGGGTAAGGGGATTATAAAACCAAAAGCGGTTGAAGTAGGGTTGGACGGTTTTCACTTTAAATATGAAGAGCCGATGCATTCTGCTAAAAAGGAGGATTCGTTCACAATAGACCGGAAGACGGAATTACGGGTGTTGAATCCGGACTTTGATAAAGAACCGGTTTATTCCGCCCCGGTACTTCCTCCAAATGAAAGCAGTAATATTGCTAAGCCGGAACTGTCGGTGCCGGAGTTGGAAAAACCTACGGATCCTACCCCCACCATACCGGATCCGGTTAAAACTTTAGAACCGCTGGGAAAACCGGAAGCCATTGACGGGGAAAATCCCGAAACAATCTTTAATAATTCTATTGAGGCAGAAATTCGGGACTTGCTTAATTTTATGGAAGAATCGGAAATGAAAGAAATAACTGAACTAGCCAAAATGGAGGTTGAAGCCACCCCGGACCGGTTAGAAATAAAGGAATCAATCAGTCAAAATGTAGCTCAACCTGAATTTGAAATTAAAACCGAATCTAATCAAGAGGTAGTAATTGAGCTGGGAACATCAACCCCGACAACCCCTCAAGCAACTGAGCCGGTTAAACCGGAGGCCAGACCGGAAACGGTTGAAAATGTACTCAACGCGGCAGCCGAATCCACACCGGCAGCCAACCCGGATGGGGTATTGGAGCCCCGCTCAAAAGAACCGGAAATTCCGGCAACCTCAGCTGAAGCTCCAGAGCAGGAAACCGGTTCCGTTGTCAATCTTCAGGTAGAGCCGCAACCTCCCCTTCCTAAAAGTCGACCGGCAGTTATCATGTGGGAAGGGCAACAGTCCTGGTTCGGTATACCTTTGCCTGCCAGGATCTGTCTGTCGGATCAGAGCCTGACCATAACCGAACCCAACGGGCAAGAGGTTAAGATCGAATTACATAAGATTAAACAGATTACAGTTAAACAATCGTGGCTGACAAAACTCTTAGGAATCGGGGATGTGATCATCGATCTGCGGCACCAGGTGCCTTCCAGGCAGATTCTCACCGGAGTAGCCAATCCGGTAAAACTTCGGATGATCCTTGAAGATTTACTACAGAAGGGAGTATAATAAGAATACCATTAACATTATTAAGGATGGGTAAATGGGAAAAGCAAAGGCGATGGTCAGTGCCTGTTTAGTAGGGATAAACTGTCGGTATGACGGCAAATCCCAACTCCGGCCGGAGTTGGTAGAATGTCTCCGGGATTATCAGCTTATCCCATTTTGTCCGGAATACCTGGGAGAGCTGCCTACGCCCCGGTTACCTTCGGAGATATGTAATGGAGACGGTGCCGCAGTGTTGGCGGGTGCGGCATTGGTACTAAACCGGCAGGGTGACGATTGGACGCCGTATTTTATTAAGGGGGCCGAGGCAACACTCCGGCTTTATCAGGAGGTGCGGCCGGACTTGATCGTTTTTAAAGCCAAAAGCCCTTCCTGTGGTGTCGGACAGATTTATGACGGCACTTTTACCGGCAAGTTGCGGAGCGGTGATGGCGTCACTGCGGCCTTACTGCGGCAGAAAGGCGCCTGCTTGTATAGTGAAACCGATATTTTACAAAATAAACCAGAAAAATAATTCTTACTTTTACTTGACCTTTGCTCGTTGGGATGATACAATAATTTTTGCACCGGGCGGGAGTAGCTCAGTTGGCAGAGCGTCAGCCTTCCAAGCTGAATGTCGCGGGTTCGAGCCCCGTTTCCCGCTCCAATTATTTATATTGGCAAGAAGTAAACTTTATGGAGCTTCCTTAAAGTTTATTTTTATGTTGGCTTTGGGATAATTTGATCCGGAGAAAGCTTGCTTTTCCTACATTTTTTAGATTGCTGACTCTTAAGGGATATGCTATAATAACACTGTAATTAATGCGCCTGTGGCTCAGTGGATAGAGCAACGGCCTTCTAAGCCGTCAGTCGTAGGTTCGATCCCTACCAGGCGCGCCATATATATCGAGACTTTCGAGGTTGGTAGACCTCTTAAAATACAAATTTTGTCAGAATTTTGTTTAATAAGCCCATTTTGAGGCTTATTTTTTATACCTTTATGGCTTGCGATTAAGTCTAGTCCAAAAAGAACAAGTGAAATTAGATGTAACTGCGGGTATTAATGACCTTTTTTGCATTAAGTCTTATCCCTAGAAAGACAATTCGAAAATTATTCGGATATAGTTTGGTATGGGGGTATTTAGGGAGTATTGTTTTTATAAAAATTTTTGACCATGGATTACTTAATTTTTTTCATTGGGTTGAGGCTGATCCATTAGTTTTTATTGAATCACCATTTTTAATAAATTTAGCATGGGTACCAGCTATTATGATTTACCTTTATTTCATCCCTAAACCAAGGCATCTATTTTACTTATACTTTTTATCAGTTTGTCTTGTGAGTGCCGGCTTGGATGAAATATTCCATCAGTTAGGACTTCTTAGATATATTTTTTGGAACCCCTTTGCCCGATTTATCGTAGCGGTAATATGGCTTTATGGGGCTACATGGCATGCGGAAAAAATTAAACTCCTTGAAGAAATTAGGTAAATCGGGTACATACGGTTTTTAACTAGGTGTTGTAATGAGAAGAAGCGCAAAACCGATTGCCTTGCATTTGACTCAAGGCAACCCAAACCGGTAACTTAAGCTGAAATTGAACATAGAGAAGTAATAAAAAATGGGGGGTGGTAAACTAACCGCCCCTTTGTTTTTTTAAAATGATGTTGCCTAATAACAAAAACATTATTCCTCCGGAATTATCAAGAGGGTCCTTCAGGTTAAAATTGTCTGGATAAAGCGAAAAGTCACTCCAAAAAGTTAATACGGAAAAATGTAAAAAAATGGCAGGATTTATAGAGTCATTAAAGAAATATACATAAAGTTTTGACAGCCCATTCCGCAACGAACTTTAGAGGTGACAATATGACTACCGGAATCTATTTACGTGATCTAAGCAGATGGCAGGAGATAATAACTCTCCATAACAAAAGAATCAATTGGATTGTATGTGGCGATTATGGATGTCCTGAAATATTGCCTACTGTTGCGGAGCTATTAAAACTAAGAGATCGGTTATTCTGGGAGAAGATCGAATTATATTATATCAGTCCTAAAGTTAATCAGAAAAATATCGGCGAAGAAGCCTCTCGGGTCAGGTTGCTTTTAAAAGAAGGTATTCGGGTCAGTATTAATGACTGGGGGCTTTTGTACCGGATTCGCTCTGATATTAAGTTAGGGCACAGTGTATATATAGGTCGGCTTTTATCCAAAAGTATTGCCAATTGGGCCTGGTGGCCTAATTATTTGGCAGCGGAAATTCAAGCAACAATCGATTATTTTACTCAGAGTAATTTTCAGCAAAAGCAGAAGCTTGATCTGCTGAAAAAATGGGGAGTCACAGGAATTGAAGTCAATGTAGAACCGGTAAGTGAAAATAGCTATGCAAAGATTAAGAACCAGGGTTTGGAAATAATCGGCTATATGGAAAATAAAATATTGGCAGTAGCCAGGGCTTGCCCGATAGCCCGGTTAAATCAGGTTAATGTCTCCCGGAGCAACTGTACAAAATTATGCCGGGAGAGTTTTAAAGTTGTTCCTGCAGAAGCAGAACGGCAAAAGTTCTTTCCTTCAATGGCGTTGCTGGGTAATGTTATGTACTGTCAAGGGCACCGTAAAACCGGTTGGGACGGTTACCGAAGTCTCATTTATTACGCTGAATATATGAATAGCCAGAGTAATTGATTGGGGAGATTGAAATGAAACTACTGGTTCCGGTTAATAGTTTGGCTGCAACAATTAAACAGATTGAAGCCGGTGCCAATGAGGTATATCTCGGCGGCGATACGAATTTATTTAACCGGTTTTCGTTTAACGGTCGGGGCCGTTTTACTGCGAAAAACTATAAAATATCCCCTGATTTTGAAGAGATTAAAGCTATCGTTCAATATGCGCACCAACATCAAGTCACGGTAATGTTTTGTGCCAATATCCCTTTTGTTGCGGATGATCTCGATGAACATCACAATTATTTGGGAGAATTTTATAAACATGTTGAGGCAGCGGTGGAGATTGGAGTTGATTCGGTAATTGTAGGGGATATTGGGGCAATTCAGTTTTTGAGAGAGCAGGGAATTACAGTCCATATTACCGCCAGTACTTTTTTGGAAACGGTTAACCGGGATCAAATATTATTTTTGAAAGAATTGGGGGCAAACCGAGTTGTATTAGATTATCAAATGGTCTTATCCGAAATTGAGGAATTGGCAAGTTACAATGATTTGGAATTGGAGGTTTTTGGCCATTATGGCTGTTCCTTTTATTCCGATTGCAATATGAAACATTCTTTTGGTGAATCAGACCATCTTAACATGGGAATTCCCTGTCGTAATTTTTATCAACTGATTCAAGGTACAAAGACTACTCCTAAAGCCCCATATTTAAATGCGGCACTGACCTGTAGCCTGTGTTCCGTGCCGAGGTTGAAAAGAGCCGGGATTTATGCACTGAAATTAGTAGGAAGAGACTATCAAACCAGTGAAAACATTCAACTGACAACAATTTATTCTAAAATAATTAAAATGACTGCTGATATTGAAAAACAAAGTTTATCTACTGATGAGGGCGGAGATTATGTAAAAAATATGGTATTGTCCATCTTACCGGAGTGGTGGATTCGAATTATTTGTAATAAAGGGCTTTGTAAGTATTTGGATAATCAGGTAACTCAGTCGTATATTGGTCTTTAACTATTTAAAGTGAGGGTGAGTTTATGCTTTTCACAACTGAATTGCGGACCGGTCTATCCCGATATTGTGTTAAAAGGATGAAAGCTGGAATTAAGAAACTTGCATAAGCAGGAGGTTTCAGATGAAAAATATCTTTTTTAATGCACATCACGCACCGATTGGAGCATACGCCAGTTTTACCCTTGGATTTAAAGGGGCCAAAGGTGGATTGGGGCTCGAAATGGCCAAACCTGCAGACCAAAATATCTATATTGGGTTACAAACTTTTGAAAGTGGACTTTATAAAGCGTTACCTTTCTTTGACTTAGTCGATAAAAGCACCAACACTGATAATATCCTCCAATCTACGGCGGCCTGGGATTTATTACCTCAGGTTGTTCATTATGCCGATTCCGAAATTAAACGGGTATACCAAACGGCTACGGATACCTGGTATGCGCAAGACCTGACTTTCCGGCTTTTTTCCCCAGTAAAACCGGTTCCCGATCCGGCGTACGCTGCGACGACTGACTTAAAAATGGCATTGCTTCCGGCAATTTTGGCAGAAATCGAGGTTGATAATTCTTACGGAAAAAGTAAAAGAAGAGTCTTTTTCGGTTATCAAGGAAATGATCCCTATTGCGGAATGAAACGTTGGGATGATTTTTATAACAACGGAATTGTTGGGATCGGTCAAGGCAATATTACCGCCATAGTTACTAAAAACCCCTTGGTTAAATCGGGTTTGGGACTGAATATCGAAGAGATTTTAGCTAATGAAACAGAAGAAAACCGGTCATTTATGCATGGCGGAAAAGGGCTGCTTTATGCGGATATACCGGTCGGGAAAAGAGTAAAATTAGAGTTTGCAATCTGTTTTTACCGGGCCGGAATTGTAACCAGCGGAATTGAAACCAGTTATTTTTATACTAAATTATTTAACAATATTGCTGAAGTTGCGGAATTTGCTTTAGCAAACTTCGATATTTTAGTGGGTCAATGCCGGGAGGCAGATAAAATAGTTGAAAACAGCCAGCTTTCCAATGAGCAGAAATTTATGATTTCCCATGCAATCCATAGTTATTATGGGAATACTCAATTACTTAGATTTGACGAAAAACCCCTCTGGGTTGTCAATGAGGGCGAGTATAAAATGCTGAACACTCTGGATTTAACAGTCGATCACCTTTTTTTTGAGCTAAAAATGAACCCTTGGACCGTCCGTAATGTTTTGGAGTTCTTTTTAGAAAGGTATAGTTATTATGATGAGGTTTACTTTCCGGACAATAGCCAAAAATACCCCGGCGGAATTGGCTTTAATCATGATATGGGTGTGGCGAATATCTTTGCCAAACCCCAATTCTCCTGTTATGAATTGGGCGGATTAAACGGTTGTTATTCATATATGACCCATGAAGAACTGGTTAATTGGTTGTGTTGTGCAGCTGTATATATAATTCAAACCCAGGATTTTCAATGGCTGGCAAAGCATGAAGCAGTTTTTATCGAGTGTTTTCAGAGCCTATTAAACCGTGATCATCCTTTACCGGAACAACGGGACGGGATTATGAATTTGGACACTTCCAGGGCGCAAGGGGGAACCGAAATTACAACCTATGATTGTTTGGATGCTTCATTAGGCCAAGCCAGAAACAATCTTTATATGGCCGGGAAGTGTTGGGCGGTCTATTTGGCATTGGAAAAACTCTTTCGGTATCAAAAGTTAGAAGAGCTTTCTCGGCAAGCGGGAGTTCAGGCGGAAAAATGTGCTGCGACAATTGTTAAAAACTTGACACCTGAGGGTTTTTTGCCAGCTATTTTTGAACAAGGAAATCAGCTGAAAATTATTCCGGCAATCGAAGGACTAGTTTACGCCTACTTCACCGAATGTAAAGAAGCCCTCGCTTCCGACGGAAGATTTGGGCCATATATTAAGGCGCTTAAAAGGCATCTCGAAAATATTTTGGTTCCCGGAATTTGCTTGTTTGAAGACGGCGGTTGGAAACTGTCGTCAACCAGTAACAATTCATGGTTAAGTAAGATTTACCTTTGTCAATTTGTCGCCCGCCACATTCTGGGGCTGGATCGGGCCGCAATCAATCTACCGGCCGATCAAGTACATATGGACTGGCTGTTAAACCCGGAAAATTCTTATTGGTGTTGGAGCGATCAGATCGAAAATGGTCGAATTATCGGAAGCAGGTATTACCCGCGGGGTGTAACCAGTATTCTCTGGCTGGAAGAAGCTTAATCGAATTTAACCTTTTAAAAGGAGAGGGTCTTTAGATGCTTAATCTTCTACCGAAAAGTAAGGAAAAATATACAATGGATATCACCAACAATGAATATGAAATTAGATTTGGAGCTTATTCTTTTCCGTATTTTCTGTGTAATGATGCTTCGACGGAATTTCTTGAACCACTATTTCAAATGGTTGATGTTGATATTTTTATTATTGTTTGTGATCAGACAATTGGAGCTTTATATGCTCCCCAAATCGCTGCTGCCATCAGAAAAAATAATTATCAATGTTTTGTACTTACTATTAAAAGCGGTGAGTCCAATAAAAATCTAAAAACTTTAGAGGAGCTTCTGGAAAAAGCCTTAGAATTGAAGGTTACCAGGAGTTCGTGTATTATTGGCTTGGGGGGCGGTTTGTGCGGCAACATTGCCGGGTTGATGTCAGTTTTGTTATTTCGCGGGATCAGACTGGTCCATATTCCTACTTCCTTAATGGCAATTTTAGATTCGGTAATCTCATTAAAACAAGCCATTAACTCAGTTCACGGCAAGAATTTAATTGGAGCTTATCAAGTCCCCGTTATGGTCATTGCCAATATCAATTTTCTGAAAACGTTACCGAGAGCAGAAATTGTTTCGGGACTATGTGAAATTGTTAAAAACGCTTTAGCCATTGTCCCGGAAACTATTGACTATTTAATGCAACTCGGAGAATTGGGCAGTTTAACAGAGCTGAATTATAATTATCTAATCGATCTTGGTATTAAGGCGAAATTAACGGTAATGCAGAACGACCCGTTTGAAAAGAACGAAGGGTTGGTTTTAGAGTACGGTCATACCATCGGGCATGCGATTGAATTAGCCCTAAACGGTCAAATCAATCATGGACAAGCAGTGGGCTTGGGAATGATCTCGGCGGCACAGATTGCCAGCCTCTTGGGTTTTTTAACCGAGGCCGAGGTTGATCTGCATGAAACATTATTGAAAAAAATCGGCGCTCCGCTGCGGATTACAGGGCATCTTGCGATTGAAGACATTATGTCGGTACTTCGGTTTGATAATAAAAGAGGTTATTTAAAGCATGATCAGGGTAAGATCCACCTAATCCTCCTGGAGAAGATCGGAAAACCCTTAGCAGTTAATGGGAGTATTTTGACTGCAGTACCAGAAAATGTGGTCTGTGAGGGACTGCAGAGAGTTTTCAGGGAATAACTTAACTTAGGCTCAGTTCATCATGGAACAGATGTTGTTAACTGAGCCTAAACTTAACACCATTATCCACGGGAATGTCTGTCAATTCCCAAGCGCAGCTTTAATCTTTTGGGCGACAGTGGTAATCTCTTCCCGGCTGGAAAGAATATTGATGCCAAATGGGCAACCCAGCCCGGAATCAACCACACCTACACTAATGTTAACCGCGCGTTCCAGGATACTATCGGTCTTCGGTAGCATATGCTGTTTATACTCTATGTTTTGACTATAAGCTTCGCAGCTATAAGGACAGTTATATTGGTTAGTTGTCTTTTTAGCCAGTATATGTTCCATATTATTATAGACATGCCATCCCGAATGGATGATGGTCTTCGTTCCAATTTTAGCGGCGAATTCGTCGGCCTGTTGTTTATCTTTAAAAAGTAATGTCAGGATGGTAGCACATTCACCTTCATCATTGATTTCACGGAATCTCACCCCGGTTATGTCACGAAGTTCCGATTTGAGTGCTTGCTTTTTCTCCCGGAGTAGCGCGAGAATTTGATTAAGCTTACGTACTTGTGCTAAGGCAACTGCGCCGGTTAGTTCGTTCATTTTTAAATTGATTCCAACGATACTTCGGTTACCAATTTCAACCCCGGCGCGATTCGGTTTATGGCCTTGATCATGAAAGGCAAACGCCCGGGAATAAAGATCGGCGTCATTGGTAATTACCATACCGCCATCACCAGTGGTAATTGTTTTATAAAAATTAAGCGAGAATGCGCCCATATGACCGATGGTTCCTAACTTTTTGGCCCGGTAGGAACCGCCGGTTGCTTGGCAGCAGTCTTCAATTACATAGAGATTATACTCTGCAGCGATCTGCATGAGCTGGTCCATCTTACAAGGATTGCCCAACATATGTACGGCCATTATGGCTTTGGTTTTTTTGGTAATTTTTTTGCGGATGTCTTCCGGATCGATTGTAAGTGACTCATCAATTTCGGCTAAAACCGGAATTGCCCGTGAGTAGATAATAGCAGAGATTGACGCTACAAAAGTATAACCGGGGACAATTACCTCGTCTCCCGGGCCAATGCCTAAAGCCGCTAGGCAACATAGAAGCGCGCCGGTACCACTACTGACAGCAATACAGTAATTTGCATTGCAAAAGCCGGCAAACTCTTTTTCAAAGGTAAAGACTTTCTTTTTGAAATTAGGATCAGCATCAGAACCATAGCGGACTAAGTAACCGCTCTCCATAACATCTAATAATTCCCGGCGTTCCTCATCGCCGAAAAGATAAGCTCCTGGGCCAGGCATAGCAGCTTTCCTCCTTTGCTGGGTTTGATTTTATTAATTTTTATCCCCAAATTACCGTTGGACTTCGATATAGATACTTTCATCGGAGCGGATTGAGTGATCCAGCTTGGCAACGATTGGTATGGCTCCTTGGCTGTAGGCACACTCAGTGATGGCAGTATCATGGAAACCGGCGCTGCGTAGGACATAGCGTAATTCTTCATAGTCATAGATCCAACGATGGCCGAAACATTGGAAGATTTGATTTACCATAAATGCTTTCCGCTTAGGTATTTCCTCCGGTGGAGCGCCCAACTCGATGAGGCATTGACGGTGCCGGTTGAAGAATTCATTACCGTCGAGATAACCTGTAAGATACTTACGGAGATCCGGTGTCGTCAACCTAAGCAAACCACCCGGGGTCAAAATCCTTCTAATCTCGCTAAGCCAGCGGATTCCATCTTCAAGGGTTAAGTGTTCGATCAGGTGTTCCGAATATGCCCAATTGAAGCTATGATCAGCAAAAGGCAGAGGTTCCTTTACATCCAGCTGTACAAAGTAGCAATTATTATCTACCAGATAGAGGTGCCTCTTAGTGGTTGAAGATTGCCCGTCGGTTAAACCGATGATGTCAATGTTCAGGCAGAAGGATTGGCGCCGGTTCCAGGAACCGAATTGGACTCCTTCAATGCCAAATTTCTGTTGCCAAGAACGGATTAATAGCAGTTCGGTCTCAACCAGCTGTAACGACCGGCAGGGAATTAACAAATTAGGGTCTTCTTCTTCCCAACTCCAGTCAACGTTGGTTTGCGTAGAGCTACTCATCGGCTAAATCTCCTTGTATGGTGTGGTTTTCAAAACTCCCACCAAATCTAAGTTATTCCAAGTTAAGTAAACTGACAATGGAGCTTTTTAAGTTCGGTACTTTCAATGTTTAACCTAAAGTAATTGCAAAAATATGGATTCCCGGAACATCCGGTAACTGCAAATAGTTAATACGGCCTTTGCGGGTAGTAGAATAGTTTTGAGCCACCAGATAGACTTTTCTCCCTCTGGTTTGGGCACGGCCGTTAATTTTTTCAACCGCGGTTCCCTCCCAGGCAACGGTTTCACCATATAAGGGTTTATACAGACAATCAGTTATTTTTAATTCAATTTGCTCCGTCTGCCCGTCAACATAATGGACAATTAACTTGTCAGTATAGTTTCCCCACTCAGCACAGGCCAAAATCATAATATTCTGATAGATTCCCGGATTGATAGCTATTTTCTGACCATTACATGAGATGTTATCTTTACCGGTGCCATAGAGCCAGGGAAGTTTAAATTTCATCTCCTTGATCTCCCAAATAGTCTCCTGATTACTGGGAAAATTCTCTTTTAACAGATAAGTTCCGGTTCCCATTAAGTTGGCTGGGCAATCCGGCGAGATCTCTTCGCCAAAGGCTTTGTTATTCAAGTGGGGGGTTAAATCAATAAATAAAAATTCATTAGTTAGCAAAGTAATATTTTCTGTGTCTAATTTATTGGTAATGATATGTCTGTTTGAGAAGTAACCAGTGGTAGCGGTGTTTTTCTGATAAATTTGATAAAGTTGACCGGAAACAGTTTCTTCCCAAGCCGCAACTTCACGAATTTTTATTACCACCCGGTTTTTATCGGCAATGTCCTTCTGAAAGGCATATTTGGTCAGCATGGCCCGGATATTAGCCCATTGTGAAGCGGCTGTTACCAAATGGTTTGCTATTTCATTTAAAGGGTTTAAGCCGGTTTCGGCGGCAAAGTAGGTTAATAACTTTGCAAATCTTCTTCTACCGTAAGTTATTGCTTCCAGATTTTTAATTAAGGGTGCTCCAAACAAGAAATCTTCATGTCCCCGGACTTCACTTTGCAGATCAGTTAAGCCTGCTAACTTGTCCGCAAAACAGCGCATGGAATCGAAAGCATTCAGTTCTCCGTTGCCGTTTTTTAATCTATTAAGGGTTGTGGCCAATATTTTACTCCAATTTACAGGGATTTTTTCTTTACCCTTGAATTTGAAAACTTTATACTCACCTAAAAAACCTTCGAGCAACCGTTCCTTGCTAATAATTCCGGAAGCTTTAAAGAAACGGTCGCAATAATAAAAATCTTCCTCATCATTAACGCCGATAATCAAAAAATAATGATAAAAGTGTCTTCTTTGATAATTCCAGTCCCAGGGGCACCGGTAGGAATCTATGGAGACCATAATTGGTAATTGCTTTTTTAATTGCCGCTTGATTTTTTCGACTAATTTTTGAGGGGGGACTGTTTTGGAAACAATTTTAATGCCATGATACCGATCTAATTTTTTTATAATATCATTATTAGGGATACTGAGGGAACTGCCAAGACTTTGGCCTGTTTCGGGTCTAAATATAAAATACCAATCTTCAGAAAAGATTAATTCATAATTGTAATTAGCCCATTCCGCTACTCCAACAATGGAATCCTCAAGACAAGTTAAGTAGTCATAGTGAACGGGTTCTATTCCTAAATTCAATTTGTTACCCCCTGTGTTTGCCATTGGTTGTTATTTAAAAAACCCAATAGCCTGTTTTCTGGTGTGTCAGAAGATACCTTAAAAAATACATTACTTCGCTTTAGATCATTAAATTAACCCAATATTGACAGGCCCTTCCGGGTTAACGCTATATCATATAATTCGCTAAAACTGGCCGGTGCACTCATAAGTCGCCGCTTAAGAGCGCTTAAGATCCAAGAGTCTTATTGCCCCAATTAATATAATGGATGGTAATAATTAACATAATTTATTATAATCGACATTGATTCCATTTTCAATATAGTTTTTCATTACTGTCAAATGAAGGCGGGATTATGTCTAATTTTTGTAAACTTAAATGGATCGTCGCTAAATAAAAAAAAATAGGTGTTTATATTAGCTCCCAAATATGTTAAAATTTTAAAGTAGGATTACATAAATTGCAAACCAACTGTTGGAGTGACTCTTGGTAACGTTATTAGTTTTTGTCACTACGAATGCTAATTGTGGTTGTGTTTAATCGGAATGACCGATGAAAAAATATTAAGTAAAGAGAGTACCAATGTGGCGTGATAGCTTGTCAAAATATCAGAGTTTAACCCAGGCATTACAATCTGCTTGTTTTAACAATAAACAAGTTCATATTATTAAGAGTGGCACTGCAGAGCTCGCTTTTACTTATCAACAACTATGTCAAAGAGCTCAAGCAGTCTTATTCCAGCTGCAAGCCGGAGGAATGAAACCGGCCGACGAGTTAATAATCGCAGTTGAAGACTGTGAAATATTTTTATATGTTTTTTGGGCCTGTTTGCTGGGGAAAATAATTGCCGTACCGGTAACATACGGCAATAACGGCGAAAACAAGCTTAAGATTTCTAAAATATGGTCATCCCTTAATAAACCATATCTCGTTACAAATCAAAAGTTATTTAATGATTTAATTAAAATTGTACCTGAAAGCGATCTGCCGGGAAAGGTTGAGTTATTAAGACAGAGGACCTTTTTTGTTAATGAAATCACAGCAATATCTGATGTGGGAGTTATCTACCCTGCCGCGGCAGACGATATTGCATTCATTCAATTTTCCTCAGGTTCGACCGGAGACCCCAAAGGCGTTATTTTAACCCATCAAAATTTACTAACTAATATTAATGCGATCATTAATAGCGCTAAAGTTACTGCCAGCGACTCCACCCTGAGCTGGTTGCCTTTAACGCATGACATGGGATTAATCGGTTTTCACCTGGCACCATTAGTTTTTGGTCTGGACCAATATATTTTACCGACATCTTTATTTATCAGGCGTCCAATGTTATGGTTAGAAAAAGCCCATCAATACAAAACCACGATTCTTTGTTCCCCCAATTTCGGTTACAAGTATTTTCTTGCCGCATTTAACCATGAAGAGGCTAAACACTGGGACCTTTCATCCATCCGCTTAATCTTTAATGGGGCAGAGCCGATTTCTAAACAACTATGTGAAGACTTTTTAGACCAAATGAGTAAATACGGATTAAAAAGAAATACCATGTTTCCGGTGTATGGTTTGGCTGAAGCAGCGCTGGCCGTAACTTTTCCGCCGGTGGCAGAAGAATTGGTTTGTGTAAATTTAAATCGGAATAAGTTAAAGGTAGGGGATCAAGTTGAAAAGGTTGCAGAGGAAGCAGATAATAAAGTAACTTTTGTTGATGTCGGATCGGCAATTACCGATTGTTCCATCAGAATTTGTGATGAAAATAACAATATTCTTAATGAAGGTCAAGTAGGCTATATCCAGATTAAAGGTAAAAATGTAACTTCAGGTTATTATAACAATGCGCAGGCCACTGCGGGGGTAATCTCAAAAACCGGTTGGCTTAACACCGGTGATCTAGGCTTTATGCGCCAGGGTCGCCTGGTGGTTACTGGCAGGGCGAAAGATATTATTTTTATCAATGGCCAGAATTATTACCCTCATGATATTGAAAGGGTTGCCCAAAAAGTTAGAGGGATTGAACTTGGTGAGGTGGCCGCCTTTGGGGTCCCCGATGAAGTACGGCAAAATGAAGCAGTTATTGTTGGAGTTTTGTTCAAAAGAGCTGTTGAGGAGTTCGTGCCATTGGCAATCACACTTAAAAGGCATCTCAATAAGGAGATGGGATTGGATGTTAAGGCAGTAATCCCCGTTAAAAGAATTCCCAAAACTACCAGCGGCAAAATAATGCGGTTTAAGTTAAGAGAAATGTACCAGGACGGTTATTTCACGGCTACAGTGGAAGCGCTCAATCAATTATTTGCTACTTACGCCCAATCAAAAACGGTGAACCGGCCTGAGAGTAGCATTGAGGAACAATTATTAGCGATACTAGTGGAATTATTAGGAGATCGCAACATCGGGATTGATGATCATTTTTTAGAGCTTGGCTTTGATTCTTTATTGTTAACCAGATTTTGTGATCGGGTCGAAACCAACAAAATAGCACAATTATCGGTGATAGACCTATTTTCATATCCGACAGTTAGAAAACTGGCAGAATTTATTGCTACCGGAAAAAGTGATCAGCACCGGCCTTCCCTTTCTGCTTTCCAATTAAAATTGCCAAGAGCTTACTTTAATGAAGCTGATTTTGACGGGGTCCACAATGATGATTCAATTTATCTCTTCGAAATGCCTCATAAGCTGTTAGATGCGATTAATGCCATCGCCCGCTGCGAAACAACCGGGGTTATTGAGATTTTATTGGCCCTCTTCATTTACCACCTCTTTTCAAGCACGGAACAAACTGAGTTTACAGTGCAGACAATGGTTCATCAAAGTAATCAGGTCCGGGCCTTAGCAGTTGACCTTGACCAGGTTGAAACAGTTACGGATCTTTTTAAAATGATTACTGCCAAACTTAAAAGTAAAGATGAACTAGGCTATTCATTGCATAATATAAGTAATCTGACTTTTAACAAAGAACCAGATTCAATCGTCCCGTTTTTTTACCGGGAAGCCTTGTTAACGGATAAATCAAAATTATTGCAAGTCTACGACCTTACCTTAGGAATATTCGAAAATAACGGTCGGATGGGGCTGGTATTTGATTACGAGCGGGAACGCCTTAATCAAGCAGCGATGAAAGAGTTCATTGCTGCTTATATCCGGTTGCTATATGCGATTGTCGCACAATATAAGAATGATCACGGGGTGAAAACAGAATGAATTTGGCACTACTTTTTCCGGGACAAGGTTCACAATATGTGGGGATGGGGGCAGACTTTTACCAAGAATTTGCCTCGGTAAGATTAATTTTTGAACAGGCCAGCAATGTCTTAGGTTACGATCTGGCAAATTTATGTTTTAACGGAACGATCGAGGAGTTAACCAAGACGGAATACACTCAACCGGCATTATTAACCTTAAGTGTAGCAATTTTTAATGTATACATGGAAGAGGTCGGGATCGCCCCGCTTTATTTGGCAGGGCACAGCCTGGGAGAGATTTCTGCCTTGACTTGCGCCGGTGGAATCGACTTTACCGATGCGGTAAAAATAGTTCAAAAGAGAGGAGAGTTAATGCAGGCGGCGCTTCCCCAGGATTTAGGCGCGATGCTTTCAATCAGCGGAATCAATCAAGCCGAAATCGAAGCGGAATGTCTGAACTGTTCCACCGGTGATCAAGTTGTAGTTGTCTCCAATTATAATTCCCCGGAGCAGATAGTAATTTCCGGGCATAAAAGTGCTGTTTGTAGAGTAGGGGAGAAGCTGTCCCAAAAAGGGGCGCTGGTCACTTTTTTAAAGGTAAGTTCAGCGTTTCACAGTCCGCTAATGAGGCCGGCCGCCCAAAAGTTTGCTTCGGAACTGCAGCAATATAAATTTAAGAAACTGAAATGGCCGGTAATCTCCAATGTTGATGCTTTGCCCTATCGGGATCCGGAGGAGATTCCGGTACGTTTAGTTAGCCAGCTTGAAAAAGCGGTACGTTGGCAAGAATCACTGAATTATCTGCAAAACCACGGTATTACCCATGCAATCGAAATCGGTCCGAAAACTGTTTTAAAAAACTTAATGAAACGAAACGTGCCACAGCTTATTACTTATGCCTATGACAAACCCGGAGATCGCAAAGAGCTGAAAGCAGTTTTTTCACCCGGTAAAGGGGAAAACCGCCAAACGGCTGAGGTAGTGTCAAGATGCCTGGCTGCAGCCGTATGTACTCGAAACCGTAATTGGAACGCTGCCGAATACCGGACCGGCGTGATTGAGCCTTACCGTCGTATCCGGGCAATCTATGATAATCTGCAAAATGAAAGTAAGGAAGTCGGCTTCGGCCCAATGCAGGAAGCTTTGGAGCTACTTCGTTTGATTTTTACAACCAAAAAAGTTCCTATTGTCGAACAGAATGAACGGTTTAGCCAAATATTCCAAAGTACCGGTACGAGACATCTATTTGAAAATTTCATATTGAGTCAAAATAACCTCTAATTTTAAAATTGAAAGGATATCGATATGAAAAAGAATTTAATCGAAATCAATCATGACCGCAATCAGCCGGAGCCTTCCGGTATGGCAGTAATTTCAAAGAACGATATTGCGATTATTGGAATTGCCGGCAAATTCCCAATGGCCAATAGTATCGATGAATTCTGGGACAACCTGCGGAACGGTGTTGATTCCATAGCGGCACTGCCGGAAGGGCGGTGGCGCGATTGTCAAAGGTATCTCCAATATAAGGGTGAGACCAATGTCAAATTTATCAAAGCGGCTTTTCTCGAAGCAATTGACCAATTCGACTATAAATTTTTTAAACTTTCTCCCAAAGAAGCCAGTTTAATGGACCCGGCGCACCGGCTTTTTTTGGAAACGGCTTGGCAGGCCTTGGAAGATGCCGGATATGGCGGGCAGCGGATTTTAGGAAGTAATGTAGGGGTCTATTTGGGATTTGAGCCCAATTTAGTAGATTCTTACGGTAAGATGATTTATGAGGTGGAACGTTCCTCGCTGCAGATTTGTGCGGCCGGCAATATCCCGGCGATTACTCCCAGTCGAATTTCTTACCTATTGGATTTAAAAGGGCCAACAATGGTGATTGACACCGCCTGCTCCTCTTCTTTAGTGGCAGTTCATTTAGCCTGTCAGGCTATTAAATCCGGGGATTGCAATATGGCGATTGTCGGCGGGGTCAAATTATATTTGCTGCCCGTCGATATACCGGAAGAAAAGTTGGGAATCGAATCCTCAGACTTCCGAACCAAGTCTTTCGACGACAGCTCCGATGGTACCGGATCCGGTGAAGGAGTAGCAGCGGTAATACTAAAACCACTTTTTGAGGCAATCAAAGATAAAGACCACATCTATGCGGTGATTAAAGGAAGCGCCATCAATCAGGATGGTAGTTCGGCCAATTTGACTGCGCCCAATGTCCTGTCACAAGCAGACGTAATTGAAAAGGCTTGGCAACGGGCGGGAATTCATCCGGATACCATCTCTTACATCGAGGCTCATGGAACCGGGACCAGAATTGGCGACCCGATTGAAATTGCCGGAATTACTAAAGCTTTTGAAAGGTATACCAGTAAAAAGCAGTTTTGCGGCATCGGTTCGGTTAAGACAAATATCGGGCATTTATATGAGGCCTCCGGTATTGTTGGATTGATCAAAGCTGCTTTAGCATTAAAACACGGCGAAATTCCCCCGACGCTTCATTTTAACCGGCCTAATAAGAACATTTGTTTTGAAGAATCACCGGTTTATCTAGTTGATCAGTTAATTCCCTGGGAAACTGATGGATACCCCAGAAGATGCGGAGTAAACGCGTTTGGCTTTAGCGGGACCAATTGCCATGTGATACTGGAAGAAGCACCGCCTTTAGGTGAAAAGCCGGTTTCGA
Organism: Bacillota bacterium; assembly: GCA_036564195.1. Classification (GTDB taxonomy): domain Bacteria; phylum Bacillota; class UBA4882; order UBA8346; family UBA8346; genus DATCLA01. Next base: position 25,170 of record DATCLA010000191.1, read on the forward strand.
AAAGTACGGGTAATGATCAAATTCTATCTGTATTTACTTTAGCGGCTAAAAGTGGTTCGGCTTTGCAGGAATTGTTAATTGCCTATAATGACTGGTTTAATAAAGCAGCAGATCTTGACATCAGAGAAATCTGCTACCTAACCAATACCGGCAGAGGGCATTACAATGAACGGTTGGCAATCATTGTGACCAGTTATTCCCAGTTAAAAGCTAAACTGAGTGAGTTAACCATTACCGGTATTTCCGATAACCCGGAAAAAGATATTTATTATGGTAAACATAAGCTGATTGCCAACAGTGCCAGCGCTAAAGATACCCAAGACTTATCTGAGCAGGCGAAAAAGAACCTGTCTGATCTGGCGTTGGAAAAATTACAATTCTTTTTAGAAAGTAACCGAACAAATCGGGCAATTTTAGCTGAAATCTGTCAATTATACGTTAAAGGAGCTGACATTGTTTGGGAAAACTTTTACCGCGGGGAAGATCTTAGCAAGATTCGACTTCCGGTTTATCCTTTTGATAAATTAAGATGTTGGCTGGAAATTCCGGAAGCAACACCGCAACTTGAGGAGACCGGATTATATTTTTCGGTATTTTGGAAACCCGAGCCATTAAAAGAGGCTGACTTCCAGGCAATCTCGGATCAAAGTATCATGATTATCAAGGACTCTTCACAGAACGCAACTATAAATCAGGAGGCCATCGCTTTCCTCAGAAAAAGATGTAAATCCTTAATTGAAGTTGTAATCGGTCCGGAATTTGAGCAAATTAATGAACATAAATTTGTAATTCGTAACCTCCTTACCGATTACCAGGTTTTATTAAAAGAGTGTAAAAAAATTGGTTTGAATGTGATTATCCATACCCTAGCTTTAGAAAATAGAACCCCGGTGACCTCATTAGAAAAACTGACCGGAAAATTAGATCAAGGGCTTTATAGTCTCTTCTTTTTAACTAAGGCCTTACAAAAGAGTTTTTCAAATCAAGCCCTAAAGTTGTTAGTAGTATCATATTGCGCCAGTGAAGTCACAGGCCAAGAACGGGTTATTATACCTGAAAATGTTAGTTTATTTGGTTTGGGTAAGATCATTGAACGGGAAAGTCCGGAAATAACTTATAAAGGGATCGATGTCGATGATCACTTCAGCATTGAAATGATTTATCCCGATTTGGTTCAAGATTTTGCCAGCAGCCAGGTGGCCTATCGTAACGGTAAACGATTTGTTGAAGAATTTAGAGAGGTTGAATTAGCGGATTATAAATTAAGCCAACCAGTCCGGTTGAAAAACGGCGGCCTTTATATTATTACCGGCGGAACCGGCGGCATCGGACTGGAAGTTGCTAAGTATTTAACCAGTAAGAATGTTTTAAAACTGGCTTTAATCAACCGTTCCGAATTCCCGCAACGCAAGACTTGGCCGGAAATACTTAGCAGTCGCCGGGATCCGGAATTGTGTAACAAAATAGAAATGATTCAAGCTATGGAAAGCAATGGTTCGGAAGTTTCATTTTATAGTGCCGATATTTCCGACTTTAATGCGGTCGAAGCAGTTATAAAAGAAATAAAAGCTAAATATCACCGCATTAACGGGATTATTCACTCGGCCGGCGTTTCATCTTACGGGTTTATTGGCGATAAAACCGAATCAGCCTTTAATCAAGTGATTAACCCTAAAATTAAAGGGGCCTGGATCCTTGAAAACTTGACACAACAGGAGGGGTTAGACTTTTTTGTGATGTTTTCATCAGTGGCTACAACTTTTGGAGCTCCGGGGCAAGGTGATTATGCTGCCGCTAATTTATACTTGGATTCTTTTGCGGCAGCTATGAAAAAGAAGGGGCGCAGGGCGGTTACAATCGATTGGGTTCAGTGGTTGGAGACGGGAATGGCGGTAGAGACCGGAGTAAATGTAAATACTATCTTCAAGGCCTTACCTACCCGGCAGGGGATTGAGGCGTTTGCCCAAATTCTCAATTCAAGTTTAAACCGGGTTTTAGTTGGAGAAATCAATTATGGGGATGAAAAGGTTCTTTTATTAGATAGTTTTCCGCTGAAATTATCCCCAAAGCTTAGCCGGAATCTTGAAAATCAAAAGAGTTTATTCAAAACCAAACCCGGAAACGTTACTAAGGGTCAAATCGGTCCAGTAAATTTATCAGGCAGGGAGGATGGTATTTACACTGAAATCGAGCAAACCGTTGCCCAAGTGTGGGGTGAGGTCCTTGGCTACAATGAATTGGGAATTGAAGATAATTTTTATGAATTGGGCGGCGACTCGATTTTAGCGATTCGAATCATCAACCGGATTTCCAGTCTGATCAATAAAAATCTATCACTCACTGATGTTCTGGCCTTTCCGACTATTTCAGACCTGGCGAAGTATATTGAAAGTGTTTTAGCCAGCGAAAGGAATGAAGCGGAGCAAGAGCTGCTGACTATAATAAATCGAATCGAAGGGTTAAACGATGAAGCTGTTTCGGAATTATTGGAAGAGCCGGAAAAGCCTAAAAAATCCTGAGGTTTCATTGACTGTAAATCTTCTGTTGGAACTAATTTTTGCCTTTATTCAGAACCGTTTTGCCGGGTATACCAAAAGTTAATAAACTGACGGTGATATCGGGGCAGTCCGTTGATGGGGGATTAATGCGACGATTAAAGAGTTTAATCACCTTTAATTTGTCCACTTGATAGCGGCAAGATTTTGTCAAAAAGGGGGGAGACCAAATGAATGAGCTATATAAAAGAATTAGTAATCTCACTCCGAAACAGAGGAGACTATTGGAACAAGAACTCAAAAAAAGCAATAAGGATTTATTAAGGCTATCAGCTGCAAATGAAAGGGTTGATTCGATTGGGAATGCACCGGAACAGGAATATTACCGGGCATCAACTTTGCAGCAAGGAATGTATATTCTAAATCAAAAGGAGGGAATTAAAACCAGTTATAACATACCGGTAGCATTCAAGATTGAGGGGGAGTTAAAAAAGGAATACCTGGAATTAGTATTTAAACAACTGATCAACAGGCACGAATCCTTACGAACCTCATTTATTGTGATTGACGGCGAACTTTTGCAACGGGTTCACCCTGAAGTCGATTTCCAACTCGAATACTGGGAAGCGGATCAATCCGAAGTAACCGAAGTTATTAACCGGTTTATCCGTCCCTTTGACTTAAGCGCAGCGCCGTTATTTCGCGCCGGTTTAATCAGATTGAATCAAGATAGCTACATCCTGGTGTATGACTTGCATCATATAATCACCGACGGTAGCTCGATGGAAATTTTAAAACGGGATTTTGTCCGGCTTTACAACGGTGCTACATTGCCCAAGCTGCGGATTCAATATAAAGATTTTGCCGAGTGGCAGCATAAGTCATTGAACCCCGAAACGGTCAAGCGTCAGGAGGCTTATTGGCTAAACCGCTTTGCCGGTTACATTCCCAAAACCGGATTACCTACGGACTACTCTAGGCCATCGATTATGGATTTTAATGGGGATATTGTAGGGATTGAGGTTGATGAGGAGACTACCACAGCGCTTAGAAAATATTCCCTACAGCAATCAACCACTTTATTTACAACGCTATTCGCAGCTTATAATGTGCTTTTAGCCTTCCTAACCGGGGAGGAGGAGCAAGTTGTTGGGGTACCGGTTACCCGGAGGGATCACACTGATTTGCAAAACATTATCGGGGTATTTGTTAAAACTTTGGTCTTACGTAACTACCCTCGGTTTGAAACTACTTTTGAGACATTTTTAGGTTTAGTCCGTGAACATGTGCTTCAGGCATTTGAGAATCAGGATTACCAATTTGAAACGTTCCCGGAGAAGCTGGAGCTCAAACGGGAATTAAACCGAAACTTCTTATTCGATACGGCCTTTAACTATAACTATAATTATACGATGTTTGATAGCGATGAGGATCTGAAACTACTTGATGGTTCCGTTAAATTTACCCCCTATCCTCTGAAAACCGCGATGGCCAAATTTGACCTCACGGTATATGTAGAGGAGGCCGGAGCTAAAATCTGGATTACCTTTAACTACCGTACCAGTTTGTTTAAGAAAACCACCATGGAATATTGGCTCCGGCAATACTTGCAATTGTTAAAGTTGATCCTTAAGAATCCGCAATTGAAAATCAAAGAATATCCCATCTTTCGTAAAAGTGATGTACCTGCTATCCAAAGGATTATTCCGGCAGCGGAATATGAGCCATTTTCTGAAGCAGCACTCCGCTATTCTCTTGGTAAATATTTTGAAACCCGGGTGGCTAAGTATGGGGATGGAGTAGCGGTTAAAGCAGTGGACCGTACCTGGACTTACCGGGAGTTAAATGCGGCAGCCAACCGGATTGCCTGGACATTGCTTGATCAGGGAGCATCCGGACAGACCGTTGCCTTGCTGTTTGAGCAGGGCGCGGCAATGATCGCAGCTATGTTAGGTATTTTGAAAGCCGGAAGTATCTATGTTCCCCTTGATCCCGGTTATCCTTACGAGCGGCTGAAGTTTATATTGGAAGACTCACAAGCTCAAAGAATTATCACGAATAATACCAACTTTGAGTTAGCGGAAAAACTAACCCCGCCGGAGCGGGGAATCCGGGTTATCAATACGGATAATTTGCAAGCACCCGAAAGTAATCCGGAAATTGAAATAAAGCCGGATAATCTCGCATATATTATTTATACATCGGGGTCAACCGGGAAACCGAAGGGGGTTACCCAGACACACCGGAATATTTTGAAGTTTGCCGGCGAATTTATCAACTTGTTACATCTGAACCGGCAAGACCGTCTGGCGTTATTGACCTCATATAGCCATACGGTAGCGGTGATTGACATTTTCAGTACTTTATTTGCCGGGGCGGCCCTCTATCCCTATGACCTGAAAAATTCCGGTGATATGGCCAAACTGGCCCAATGGTTAAAAGAAGAACAGCTCACCATCTATCATTCGGTACCAACCGTTTTCCGGTATTGCATGAATGCTTTAGCTAAAGACGAGCTTCTGCCGGAGCTGCGGATGGTGGTTATTGGTGGTGAAGCAGTTCATGAACACGATGTGGAAAGGTACCGGGAACATTGCGGGGACGGTTGTCTGCTGGTCAATTTGTTCGGATCTTCGGAGCTCCTAATTGCTACCGCCTATTTAGTTGATAAACAGACCGATCTTTCGAAATCGACTGTTCCGGTGGGGTATCCCGTGCCTGGAGTAGAAGTTGATTTAGTAAATGAAGACAATGAGGAAATCGGTATCTACCGCAGCGGTGAGCTGATCTATCGGAGTGAATTTATTTCCCCGGGGTATTGGGGGCTTGAGGAGAAAACCCGGACGGTATTCGGACGCGATCCGGCCCAGGCTAATCGGAGTGTCTACCGTAGCGGCGACTGGGCCCGGAGATTACCGGGCGGGGAATTGGAATATCTCGGGCGTCGGGACCAGCAGGTTAAAATTCGCGGTTTTCGGATCGAATTAAGTGAGATCGAGGGTGCCCTGGCGACAGTTGCTGGAATTAAGCAGTGTGCGGTGATTGCCAGAAGCGATTCAAAGGGCGAAAGTATCTTGATTGGATATTACGTACCGTCGGAAACACCGGCAGTGGCGGTTGAAGCGATTCGACAGCAGTTACATCAGAAATTACCCGATTACATGATACCGGTGCATTTCATAGCGCTTCCGGAACTGCCGCTGACGCCTAATGGGAAATTGGACCGACAAGCCTTGCCGGAGCCGGAAGCAGACAGGCCCGGAGTGAAACATGGAGCTCCCCGTAATGCGTTTGAAGCAGAATTGGTAGCAATTTGGCAGGAAGTACTGGGAGTTGCGAACATCGGAATTTACGATAACTTCTTTGATCTGGGCGGTCATTCTATAAATGCAATGCAAATAATCGGGAGATTAACCAATTATCCCTTGGGATTAATGGAATTTTTCAGCTATCCGACTATTGCAGCACTAAGTGATCATGTCCAAACGGCTGGTTATAGCGGAGAGCATAAGTGGGAGGTCCGCACTTAAATTTCTGCCCCACCGGGTTTACTTTAAAATGCGTTTCTATTTTGATGTCCGTGGCGGAGGGATTAACCTGTGGCTTTAGTACAAATTGCCTTGGCGGGGTTTAAACGCTATCGCAGCCGACGCAGAAATTTTACAGTAATCATCATTGGGAGTTACTTTTTAATCTGCCTTTTTATGCTGTTTTTCAGGACTGTCATCCGTAATATTGACCAATTTTGGGTGGCCGATTACGTCGGCGGCGACTTAATCGTTTCTAAAACCAATAAAACTTATGATTTTACGCGTCCGGTTCCTCCGGAACAATTCTTTCGCTTCAGTCAATTTCTGAGCCGTAACCCGACCTATCGTAATCGGGTATCTCCTTGTTTACGAATCGGCGCCTTAATTGAAAGACAGATCTATGGCCAATCAAGCTATTGCATTGTCAACGGTATTGACCTCCAGAATCAACAAGGCTTTGTCAGACAGTTGCAACTTTTTGAAGGCCGCATGTTTAACAGCAACCGTAATGAGGTTGTCCTTCCTAAGCAAATGGCGGAAAATCTCAGTATTACGCTGGGCGATTCTCTGATTATTTATGTGATTACTAAAGACGGATATCTCAATTTTGACTTGTTGCAAGTTGTCGGGCTCTTGGATATTTCATTGCCTGCCCAAACTTTTTTTAGTCAGACAATGGTCTATATGCCTTTGGCGAAGTTGCAGGAACTGATGACAGTAGACCAGGATCAGGTGAGCGAAGCCGTTGTCTTCAAGAAACCGGGACTGTTAGGGAGGCCATTACGAGGTAACTATAAACTGATTAAAGGGGTTACCAGCTTTTCTCTGATTCGTTCCCTCTTTTTTGCTTTTAGATTTTTGGAAGCGGTCATTCTGTTTTTAATATTTGTAATGGCATTTTGTGCAATTTATCATAATGTCGGATTAATGAATGTGGAGCGGGAGAAGGAGATCGGGGTTTATTTGACCAGCGGGGCTAAACCTGCTTGGATACGGCGGCTGATGAACTATGAATTACTGATTTATACTGTTTATTGTTCGCTTTGGGGCGGACTCCTCACTTTACTGGTAGTTACCGGTGTGAATAGTCTGGGGATTTATCCGGATGATATTCCCATGAAACTGTTAATGGCTTGTTCTCATTTCAGCATCGGTAATCATCCGGGGATCTATCTCCTGGCTTTTTTAATAGTCCTGTTTTTAATGATTACCGGCAGTTTGAGACCGGTTTGGCGGGCAACTGAAAATACCCGGATCATTGAGTTACTGCAAAAGTCGCGGTAAATCAGGGTGAACCGTACAGAAAGGCAGGGTGAAATGTTCGATTTAAAATGGGCTTTTAAAAATTTAATTGCCAATAAACGCCGCACCGGCGGGATGGTAGGTTTTATTGCCTTAATTTTAGTTATTATGATGGTAAATTTATTATTTCTGGACGGTACCAGTACTCAAATGAAAGAAGCTTTACGTAACAGTAAGGGTGATTTGTATTTATGGTCGAAATTCAGTTTGAGTACTGCCGACAGTAATCTTGAAGCCTATCGTGACAAGCTGAAAAACAAAATCAGGACTTTGGCTAAGTATTCCCAAATTTACAGTGTTTCCGGGTATGCTGAGGCGCTGGTCCTGGGGACCGAGCCTGCTTATTTACAATACCTTGACCGGGTAGTCAGTTGGCCGCAAAGACATCGGGAAAAGCTGAAACAAGGGTCGGCCTTGATTGAAAATGGCCTGGCTCAAAAGCTGAATGTTAAAAGAGGGGATTTTATTACTATTAAGATTAAGAATGACAGTGGTATGGTTAATACTCTTCAGGTAAAGATTGACGGCGTTTTTGTCGGTTCCAATCTGCTCTTTGGCGATGTCCTATATATCAATATCAAGGATCAAAACTTGTTATGGATTAATGAACTGGACTTTGAGTGCAATGATTTGAAACTTTATTTCAAACCAGGTATCACTGATAAAGATCTCCGGATTATCGAAGAATATCTGCAGCTGAATTATCCCCAGGCCCATATCACTTGTCCGAAACTCAACCCTACGGCAGAGACGGCTTATACCACGTTTAAATACTACCGTTACCTGTTGATATTTTTGTTTATCTTATTAAATGCCGTCTTTATCATTATTCTCTATTTTGCAGTTCAAAATGTTTATTTTATTGCATTTCGGCAGCGCCGCCAAGAATTGGCTACTTTATTGACTTACGGGATGAAACATTTTCGGATTAAACTGATTGGACTCTGGGAGTCCAATCTGATTTTTGCTTTAGCCCTGATGCTATCGGTACCGCTTTCGTTATTGATTACCAGCGCTATCCATCAATTTGAAATAACTGATTCCAGTTTGGGTGAATTAATTGCGGTCCTGGGCGGACCACGAATTAATTTCAGTTTTAACTGGCTGACTATTCCGGCTATGGTTGTTTTAGTTTGGGCCATGATGTTAATAGCGACTTATCGAGGGGTAAATAACTACCTAAAGCTGGAGATCCGAGAGATAATTTCCAGAAACTAGGCTATTAAACAAAAAGGGGTGTTTCAATTGAAAAAGCTGGTTGTGATTTTCCTCGGCTTACTGTTTTTAACGTTAAACCTCCAGTCGGAAGCGGCGTCCGATGTCGGGACAGACCTCTTAAAAAAGTCTGACGCCATAATCTTTCCTGATCAGTGCAAGTTTCTGTTCCGGCTTGAGGATTATGAAAAGGACCGGTCCAAACGGTACAGTATCTATCAAGGTTATATGAAAGGGGATAACCGTTATCTCCTGATCGGGCTGGAGCCGGCGTTGGTTAAAGGTACGGCCCAACTCCGCATCGATGAAACAATTTTTAACTACCTAAAAAAAGTTGATGTTCTACAACAAGTCTCCGCCAAAGTGGCCTTTGGAAACTCCACCCTCTCCGAAGAAGATGTTATGGGTGGTAAATTAGAAAATTATTATAAGGTGTCAAATCTGGTTATGCAAGAGGAAAAAGGCAAGCAGGTTGCGGTACTTACTATTACCGCCAAGTCCAAAGACGTTGCATACCATAAAATTATTAATTACCTTGATCCGGTCAGTTGTTACCCGGTTAAACGGTTATATTACTCTTTCTCCGGCAAGCAGGTTCGGGAGATGGTCTTTGAAACGATCCAGATGAAAAATGGCAAGCTTGATCTGTTAAAGTTCACAATGTATGACAGTTTACGTCGTGGCTGGTATTCCAAAGTGACTATTAACAATTTCGATTACTCAAAAACAATCCCGGATAACATTTTTACCAGAATGTATTTGAAATTGGCAACCAAATAAGGAGTGTTTTTGATGATCCACAATATATTATGGTTAACCAAGTTGGCTTTGGGCTTACTCTTGCTAGCGCTGACTTTTTGGGGTCTGCCCCCTGCGGTGGTTTTAGGAAGGAGTCTTGATATTTATGGTAATTTATATTTTGAAATGGCTGACCGCGACTATACTGAAACTTTTAGGGCTGCCAATCCCGACTTAGCCAGTGACCTGTGGACCTATACTTCAGGCGATCTGTTTTTACGGGGGAGTGAGGATGATTCCTTGCTCCAATTTTTGATTGATTATAAATATGAAGGCGATTTTCAAGGTAGTAACTCTCCGGGCGGATATTTTAATCAATACTATATAATCGTGCCTTTTAATAACAACTCCTTTTTATATTGCGGCCAGAAATATAAACGGGTAGGCGTGGCTAAAATTTTTAATATTGGCAACCGGTATGAACGGGGCGGTTATCCCACTAAATTGATTGAGTATGATATTCTTAAGTCCGATAATATTAATTACGGTTTTATTGCCAATTTTAAGGACCGGTCCCAATGGGATCAGGTTCAGTATTCGGGGTTTATCGATTTTAGCAAGAACAACTTTAATATGCAAGGTTATTGTTTTATCGAAGGGAAGCGTGGGTATTCGTTGGTAGCCGATTTGAGCTATCAGGCCGGGATTTTCCAGTTTTATGGTGAAGCTCTTTATATGAGTGAGTCGGATCAAAAAGTGGCCAAACTTGGTTTAGAACCTACCGATGACAGTTTGGATTATCGTAATGAGGACAGCACTACCAAGTTCCTTACCGGAGTAATGCTCAATCAGAAGAATTACAGTATCACCCTGGAGTATTTGCGGAATGAGACAGCTTATAATGACCGGGAACGGAATGAGTTCATCACTTATTTAAAACGCCATCAGCTTACCGGAAGACGTAATCTATATTCTGAATATTATAGTTATAACTGGACTTCAAATTACCTCGGTTTAAGTTTTTTCCTACCCAGGCTGGGAAGTGATCAATGTTCATTAACTGCTTCCTACATTACCTCACTGCCCGACGGGGGGTGGGACGATGAGCACGCCAGCAGTCAAGTTTGTTTTAATGTGGCTTATAATATCTATCAAAACTTAACCGCTACTTTCAACCTGACCCACAATTTTGGCGGTGAAAAAGGGGAATTTCTCAATCTTTATGAGGATAAGACCCGCTACCAGTTGAGTCTGCTATTTTCGTTTTAGTTTAGCAACAACCAATTTGACTTTTCCGGAGGGATCAGATGCTGGAGTTGAAGAACATTCAAAAGATGTACCGGATCGGTGCCACTCAATTGTGGGCTTTGAAGGGGATTTCCCTAAAGATCGCTAAAGGTGAGTTTATTGCCTTCAAGGGACCTTCAGGAAGCGGTAAAAGCACCCTGCTTAGTTTAATCGGTCTGTTGGATACGCCTACCAAGGGCGAGTATACCATCAACGGCCTTAATGTCCTATGTGCGGATTCCAAAAAACGCTCGGAATACCGTGCCGCCTATTTGGGTTTTATCTTTCAAAATTTTAATCTCATCCCGGAACTTAATATTTACGAAAATGTAGAAATTCCACTGGTCATTGCCGGAGAAAATGCGAAAGCCCGAAAGGAGAAGGTTACTAAGGTGGTGGAAGCGGTCGGCCTAACCAGCCATCTGCAACATAAACCCGGTGAGTTATCCGGAGGCCAAATGCAAAGAGTGGCCATTGCCAGGGCTTTAGTTAAAAATCCGCCTTTGGTGATTGCCGATGAACCCACTGCCAATCTTGATTCCAAGACTGGCACGGAAATTATTGAACTAATGAAGCGTTTAAATCAAGAATTAGGGATAACCTTCCTTTTTGCCACCCATGATGAAAAAATTACGGAATATATGGAAAAGATCTATTATCTCGTGGATGGGGAGATCGTTAAGGTGAGTTAGGGGTGAACCGGGCAACAGTTCTTAAAGAGGATAAGCGGTGATTGTGCGTGAAAAATGACTCGCAACCGGAGTCGGTCATCTGATTTAACGACTCATTACCCAGTTTCTTTAGCCGGTTTGCGGCCGGCTAAAGAAACCGTAGTAAGCAGTTTATTTATTTGGGGAAATTTTGGGGAGTTTATCAAAACCCCGCTGCAAATCGGCATCGCTGGGAATATAATCGGTCATTGCTCCGTTTAAAAAAGCATCATATGCAGTCATATCAAAGTAGCCGGTTCCGGTGAGACCGAACAGAATCGTTTTGGCTTCACCGCTTTCTTTGCATTTTAAGGCTTCATCAATGGCGACCCGGATGGCATGGGCCGATTCCGGAGCTGGTAGAATAGTCTCGTGTCTGGCAAAGAAGGTTGCAGCTGCAAAGACCTTGGTCTGTTCCACCGCAACCGCTTCCAGATAACCATCGTGATAAAGCTTGGACAGGATAGGTGACATGCCATGATAGCGTAAACCTCCGGCATGGTTGGCAGAAGGCATAAATTCACACCCCAGGGTGTACATTTTGGCTAAGGGGGTTACTTTTCCGGTGTCACAGAAATCATAGGCATACCGACCCCGGGTTAATGAGGGACAGGAGGCCGGTTCGACAGCGATGATTCTTGGTGAATTTTTACCCAGCAATTTGTCTTGAATAAATGGGGCAATCAATCCGCCTAAATTGGAACCTCCGCCAGCGCAGCCGATAATGATATCGGGGTACTCGTCCAGCATTTCCAAAGCTTGTTTCGTTTCCAAACCGATAATGGATTGGTGCAATAAAACCTGATTCAATACTGATCCCAGGACATAACGGCAGCCCTTTGTGGATCGGGCTTTTTCAACTGCTTCGGAGATTGCGCAGCCCAGACTGCCGCCGGTCCCGGGCTCCTTTTCAAGGATAGCGCATCCGGCTTGCGTAGTCTTACTGGGGCTGGGAATAATCTCTGCGCCGAAAGTTTGAATAACAGAGCGCCGAAATGGTTTTTGCTCGTAAGAGCACTTTACCATATATACGGTTAGGGATAGCTTAAAAAAGGAACAGGCTTCCGCTAAGGCCGTGCCCCATTGACCGGCGCCGGTTTCCGTGGTCAAGCTGGTTAGTCCTTGCTTTTTCGCATAATATGCCTGGGCAGCCGCAGAATTTAACTTGTGACTGCCGGAGGTGTTGTTGCCTTCAAATTTGTAATAGATTTTGGCCGGTGTGTCTAAAGCCTTTTCAAGATTGTAAGCACGAATCAATGGTGAAGGACGGTACATTTTATAAAATTCCAGTACCTCAGGGGGGATCTCAAAGTATCTGGTCTTTTCATCCAGCTCCTGCCGGACTAGTTCCTCACAAAATACCGGATAAAGATCTTCTGCCGTTACTGGCTGCAGGGTCACCGGGTTTAACATCGGGTCGGGTTGCTCCTTCATATCCGCCCGAATATTATACCATTCTTTCGGCAGCTGCGCTTCGGTAAGATAGACGCGGTAGGGGACTTTCTTTGTCATAATCATTCTCCTCTCTTCTCAACTGTTCTTGAGCAGGTTTCATAATTCTTAAATTCTTTATTTAACACAATAGCTTGATCGATAATTCAGGTTAAGCCCATTGTGTTAAATTATATTGAATGTAATTATGAAACCGCTTTATTTTAATAAAAAAGTCTCTGTCACAAAATTTACTGGGACAGAGGCTAATTCTCAACTCCTGCGGTACCCCCCGGTTTGACGCATTGCGTCCGTTCCTTCATATATTATTTATTGTATATAATTATATATTATATATGCTCCTTGATTAAGTAACTACATAAAAATATTGAAAATGACCTAAATATACAATATTTTACTATATTATAGCCATTCCGAGGTTAAAAGTCAACTTTATTTTAAAAGGAGCTGCAGGCCGGAGGATTACTGCGTACCGTTGTTTTTATTTTTCCCCAGAGTAATTGTTTCCGGTTCAGCTTCGTCCAACGTAATCTGCCATTGCTGAGCGACTGCCGCCGCATCGGTAATTTCAGAAAGGGGCATTTTAAAAAACTTCCCGCTGGCGGTGGCGGCTACCGTACCGTCGTCCAATACAATTTCCGCTGTACCTTCAAAGATTTTCCGCGAATTTTTAGTAACCCGGCCAATGGCTTTTAAAGGTTGATTCAAAGGTACCGGTTTCCGATACTTTAACGTTAGTTCTACGGTAACTCCCCAAATGTCCGGCTCGGTGACCATGATAGCCCTTTCAATTGTCTCGTCAAGCAGGGCGCTGATCATGCCCCCGTGTAACCTCCCCGGATAACTTTGGTGTTCCTCCCTGGGAGTAAAGAGGGCGACTACTTCGCCGGTTTCCACTTCATAAAATGAGGCTTTCATCCCCAAGCGGTTTTCTAAACCGCATATTAAACACATTTGACTATTATACTGTTTTTTAGTTACCTTGTATTTCATCTTGCTTTGCCTCCACTCATGCCAGTTTTAAGTTTGTATTTTAATTATGCTCGATAATTGTCAAACCCTGTTAGGCCCTTCAGATTTTTTCCTAATTTAACATTGCTTCTGCCCGTTTGAGTCAAAAAGTTTGGTACAGTTAAGAAAC
>DATCLA010000192.1:0-5911 GCA_036564195.1 Bacillota bacterium
CCGTAAAGGGCGGTTATCCAGTGCCGAAGGCAGACGGAACCCGTACTTGACCAGGGTTTCCTTACGAGAACGATCGCCAGCGTACATCCCACCCACCTGGGGGATGGTAACGTGAGATTCGTCAATAAACATCAAAAAGTCCTTAGGAAAATAGTCAAATAAGGTGGCCGGAGGCTCACCCGCTTCATGACCGATTAAATAGCGGGAGTAGTTTTCAATTCCCTGGCAATAACCGACCTCTCTCATCATCTCCAGGTCAAAGCGGGTCCGTTGTTCGAGCCGCTGCGCCTCCAGGAGTAACCCGGCCTCGCGTAACTCCGCCAACCGTTGGTCAAGTTCAGCCTCGATCTTTTGGATGGCAATTTTCATCTTTTCTTCCGAGGTAATATAATGCGTGGCGGGGTAGATCCGAACTTCATCCATTTTATTTAAAACCTCGCCGGTTAAGGGGTCAACCTCGACAATTTGGTCGACTTCATCGCCGAACAATTCGATCCGGATAATATTTTCACCATAGGACGGAATAATCTCAATCACATCACCCCGCACTCGGAAGGTCCCTCGGGTAAATCCCAAGTCGTTCCGGGTGTACTGAAGGCCGACCAAACGGCGTAAAATCTGACCCCGATCCCGAAAATCCCCGGACTTAATCGCTAAGGTCAAGGCTTCATAATCTTCCGGTGACCCTAACCCATAAATACAGGAGACACTAGCTACAATAATCACATCTTTCCGTTGCAGCAGCGAGGAAGTAGCCGCATGGCGCAACCGGTCAATCTCATCATTAATACTGGAATCTTTTTCAATATATAGATCCGACTGGGGAATATAGGCTTCCGGTTGATAATAATCATAGTAACTAACAAAATATTCAACTGCGTTGGTAGGAAAGAATTCTTTAAATTCACTGTACAACTGGGCAGCCAGGGTCTTATTATGGGCTAAAACCAAGGTCGGCCGCTGAATCGCCTCAATCACCTTAGCCATGGTAAACGTCTTTCCCGAACCGGTGACTCCTAATAATACCTGTTCTTTGAGTCCGGATTGGATCCCCTTTACCAAGCTCCGGATTGCCTGGGGTTGGTCACCTTGGGGTTGATACTCGGAATGTAGTACAAATTGCTGTTCCATCTTTTCACCTTACCTTAAAGCCGGATCCGTTCGAACTGATTACCATTTTATCAGATTATAAGATTACCTAAATCGAACATATTTTCGTCACAGTTTCAGCAAATCCTGCCGCTTTCATTAAATGTTTTTAGTAAGTTCATTTCCAGTTCAACGTTTACCACCGACCGGCGCCATCAGCCTCTTCCAAAATAAAACGAGAGCGAGTTTTATAGCTCGCTCAAAGGGGGATTGATTCAAATTGACGCTAAAAATTATTATTCATCCGAAACTGACCGTCAATTCAGAAAATTAATACTTTCACCACTAAAGCTTTTCCGTATCAGCCGGCCAGCTGTCGATGATGCTGCCTCTGCTTATTACTGACTTGTGCCCTCAATATCTCAACCGCCCGCTGCTCTTGGAGTTTCAGCATCTTATGGTAACGGTCGGGATTACCCTGCTGCAGCAGTTGCTCTGTGGCTCCCGGCAAGGTCACGACCACATCCGGAGTAACTCCTTTTTGATGAATATTGACTCTGCCAGAGGTTAAATAACTGGCAACCGTTACCGATACGCCGGATCCGCCCGGCAATTCAATAATCTGTTGGATCAGGTCTTTTCCAAACGTTGCAGTCCCCACTAGCACCGCCCGCTTTTGGTCTTTTAAAGCACCGGCCACTATTTCGGAGGCGCTAGCACTCCAACCGTCCACTAATACCACCATCGGGAGATCCTGGTGATGGACTGCCTCACTTTTAACAGTCTCCACGGGACGGCCCCGTCGCACAATATGCAGCACCGGTTGCCCCCGGGGAATAAACTTGCTGACCACCTGAACTGCAGCCGCCAGTTCCCCGCCGGGATTACCGCGTAAATCCAGTAGCAAAGCACGGCAGGCCGGATCCGCCTCCACCTGTTTTAACTTTTGTTCCAAATCTTTTGCGGTAGTCTCCGCAAACTGAGAGACCTTAATATAAGCATACTTCCCGATCACCGGGTCCTTTCGCAATTCTTGGGTCACAGTAGGAATTTTAATCTTTTGGCGGATAATCCGGAATTTTAGTTTCCGGCTTTGCCGACCTTCTCCCCGGAGTACCCCCAACTCTACCATGGTGCCGGGAGTTCCTTTAATTTTAGCAATTGCGCGATTGATTCCTAGTTTTGCCACTGAAACTTGTTCAACCGCAACAATTCGATCGCCCTGTCGCAGGCCGGCCTGTTGCCCCGGGGAGTCTGGCACCACCGCGGTTATTAATAGTTCTGTCTCTTTAGGCAACATATAAATACCGATTCCCCCAAAAACCCCGGCGGTGTCTTTACGCAATTCGGTAAATTCCTGCCGCGATAAAAAACGGGTATACGGATCATTTAATTTCTCCAACATTCCCTTGACGTTACCGGTCTCCAAATAGGCACCGACTAATCTATTTAATTGAACTGGCTGATAATACTGGAATTTCACTACTCCAGCCACCAAGACCGCGGTAAGCCAGTCACGGTAACGTCCTTGATAACCGTAGCCTAACCACCAATTGATACTACAACCTAAAAAGAGGATTCCTAACAAAACCGGTAGTATTCCATTGCGCATTTTGCGCATTTTTGGGTTCAATCCAAAACCGCTCCTTTATAGATACTTCCCTGGATCCTGCGGTACCCCATTTTTCCGGATCTCAAAATGGCAATGTGGTCCGGTGCTTAAGCCGGTTGAACCGGCCAAGGCAATCCGTTGCCCTTTATTGACATGTTGCCCTGTGGAGACTAACAACACCGAATTATGCCCGTAAACGCTGGAATAACCCAGGCCATGGTCGATCATAACTGTTTTGCCATAACCGCCTTTGTTGCCGCTAAAGATTACTACACCGTTATCAGCTGCTAATATCGGAGTCCCGGTCGGTACGGCGATATCATACCCAGTATGATGGCGGTATTTCTTGAGTATCGGATGAAACCTGGAGCCGAAAAGGGAGGTTATTTTCCCCCGAATCGCCGTCGGCCAGATATAAGTACCGCTTCCTAAAGTAACATTACTTTTTTTCTGAACATCCCGGATTTCCGACTCCATTGACCGAGATAACTCCTCCATCTCATCCAGCGCTGCCTCAAGTTTTTCACGGTTAAGCATAATATTATTGAGTTCCTGCTGCTGAATGCTGGCTTTGGCCCGCAATGACCGGCGCTTCTTGACCGCTTGAGCCTTCAACCGGTCATAAACCCGCTTTTGCCGTTCCAACTCTTCCTGGTATTTAGAGATCTGCCGTTGTTTATTGGCAATCAAATTATGTTGCTGTTGCAGCGTTTTAATCATTTGTAAATCTCTATGTACAAAATTTCCGACCATTTCAAAACGAGAAATAAATTCGCTGAAATTTTTAACCTGAAATAAAATCTCCAAGTAACTTTGATAACCGTATTTATATATACTGACCAACCGGGAGTTTAATACCTTCTTATGCCCCTCAATACTCACCCGGATCTTTTGAATGTCACTTTGAGTTTTATTGAGTTGGGTATCAATAACCTTCATCTTTTTTTCGGCAGTACCAACTCGGTTGTTCAATTTTGACAAGTCTGCGCTAAGTTTATCTACCTCCGCTTGGGTCCGAACCAGATTTCCCATTACGTTATGTTCTTTATCACGTAACTTTTCAATTTCGCGGCTGGTTTGGGTCATTTGTTTCTCAAGATCTTCTGTAGCCAGTCCGGCCGGGCTTAAGCCCAAGATCAGACTGAGCATTAAAAAGGATATGGCCAACTTGTAACTGCTTTTCATCTGTTCTCACCTCAAAACCAACAGTAGTTAAGAACGGGAACGCTCGAAAAAGCACTGATACCTGGATACGTTGGTCAAATACTGGGCTAATCCTTGATTCCCTTAATAATTAACAATGCATTTTCTCGGCTTCTATTGCCGTTAATTTCCCAACAAAAAACAGCTTTGTCGTTTCCCAAAAGATTGTCGTCCTGACCAAGCTGCTTTTTTCATCCCTGTTTAAGTTTTAAACTCTTAAAAACTTTTTAATTGATACCATACTGCCAATCGCCCCAAAAGTAAATCCTGCCACCGTTAGAATTAAGAACAGGCCGCTGTTGATCGTCTTCTCCGCCAGCAACGGTATGAAAGGTGCCAATTGTTTAATATACTGATTTAATAGATGATAACCTTTTGAAAGTAAGATGACGGAGATCATCGCCCCGCCCAGGCCAAGCATAACCCCTTCCAACAAAAACGGCCAACGAATAAACCAATCGGTCGCTCCGACCAACTTCATAATCTCAATCTCTTTTCTCCGGGCAAACACCGTTAAACGAATGGTATTGATGATTATATACAAAACAACAATCCCAATAATGATAATTAAACCGATTCCTACTACCGTAACCACCTGCACCACGAGCATCATTGACTCCACAAAGGTTTGCCCGTATTCAATCTCCTCCACTCCGGGCAACAAATTTATTTTAGCCGCTAAATCCTTCACGTTGGTATCATCTTTGAGCTTAATATTGATCATGTCTGGTAAAGGATTGTCGGTAGTCACAAAAATATCTTTAACTCCCAGAGCCTTTTCCAACCATTTGGCACCTTCCTGCTTAGAAACATAACGAACCTCTTTGACTCCGTCCAGTGCCAGCATCTTATTTTGTATGGAGACCGGATCTGCCGATTCTTTTAAATAAACTCTGATCTCCAAAACACCTTTGGCCATTTCTGCGAAGTGATTAACATTAGTAACCACCATATAAAAACTTCCCAGGATAATTAAGGCTAGAGTTATGGTGCCAATTGCCGTTAATGTCATTAATCCATTACGGAACAGTCCGTTTGCAGCCTCTTTGGTAAAATACCAAAAAGTTTTAACCTTCAATTGCGTAAACCCCTTTCTGTTCATCTCGGATCAAACGGCCGTTTTCGAGGGCAATGACCCGCCGTCGCATTCGGTCGACAATGTTCTTGTTGTGGGTTGACATCACAATGGTAGTCCCGCGTTTATTAATCTCCATTAACAGGTCCATCAACCCCCAGGAAGTGTCAGGATCCAAGTTACCGGTAGGCTCGTCCGCCAATAATAAGTGGGGCCGGTTTACAATCGCCCGGGCTAATGAAACCCGTTGCTGTTCGCCACCTGATAATTCGGAGGGAAAAATATTGCTTTTATCTCTTAATCCTACCAGTTCCAGTACTGCCGGAACCTGCCTTTGAATCTCCCGGCGTGAAGCTTCGATTACTTCCAAGGCAAATGAAACATTTTCAAAAACCGTTTTATTAGGAAGCAACTTAAAATCCTGAAAGATAAAACCAATATTGCGGCGGAAAGCCGGTACTTCTTTCTCCTTCAACCGCGATACATTTTTACGTCCGACGATCACCTGTCCTTCGGTAGCCCGTTCAATCCTGGTGATCAACTTCATAAAAGTTGTCTTCCCGGCTCCGCTAGGGCCTACTAAAAAAACAAACTCTCCTTTTTCAATTTGAAGGTCGATCCCGCTTAAAGCCATTACCCCGTTGTCATAAACTTTGGTTACATCATGGAATTGTATCAACCAGCTCACCTCTAAATTAATTCAATACCTGTTTTAATTTAGATCAATTATCCTTTGTCTTGCCAGGGATTGATAATCATCCTCTTTAGAATAACGGATCACAAACAAATCACAATCAAATCAACAAATCAAATTTTATTATTTCTTTTAATCAAGAAAATACTTCGACACCAGCATCGAATCTCCTTCCCTGACAAAAAATGGGGACTCTATCTTAAAATCACAATATTGGCTTCATTTTTAAACTTAGGCA
>DATCLA010000193.1:0-4665 GCA_036564195.1 Bacillota bacterium
ATATATTGTATCCAAAGGGTTTATTAAGGTATTTAGGCAATTCCCGCGCTTGACAACTAACCTAAAAGGTGAGTACAATCGATAAAAACCTTACTAAGTTAAAATAGACGGGGTGAGTACAGAAATATGATTGAACCAAGTGAATTGCGCAGTCAATTAAGTGACTTTCAAAAACGTCTTCTGGAACTGAGGGAGTATCTTTGAACTTGCCTCCAAACAAGAACGGATTGCGGAACTAAGTGATCTAGCCAGTGCTCCGGATTTCTGGGATCAGCGGGAACAAGCCCAGAAAATTCTGCAAGAGTTGACTGCTTTAAAACACGATGTTGAACAGATGGAACACCTGGAACAGCAACAGGCAGATTTAGCAGCTCTGTTGGAATTGGCGGTCGCCGATGGTGAAACGGAATTGTTGGATGAGATCAATAGCGGTGTCGCTGCCTTACAGCAAGAGCTTGAAAAGATGGAATTGACTACCTTGTTAAACGGTGAGTATGATCGCTACGATGTCTATCTGACGATTCATCCGGGGGCCGGTGGCACCGAATCCCAGGATTGGGCTGAGATGTTGCTGAGGATGTATGTACGTTGGGCGGAACGGCGCGGGTTTAAGGTGGAATTTATGGACTTGCAGCCGGGGGATGAAGCCGGGATTAAAAGCGTAACTCTTTATATCTCCGGTGAGAATGTCTATGGATATTTGCGCAGTGAAAAAGGGATCCACCGTTTAGTGCGGATTTCACCTTTTGATGCCTCTGGACGGCGCCATACTTCATTCGCTGCGGTGGAGATCGTCCCAGATATTGACGCTTCGATTCAAGTTGATATTAAACCGGAAGAATTGAAGATTGATACCTACCGTTCCTCCGGTGCCGGCGGACAGCATGTTAATAAGACTGAATCCGCCATTCGCATTACTCATCTGCCCACAGGAATTGTGGTGGCTTGTCAAAACGAGCGTTCGCAGTTTCAAAATAAAGACCGAGCCTTGCGGATGCTCCAGGCGAAACTTTATGAGTACTACCGTGAGCAGCAGGAAGCTAAGATGCAGCAGATCAAGGGTGAGCATACCGAGATTGCCTGGGGGAACCAGATTCGCTCCTACATTTTTTGTCCCTATACTATGGTCAAAGACCATCGTACCGAAGCTGAAACCGGTAATGTCCAAGCAGTGATGGATGGTGATTTGGATTTATTTATTGAAGCCTATTTGCGTTCGGATTTGAACAAACGTCCGGCATAGGCAAGGACGGTAATAGGTAAGGGTTGAGGAAACGGTTCTGAGGGGTTGTCAATAGACCCTACGTTTCACCAGAGCTCTCTGATACTTTAAGGCAGGTCCCACTCCTGCCTAAATATCTACTACCTCTTGCCAATTCCAATGCTTTAAATACCAAAACTTAACACCCTGGCAGACTGGCACTTGAAACAAGGCTGCAACATAGCTTATAAGACAGAAAGATTTGGATTGATTTTTCTGGAGGTGGCGAAATAAGTATGGCAGCCTTTTTGATTGGCCCGGTATTGGAATGGTTAGTCTCCGGAGTCCTTTATTTGTTGGGTTATATTTCCAACAATAATGTATTTCCTTTGCCGCTGACCGAAGAAGAGGAGAGTAAACTGTTAACCAGGATGGAACAGGGAGACGATGAGGCCCGTAATATTCTAATTGAACGTAATTTGCGGTTGGTGGCCCATATTGTCAAAAAATTCGACAGTACCGGCGAAGATGCCGACGACCTAATCTCTATCGGTACAATCGGTTTGATTAAAGGCATCGGAACGTTTAAACGCAACCGTAATACCCGTTTGGCAACATACGTTGCCCGTTGTATTGAAAATGAGATTTTGATGCATTTGCGCTCAATAAAAAAGAATAAAAACGATTTGTTGCTGTATGAGCCAATCGGATCCGATAAGGAAGGTAACGAAATTACTTTATTGGATATTCTGGATACCGGTTCTGAAGTGGTGGCTGAAGAAGTGGAGCTGTTATTGGAGGAAGAAAAGTTGAAGGAGCGGATTCAGCACCTGAGTAAAAGGGAGCGTAGAGTCATTGAATTACGTTACGGGCTACTGGACGGAATCGCTAAAACCCAACGGGAAATCTCAAAATTATTGGGGATCTCTCGCTCATATGTTTCACGGATTGAAAAGAAAGCTTTGCGCAAGTTGTTTGCGGAGCTTAATAACCCCGCGGAAGAGCATCAGGCCTAGTATGGCATGTTAACCACTTAAAGCAGTGGTTTTTTTATGGTTAAAGTTAAAATTCCCAACAGGAATATCTGCCGGGTTCAGCGAACCTAAAATCAATTTTGGTAGCTATTATAAAATTCACTTGTTTTACTGGACAACCCAACATTTGGGGTTATATAATTATTAATGATACAATATCTAGTAGCGGAGGGGAGCTCAATGCGTTGCCCGTTTTGCAATGGTCCTGACAGTAAAGTAATTGATTCACGTGCCTCAGAAGATGGTAAGGCGATCCGGCGGCGTCGGGAATGTCTGGTTTGCCAGAAACGCTTTACTACTTATGAAAGAATTGAGGATTCACCATTGGTCGTTATTAAGAAGGATCAACGCCGTGAGGCTTTTGATCGTCAGAAGATCTTAAACGGTCTGTTGCGGGCTTGCGAAAAACGCCCTGTTTCCGTTGGCGCCATCGAGCAATTAGTTGATGAGATTGAAAAAGAATTACGTAACCAAATGGATCAGGAGGTTTCCAGTAAGCAGATTGGAGAATTGGTAATGGCCGGCTTGAAAAATCTTGATGAAGTCGCCTATGTCAGATTTGCATCCGTCTACCGTCAATTTAAGGACGTTGCTACCTTTATGCAAGAACTCCAGGAATTATTAAGTAAAAAGAATCAGATGGAGGATTAATAATGAGCAAAAATTCAATAGAATCAAGCGCAAAGATAAAAGATGAGACAAGTGTAGTAGTGACGTTGTTTAACCGTCCCGAAAAATCTTTTCGTTCAATTCGCAAACGTGATGGGCGCATTGTCCCGTTCGAATCCGGTAAAATTGCGGCTGCTATTTTTACAGCAGCTAAAGCAGTTGGCGGCGAAGATGATCAATTAGCCAGGGAACTGGCTGAGATCGTAATTCAGTACTTATTAAAGAAATTGGGAGCATTAATCCCTTCCGTTGAGGATGTCCAGGACGCGGTGGAAAAGATTTTGATTGAAACCGGTCATGCCAAGACTGCCAAAGCATATATCTTATACCGGGACCGCCGGACCAAACTGCGTGAAGCCAAGTCCGACTTGATGGATATAGTCCAGGAGATTTTGGTGGAAACCAGCAGAGAAAATGCAAATATCAGCAACTCACCGTCTGCGAAGATGCTCCAGATTGCTTCGGCTGCCAGCAAACAGTATTATTTGTCCCGCTTAATCCCGGAAGAGATGGCCCAGGCCCATATAGATGGCGATTATCATATTCATGATCTGGATTTCTACGGTAAAACGCTGACGTGCGTCCAAATTCCCCTGGGCAAACTGTTACAAAACGGTTTTAACAACGGACACGGCTTCATTCGGCCCCCGAAACGGCCGGGTTCAGCTACAGCTTTAGCTGCTATTATCCTGCAAAGTTCCCAAAATGACATGCACGGTGGGCAATCATTTGCTTTTTTTGACCGGGATCTGGCCCAATTTGTCAACGGCGCCTCTGAAGATGAGGTTTATCAGGCAATGGAGGCTCTAATCTATAATTTAAACTCGATG
Organism: Bacillota bacterium; assembly: GCA_036564195.1. GTDB lineage: Bacteria > Bacillota > UBA4882 > UBA8346 > UBA8346 > DATCLA01. The sequence continues at coordinate 3,735 of DATCLA010000193.1, forward strand.
CATAGCCGGGCCGGAGCCCAGGTCCCTTTTAGCAGTTTAAATGTGGGCTGCGATACTTCCGAAGCCGGCCGGTTGGTTACCAGGTGCCTGCTGTTGGCTTACGAAAAAGGCTTAGGCCATGGGGAGACACCGATCTTTCCCAACATCATTTTCCGGCTGAAAAAAGGGGTCAACTTTGAGCCAGGTGATCCGAATTATGATCTGTTTACCCTGGCGATGCGGGTTTCGGCCCAGCGGTTGAATCCGACCTTCTCTTTTATGGATTCCAGTTTTAATCAACCCTACGGGACTGAAGTAGCCTATATGGGCTGCCGGACGCGGGTGATTGGAAACCGGCATGGCCCGGAGGTTAGTGACGGCCGGGGCAATCTCTCCTTTACCACGATTAATTTACCCCGGGTTGCCATTAAGTCCGGCGGCGATATTGAGATCTTCTTCCATGAGCTAGAGTCGGTGATGAATCTGGCCGCTCGGCAGTTATATCACCGCTACCGGGTCCAAGCACGTCTAAAGGTCAGTGATATGCCGTTTTTAATGGGCCAAGGGTTGTACCTTGACTCTGAAAAATTAAGACCGGAAGATCCGATTGGCCCGGTGATTAAACACGGTACCCTTTCCATCGGTTTTATCGGTTTAGCCGAGGCCTTAATCGGTCTAACTGGAAAACACCATGGACAAGATCCGGCCTCCCAACGCCTGGGCCTGGAAATTGTCAGTTTTATGCGGAAACAGGTTGACAGTTTTGCGGAAGAATACGATTTAAACTATACTTTATTAGCTACTCCGGCCGAAGGTTTGTCAGGACGGTTCGTCAAATCCGACCGGCGAATGTTTGGAGTTATTAACGGAATTACCGATAAAGAATATTATAGTAATAGTTTTCATGTTCCGGTAAATTATGAAATCTCTGCGTTTGAGAAAGTAGCCATCG
>DATCLA010000194.1:0-5537 GCA_036564195.1 Bacillota bacterium
CTATTACCTTCCCTATTGAGTTTGGCCTCCAACTCTGATCTGAAAAATACACTCAGTCCTGCGTTACTTACTTCACTCTTTAGTATGTTAGGTAATAGTAGTAAAAAAGAGGAATAGCTCCTCTTTTTTAGTTACGGCACCGGCAGCCAGCGATTTCGCATTTAGGGTGGCTCCAAATCACTACTTACTGCTCCATCTGTTTAGCTAAAAATCCGGCGGCTGTTTCCGCAATTTTAACTTCCATATCTCCCATGGTCACTCCTGGTTCCAGAGAAGAAAGAATAACCGCGCCAATCGGATCGCCTTCAGCAATAATCGGAGCAATTACCTGAGCGGTAAACTTACATTCTCCCTCATCTTCTTTTACCGGGCAGGCTTCACAATATTTATGCTCGCCCGGCTTTGGCATTAAAACCACTTTCCGGTCTTCAATTGCCTTCTCAACTGCTTTGGAAATCGGTTTATCCAAAAATTCTTTTTTAGGTGCACCCGCAACTGCAATCACCATATCACGATCTGCGATACAAGCAACATGCCCGGTAGACTCATAAAGCGAATCGGCGTATTCTTTTGCGAAGTCACCCAACTCGCCAATCGGAGAATATTTCTTGAGGATTACTTCTCCTTCCCGGTCTACAAAAATTTCTAACGGGTCGCCTTCTCGGATTCGCAAAGTTCGGCGAATCTCCTTGGGGATGACCACCCGGCCTAGATCATCGATCCGCCGAACAATTCCGGTCGCTTTCATCCCCTATTCCCTCCTTTTTATAAAAACTTAAAACCGGATAAATGTGGTGTCAGAGGACCTGCCACCCGTATGACCACTGTAGATTATGAGCTAAACCCAGTTCTACCTTTATTGATAGTATATAGTGGAATATTTATTTTTATTCATTAAGCTAAACCGTTTACTATCAATAGCGCTTTGGTCAAATTTATCTTTCCCTTTTTTCCTGAATGCATACCAAAAAGGCATGCCTAAACTAATTATTCAGTATTTCCAAAGTATTTAAAATAACCGGCAGGATTTCGCCACGGTTGGAACCTAACCGCCAGCGCAACAGCGGAGGACGTCCTGTTTGATACCGAAACCCACTGCGGTACTTTTTTAAAACCGTCAATACTTTTTCATAATCAATATTTAAGCCTACATGTAATTTACCGATCAGGTCATGGCGTTCCTGAGTTATAGTTGCAATTCCGACTTCTTTAGCTAAAATTTTAATTTTTGCCAAATCGATCAAATTTAACACTGCCTGAGGCGGATCCCCATACCTATCTACCACCTCATGGTAGATATTTTCAATGTCTGTGATATTTCCGGCATTACTGACTTTCCGGTATACCTCCACTTTTTGTTTGCTGTCGCTAATATATTCAGTCGGGATATAAGCGTCAATCGGAATCTCAATCACCGGCTCCGGTAATTCCGGAACTACTTCACCTTTCTGCTCCCGGATCGCCTCGTCGAGTAAACGGCAGTATAATTCAAAACCGACGGATGCAATTTGACCATGTTGTTCCGGGCCTAATAAATTACCAGCACCCCGAATCTCTAAGTCGCGCATGGCAATTTTGAAACCCGAACCCAATTCGGTAAACTCCCGGATAGCCGCTAACCGCTTTTCTGCCTTTTCGGCCAAGGTCTTTTCTTTACGATAACAAAAATAGGCATGGGCAATGCGGTCACTCCGACCAACCCGGCCCCGCAATTGATAAAGCTGGGACAGGCCAAAACGGTCCGCATCATAGACGATCAGGGTATTTACATTGGGAATATCCAAACCGGTCTCAATAATCGTAGTACATAATAGAATATCGGCTTCATAATCATAAAATTCCAGCATCACCCGTTCCAACTGATCCTCATCCATCTGGCCGTGCCCGATGATAATCCGGGCTCCCGGAACCAGCCTTTGAAGATACCCGGCCATCTGGTCAATGGATTCCACCCGGTTATAGACAAAATAGACCTGACCTTTCCGGTTCAGCTCGCGTTGGAGCGCTTCCCTGATTACTGCCTCGTTAAACTCCAGTACATGGGTACGGATGGGGTAACGGCCCGGCGGAGGTGTCTCAATCAAACTCATGTCTCTAATTCCGGCCAATGACATATGTAAAGTCCGGGGAATCGGTGTAGCTGTCAGCGTTAAGACATCAATGTTTTTACGGAGTTCTTTGATCTTTTCCTTATGCGCGACTCCAAAACGTTGTTCTTCATCGACAATCAGTAACCCGAGATCTTTAAAATGGACATCGGGAGAAAGCATCCGGTGAGTACCGATTACCAGGTCGATTTTTCCGTTTAAAAGCTCATCGATGGTGAGTGACTGTTCTTTTTGTGTCTGAAACCGGCTTAAGACTCCGATTTTAACCGGGAAACCAGCAAAGCGTTCCCGGAAGGTCAAAAAATGTTGCTGTGCCAGGATCGTAGTAGGTACCAGCACTCCAACCTGTTTTCCGTCCATGATTGCTTTAAAAGCAGCCCGCATTGCCACTTCAGTTTTTCCATAGCCGACGTCGCCGCAGAGCAGGCGGTCCATTGGTTTTTCACTTTCCATATCTTGCTTAATTTCCGCAATTGCTCTTAGCTGATCCGGGGTTTCCTCGTAGTAAAAGGCATCTTCAAACTCTTGTTGCCAGACTGTGTCGCTGCTAAAAGCATGGCCTTTGACCACTCCCCGTTGAGCATACAAGTTTAAAAGCGATTCCGCCATTTCTCGGATTGACTCTTTGACCCGGTTTTTAACCTTTTGCCAATCGGAACCGCCCAGTTTATTGATTTTGGGCGGAGCATCTTCAACTCCAATGTATTTTTGGAGCAAATTTACCTGGTCGGTCGGGACAAACAAGCGATCCTCCCCGGCATACTCGATCTTTAAATAATCCCGGTGCCCTCCGGCAATCTCCAAAGTCTCTAATCCCATAAACCGACCAATTCCGTGGTTGATGTGAACCACAAAATCGCCGACCTTAAGGTCGGTAAAAGAACTTATTTTAGTCCCTTCCTGTTGAAACCGAGCTTGATAACGTTTCTTTTGTTTCCCGTAGATTTCAACTTCAGTCAGAACCACCAGTTTTCCGGTTGGCCAGATAAAACCGTTTTCCAAGTCTGCTACTTCAATCCGAATTGTTCCCGGAATAAATTGTACCTCAGAGCCGGGTTCAACAAAAACAGCGGAAATCCCTTGTTCCCTTAAGACTTCCCGTAAACGCCGGGCCTTATCTTTAACTGCTACTGCCAGTACCACAGTATAATGGTTTTTCTGCCATAACTCAAGCTCACGAAGGAATTGCTCGGCCCTACTATGAAACAGCGGCGGCGATTTAAAGGGAAACGTCAAAGTATGAAGCGGTTGAAGATCTTTGGGCGTTTTAGCCAATAATGAAAGCGACCAGGGATTTCTCTTTCGGACTTCGGCTTCAAGCTCGTTTAATCCTATAAAAAGTTCCTGCTCTTTTGGTAAGACAACCCCTTTTTCCAAAAAACCGGCGATTACCGTAGCGGTTTCGGTTTCAATTAACCGGAAAGCATCCCTACCCCGCATGGGTTCATCAAGAATTACGCGGGCATCTGGTAAATAATCTAATAATGTAACCAGATGAGGTTCCACCCATGGTAAAAACTGGTCAGCCCCGGGTATTTGATGGCCGTTGGCCAGTCGTTCCAAGGCTTCGTTAACCCGGTCGGCTAAATCAGCGGCTTCTTTGACCCGACCCATCTCTTCCAGAGCATTAACTTGTTTTTCAAGTCCCAGCCTTATTGCAGGAAGACATTGGTCAAAATCAACCTGGCGCCAGAGGCCTTCCCGGGCCGGTAAAATAAAAACTGCTTCTTGATTGGCGAACGAAATCTGATCTTCCACTTTAAAAAGACGGATTGCGTCAACTTCATCACCGAAAAACTCCAACCGAAACGGATTTTTCTGATTTAAAGGATAAATATCAACTATATCGCCTCTTTTACTAAATTGGCCGATCGATTGGACCAAATCAACCCGTTCATAACCCATTCTGACTAAGCGGGCAATTAAGTCATCGGGGACGAGTTCCATTCCCAGCCGGATTGCAATAGTAAATTCCAAAAATTTAGCGGGGGGAATTAATTTACGTTGCAAAGCCTCCCATGAGGTTACCACAATTAAGCTTTCCGAGTGGAGAATTCTACCTAAAGTCTCTACCCTTTGGGCTGTTACTTCCGGTTCGTAAGCTTCTTCATGAGGAAAAAGTTCATTATTAGCAAAAAAAGCCACTCTTTCCGGTCCGAGCAGAGTTTCCAGATCAGTTGCCAAACGTGAAGCCTGATGGTTATGGTAACTAATGATCATGTTTTTCCGGTTAATGTCTTTTAGCAAACCGGCGATCACCACTGACTTTTGGGTCCCGCCCACTCCGGTTAATAGGTCTTGGTGTCCTTCTTCAAAATGATTAAATATTTGTCTAAAATCATAATGGTTGATAAGCTCCGCCAGAACGTTCTTCATTAAACCCTCCAACCCGATATCACTCAAACAGCCATTTTAAACAGGCAATTCAATGATAACCAGTGGCTAGTTGTTTTTCTATGTATGTTGTTACATTGCAAATATAAATTCCACCCACAACCGCGACATAGCGAATTTAGCATCACCAAATAAACAACCCGGTGACCAGCTTATTCTTAAACATATGATTGCCAGGTTTAATTAAAATATTCTGTCCTTAATTAGGTTATGCGTTTCATTAAGTGGAAGTACCTACCCCGTTAAAATTGTTCATTGTATGCAACGGCCCATGGACTACAAAGTCTAAAGCAGCTTCAGCAGCCCGGTTTACCGCTTGCATAAAAAGCTCCTGTTCCGACTCTTCCACCGGTGCTAACACATAATCGGCGACTTCCCAGCCGGTGCCGGGCCTGCCAATGCCCAGCTTTAACCGGCAGATCTGATCGGTCTGCAAATAATCAATAATTGAACCTAACCCCCGGTGCCCACCGGAACTCCCGGAACAACGCAACCGGATTGTCCCTAATTTTAAATCCAAATCATCATGAATAACCAACAATTGCCCTAGGTCAATCCGATAATAGTTAACAATTTCCCGGACGGCCCGGCCACTGCAGTTCATAAAAGTTTGCGGTTTAACCAACAATACATCACGACCTTGATAATTTAGCTTTCCCACAATACTCTGGTTGCTGTTTCTGGTCGCAACGTTCAACTCACTGATAATCCGGTTAATAACCAAAAAACCGGCATTATGCCTAGTATATTCATATTGTGGACCAGGATTGCCAAGTCCCACTAAACAAAACAATCGGATACCTCCATACTGATTAATCAAAATTATTCAATTTATCAATTTAGTCCTGATTACAATTGCTGAATTTTTATTAATAATATATTGATTAACTAAAACGCTCTATATTCTGTCTAAATTAAACTTTAGTTATGATATTAAATAATAAAATTAAGCAATTCGGTTTTTAACCCATGCTAATCCGGCTTAACTTATCAATGATATTATGTTGATTGTTAAATAATTCTTATTCAAGCCAA
>DATCLA010000195.1:0-7374 GCA_036564195.1 Bacillota bacterium
GGGTACTTGTAAACATTAAGCTTCTCTAGGTTACTAATGTTAGTAATTTTCCCCTAATATTTTATAAAATAGAATCAAATGAATATAAGGAGGTAAATTTGGTATGAAGGCTTTTATGGATAAAGATTTCTTACTTAATAATCCAACGGCGGTAGAGTTATACGAAAATTACGCTAAGGATATGCCTATCTATGATTATCACTGCCATTTAAATCCCAAAGAAATTGCTGAGAATAAACGGTATCGCAATATTACCGAAATTTGGCTGGGCGGTGACCACTATAAATGGCGGGCCATGCGGGCCATGGGGATTGATGAACGGTACATTACCGGTGATGCTTCCGATTACGAAAAGTTTCTGAAATGGGCAGAAACCATCCCAAATTGTATCGGTAACCCTTTATATCATTGGACTCATTTGGAGTTGAAACGTTTTTTTGGGATTGACCAGTTGTTGTCGGTAGAGACCGCGGATCAGATTTGGAACCGTTGTAACGAATTACTTCAAAAAGATGATTTTACGGCCCGTAGTTTGATCGAACGTTCCAATGTCAAGGCTCTTTGTACCACCGATGACCCCACCGATACTCTTGAATACCATCAGGCCCTGGCTAAAGATGCTTCGTTTAAGGTTAAAGTCTATCCGGCCTGGCGTCCGGATAAGGCGTTGAATATTGAAAAACCCGGCTTTAGGGAATGGATTGCCAAACTGGGAAAAGTTACTGGGATGGAAATTAAAACTTTTGATGATTTAACTAAAGCGTTACTGCAACGTTTAGAGTATTTTCATAGGATGGGTTGCCGGTTATCCGATCATGCTGCTGATCCTGTCCTATACGAGGAAAGCACAGCCGCCGAAGTCACCGCCATCCTACAAAAGGGTTTACGTGGGGAAAGCCTGTCCGCTAAGGAAATCGCTCAGTTTAAAACCGAGCTTTTAGTGTTTCTCGGCCGGGAATATGCCCGACATGGCTGGGTAATGCAGTTGCATATCGGAACCATCCGTAATAACAGTCAACGGATGATGCGGCTATTAGGGCCGGATACCGGATTCGATGCGATTGCCGATTATACCTTTGGAGTTGCGCTTTCCCGGTTTATGGATAAATTGGACAGCACTGATGAATTACCCAAGACGGTTCTTTACTGCCTGAACCCCCGCGATAATGAGATGTTAGCCTCATTAGCCGGTTGTTTCCAAGGCGGCGGAGTTGCTGGAAAAATTCAGTTTGGTTCCGGATGGTGGTTCAATGACCAAAAAGACGGAATGATTCGCCAACTGGTTGCCTTAGCAAACATCGGATTATTGCCCTTGTTTGTAGGGATGCTTACCGATTCCCGAAGTTTTCTCTCTTATACCAGGCATGAATACTTCCGGCGTGTTCTTTGCAACCTGATTGGCGAGTGGGTTGAATCAGGTGAAGTGCCTAACAATATTCAGCATTTAGGAACAATTGTCCAAAATATCTGTTACCGGAATGCCGAAAAGTACTTTGGGATTCGTTAACCGCGAACAGTCAGTTGGGCTTAGCCATAGGTTCACTAGTTCTAACCTATGGTGATTGTGAAAGCCTCATTGGCGCTATCCTTTTGTTACGGCGCTTTTCAAGGTGTTGCTGCAGCTTGCCACAGATCCTCTGACCGATGCAGGAATCACCCGGTTTTTAAAGGATTGGAAAGGACTGACCGCTGCAGTAAACGGATAAACTATTAACGGTCGGTTTTAACAGGCTTGGATGCTAAAAGAAGGGAGTCTTTTTAATGCCTAATGGAAATCTGCCACAGCTAAACCGAAAATTATTAATGGAAAAGTATATTGGTACCCCCTTGGCAAACTATTCAAGGGACATTTTAAACTACCCGGAACGGGTAATACAGTTTGGAGAAGGAAACTTTTTAAGAGCATTCGTTGAGTGGGCGATTCACCGTATGAATACCTGCGGCGTTTTCCGCGGCCGGGTGGTGGTTGTCCAACCGATTGCCCAGGGGCGTATCAAAGAACTCAACGTCCAAGACGGTTTATATACCCTAATCTTAAGGGGTACAGAGGCCGGTAAAGTGATTGACCGACGAGAAATCATCCCCTCGATCAGCCGGGGCCTTTCGGTAACCGAACAATGGGAGGCAGTGCTTCAATGTGCCGAAAACCCGGAAATTGAATTTGTTGTTTCCAATACTACTGAAGCCGGGATTACTTATCATGCCGGCGATCGGCTGGACTCAAACCCGCCAGTCTCCTTTCCCGCCAAAATAACGGCTTACCTGTACCGCCGTTTTCAACATTTTCATGGCGATTTAACCAAGGGCTTAACATTTATTCCCTGCGAATTAATCGATCGGAACGGCGATAGTTTAAAGAAACTGGTTCTTCAATATGCCACAGAATGGAATTTACCGGAGACCTTTCACCAGTGGGTTAACTCTGCCAACCGTTTTCTCAATACTTTGGTAGACCGGATCGTAACCGGATATCCTTCTAAAGAAGCTGCCGAATTGGAAGCCAGCTTCGGTTACCGTGACCAAAACTTAGATACCGGCGAAATCTTTCACTGTTGGATCATTGAGGGTGATGCCCAATTAGCCGAAAAATTACCTTTTCACCAAGCCGGGTTAAATGTAAAATGGGTAGCTAACCAGACTCCATACCGGACCCGGAAAGTCAGGATTTTAAACGGCACCCATACCGCCTCGGTAGCGGTTTCACTCTTATCCAAGGTTGATATTGTCCGTGATGCGGTTAATGATGCCACAATTGGCCGGTTTATGAGGGAGGTTTTATTCGAAGAGATCATTCCTACCCTGGATCTGGACAGCAATGAATTAACTTCATTTGCAACCGCGGTTTTGGAACGGTTCAACAATCCTTTTATTGATCATAAATGGTTTGATATTTCCTTAAATTCAATCTCAAAATTCACTGCCCGGGTAATGCCTTCCTTAATGACCTATTTGAAACGCCAAGGGAAGTTGCCCGTGCGGTTAAGCTTCTCTTTGGCGGCCTTGATTGCCCTGTACCGCGGCACTGAAATTCGTGACAACAAACTGGTCGGACACCGTGACGGAATCGAATACTTCATCCAGGACGATTTAGAAATCCTCAAGTTTTTCAGGGATAATTGGCAGGAATATGCGGCCGGAAAACTTAGCGTCACACAATTGACAACTAATGTCCTGAACCGTTTCTGGCCGGAGAGTGTTACTGAATATCCGCCATTGGTAATAGCGGTAGCCGACTGGTTGACCGCGATTATCAGCCAAGGTGTACCTGCCTGTTTAAAAAAGCTTTAATGATGGCGCTTTACTACAAGTGAAAAGAAAGAAGCGCGAAACATTCAGAAGCCTGGCTTAAAGCAGTCAGGCTTTTTTGTGTAAACTCCGGGCATGGAATCTAACCGTTAATTTAATTACTGTTATCTTCCGGAACAGTTTAATTGGGACGGTTTAAACCATTAAAGTATTTTAATCCCGTTAATCTCGATTTTAAAAGCACAATTTAGAAATTCCGCCGCACGGCGGCACATTACCATCCGCACCAGAAAGATTTCGAAATATTCCATGACCGGACAGATCTCAGTCTCGATGGTCAGTTCCAGGGTAATACTCTTTTTTTCCGGGTCTACCTTGAGAAACGAATGGACAGCTGCATAATTGACGCGGTCGTGAATGTCAAAGGTGGCAAAGTCGACATTTCTGACCCGGCTGCGGTGCACATCCGACTTGTCGGCTAAGATCACTGCCGCGGCAATGTTATTGACAGCCTCACCGTATTCCTCTTCATGATTGCCGATGGCCCCGACAATGGCAGCTGCCTCCATTGGGTCCATTGCTTGTTTTAATAAATAGTCAAGGGCGATAATGGCGCCGCTTTGTCCGTGTTCCTTGCGGTTGACAATATTGCCAATGTCATGAAGATAGCCGGCGATGGCAGCTAATTCACACTGACGTTCCGAATAACCGAGTCGCTGTAAGATATTTTGGGAAATATTTGACACCAGCTCGGCGTGGCGGAGGCCATGTTCGGTGAAGCCTAAAGCTCCCAAATGTTCATTGGCGGTTTGAATGAAAGCCGTAATTAACGGGTCCTGCTTGATCTCATTTAAAGTGATTCCCATCGGTTTTACTCCTTTTGGTATTTAATGGAACCAAAATCTTAGTCTTAGTATATTATTTAACAACACGATTGCAAAAAACCTCCATTAATGTTAAAATTATTTAACTTAAATTAAAATTTTGACAGGTTCAGTAAGATTATTCAGGGCGGTTTTCATAATTTTTAATACCATGATTTTAATATTAGATCGTAAGCAACCCATCCGGGACCGACGTCAAGCTATTCTTTTTAAAGCTTACATTACTGAGTGTAATTATGAAACGCCCAATTAATTGATGGGAGTGGCTAAACGGATGAAACGGGCATTAACAATCTTGGGACTAATCGTTATTTTGGGGCTGAACAGGTCCGGATTGGCCAAGGCTGATCCCGTCAGCCTCAAGTACCGGATGGCAACCGGAGCGCATTATCAATATCAAATGACGGTTCAAACCGAAACTGTCCAACAAATCTGGGGTCAGCCGGTGGACCGAAAGGAAACTTGGAGTATCAGGTATGGGATTACGGTATTAAGCGGCAGTAATAATAAAAGCGGGATTTTGTTGCGTGTTACTTACGATTCCATTGATTATCAGTTTAGCAATGCTTTTCTACAGTATGCATACAAGCTATACCCGGACTGTTCCGGTTTGCCTGCCGGGCTGCAACCCTATGCGGAGTTGGTCGGGAGCGAATTTCATCTGAAACTGCAAAACTGCTCCAAGACTAATATGCCGGAAAAGCGGCCCCAATCAGTAAACTCCGATCTTCGGCAACTCTTGTCCCCAGCTAATCCGGAAGCATACACCGTTAATTTTATGTTTCATGAATTGATTCACAATCTTTTTCCGGTCTATCCGAAAAGCCGTAAAGCACTGCAACCCGGGGACTGTTGGAAAGAGCGGTTAACTGTCAGTAACGGTCAGGTAGCCCCAAAGCTGCAGGCAGTATATGAGCTTACCGCAACCAGTGGCGATCAGCTCCAGGTGGAGTTAGAGACACCTTCCGGATGCAGCTTGAAACAGAAATTTGCCTCCAAAGTCAATCAGCAGGTCGTTGCCGAAAATATAGTTAACTTGACCGGTACTGCCCGGGGCAGTTTTCGTATTGCTAAGGTCGACAGTTTACCTTTGGAAGGGAAGATTAGGTTAGATTTAGCCGGAGAAATTAAAAAGTCAGGTCTGGACATACCTACAACCTTGAAGCTGGATGTGAATTACCGTCTCATTAATCAATCTTATGGAGGATAAAGATGAAGAAGTTAACTTCTTTTTTTTGGTCGGCTTTAATTTGGTTTGCCTTGGCTTGTGGCTGCCGGGTTAGTGCTGAACCGGAACGGATCCTTCTCAAACAACAATTTCAACCCGGCCAATCCTATAATCTGATTGAATTGTGCCAGTTCCAACTGGAGATGGGGGAAGGTGCGTATAAAGTGACGCTGAATTCCAGCACCGGCGTGGGTTATATTTACAGCATTGAAAAGCTTAACCCGTTAGGAGAGATTCTGGTCAAGCTGAAGCTGCACTCGTTCTATTATGAGAGTCCTGGCCTTTCCGGTTCTGTCAATTCTTACGATTCCACCAATCCTTTTGCTCTGCCGATCGCAGGTACAGAACTCTTTTCTTATTTAGTCGGCGATGAAATTAAGTTTGAATTGGATCCCACCGGTCAAGTCCGGACAGTCCGTTTTTCCGATAATTTTTTTAAAAAGGTGTTGCACTACTTTCGCAGCCATCAAGTTAAAATCGAACGGGAAACCATTGAAAAAAAGCTGATTGATGCCTTCCAAGCCCAGCTGCAACAGGGAAGAAATTCACCGGAACAGGGCGTATTTCCTGAAACACCGGTAGCGGTCGGAGAATCCTGGGAACAGGAGATCAAGTTCGAAAACAATGGGATTTCTTTGACCCAAAAAGCGATCTATACCTTAAAGAAGCGCCAAAACGGAGTTGCCTATATTGAACTTGATTCTCAAGGAATTACTGCCCAAACCAATACCGGAGGCGGTTATAAATTCGTTAACTTATCCGGCGGCCTGACAGGAGTTTTTGCGATTGACGAAGCTACGGCATGGATCAACCGCTATAAGCTTCAACTTAAACTTGACGCCAAGGTTCAGGCTGAACCGGCTGGTTCGCCGGAACCAGACGGCCAATCCTCAACTATAGAGTTGCTCCCCTTTCATCTGGAAGGTACGTTAGTCCGCAAACCCGGTGGTAATAATTAAGGCAAACCGGTCCGGCGGTTACTTGGAAATATTAGATAAAATTAATATTTATAAGCAGGAAGCAACGGCAGTTCTCTCTAAAGATCGGTGTTATGGAGTCTTGGGAGGAAGCAGATGATTAAGCAAGCTTATCTGGTATTACTTTTAAGTGCAGTATTAGTGCTGGCTGGCTGTGCGGGCGATGACAGTGACGACGCCAGTAAAAAATTATACCTGGCGGGCTGGCTATATCTTCAGGAGGGGATTAAGACTTTCTCCGATAATGTGGAGATTTTTAGCGAAATTAACCCGGTCTGGTATAACATTTTGGCAGGGGGACGAATCAGCCACAACGCCAACCTTGCGTACAAAGCCGAGATCATGAATTTGGCTCGGGCTAATAATGTTAAAGTCTTACCCACCATTCAAAATACTTATCCCGGCGGGGCAGAGGTAGTTCGGAAGGTTCTCTCCAGCCCGGTACTTTGTTCCCGGCATATTCAGGATCTGGTTAATCTGGTGATCAGTCCGGAAAATGATTTTGACGGAATTGACATCGACTATGAAGACCTATCCCAGCGTGATACCGGGATCTTTAGTGCTTTCGTGTGTAAATTAAGCACCGAGCTGTCAAAATACGGAAAACTATTGTCAGTATGTGTCTACTACAAATCCGATCACTCTTCCAAGTATGGCCAATACTGGCCGGAGTTAATTCAGTACGTCGATACTTTAAAAGTGATGGCCTATAACTGTCATTATTCCTCTTCTCGGCCCGGCCCGATCTGCCCGCTGCAATGGCTGCAGGGAACATTGGATTATGCCAAAGAGCTTCCCAACGCCAAAGACAAAATCATTATCGGGTTGCCCCTTTACGGGTTTGACTGGGTTAAAAACAGCGGTGCCCGGGCCCGGGCAGTTACTTATAAAGAGATCCAAAGACTGATGCGGCGTTACGCCATCAACACCAATAAAATCGGCTGGGATAATGGTGAGTCTTACTTCACTTACAGTGAAGGAGGGCGTAATCACATCGTCTATTTTCAGGACAGCATCGCCCTTTGGGAACGGCTCAACC
>DATCLA010000196.1:0-1802 GCA_036564195.1 Bacillota bacterium
TTTATAAAAATTATGTCACAGGCCTGGCACGTTACGCCCTTTCACAGTCCTCCCTCCCCTTTGAATTTACGGAATTCACCCGGGACAATGTCTTCGAAGTACGCTCAGGTGAATATTTTGACATTAGCGAAGTTGTTTACAAGGAAGATACAACGGTTAAAGATCCACAAGAAATCCGGGAAGGGCTTGAAGCTAAAAGAGAATTTGAATACTCTTATGAGGTATTAAGCGGCCTCGACTTATCCGGCGGCGACTACAAAGGCGTGGACCTGCGATATACCGACCTGCGCGGCAGTAATTTATCGGGTAGCAATTTACAATTGGCGCGGTTGTTAGGGGCTAAGCTCGCCGGAGCCAATTTAGTTGCAGTTGATTTTAGTTGGGCGGATCTCCGAGCTGCCGACTTCAGACAGTGCGATCTCCGTGGGTCCAAATTTTACGGCGCTACGGGAGCTGCCGGCTTAGACCCGGAAGAATCCTGTTTGCTCCCCGGTTATGACGGCGTTAAGTTTAATGGAGCCAATCTGGCAGGCGCTGATTTAAGCGGTGCGGACCTTCGGGGGGCAATTTTTATCGAAGCAAATTTACGGGATGTAACATTTGCAGGGACTCTTCTGCAGGGAGCGATTTTTTCTGCAAAAGACCGTAACCAAATCAACCTTGATAATGAACAAATTAAGACGATAGTCTGGCAATAACCGGAAAGGAGCCACGGTACAATGGATTATTTCATCATGTCTCAAGATAAAACACTGCTTGATGCCGTTCAACCTACCGGGACTGCTAACCAGATCCAGCGAACCCCATTCAAACGATTGGATCCCAAACAACTGGACGACCAACCTGTACAGTTTTATATTAAAGAATCATTCAATCCGATATATATTGACTTTATTGAACATCCTTTACCTTTAGTGACTGATACGGTTAAAACGCTACTGGAAAAGTACCAGCCGAATATCTTTTTTAAACCTGTGCTATTAACTGATTTAAAACGGATGCGGCAAGAACTTTATTGGTTAATAATTCCTCCCAGTATCTCTTGTTTAGCGGATGAAAGTGTTTATAACGTTAATGGTACTTTAAAAAAGATGGTACTGGACTCAGGTAAGTTGAAAAGGGCGAAGATTTTTACGATTAAAGGGATAATGGAAAATTATATTATTGTCCGGCTTGACGTGGCGGAAAGTCTAATCAGGCGGAATTTCATCGGAATTAAATTCACTAAGGCGATTTGTGTTTGACTAAAGGGGTATGATAAAGATGGATAAAAATAAGCAAGTAAATAATAAAAAAGATGAAAAAGAAGAGAAAAAGAAACCCAAGGTTGTTACTTCAAGCGGCGAAAAACTAAGCTTTGTAGTGGATGGTGCAACATTAAAATGTAGTTGTGGCGACCAACAAAGCCAGCTGAGAGTAATTTCTCGTAATATTTCTATTTTAGGGAAAGCTCAAGCAAATATTATGGACTTTAAGCCCAACATAAATATTAAACCCTTTGGTAAATGCAGTAGTCTGCAAAATCCAACGGTGGCTTCTGCTACAGCCGCAAACCGCGGTAAATTAAAAAAAATGCCTTGTAATCCGGCGGTAACTCGTGCTTGGATTAATGGAAAGCAAGATAAGAAAGTCGCCGGACATCCTGCCTTGTTAAATAAGTCAACCAATATGTGCATTTATGGAGGAAAAATCAGTATTGCCAATGACGGACAGCCCATTTGCACCATAAAAGCTGCTCCTCCGCCTTTGTACAAAAAAGACCCGAATGCGTTACCGGAAAACAAAGGCAATATAATTGTTGA
>DATCLA010000197.1:0-6162 GCA_036564195.1 Bacillota bacterium
TCCGGTTTTCTTGGTGCTTTTTTCTGCCTTGCTCCGGCTTGACTGTGCTGCCGGTTCATTCCGTAACAGCTTTATTATCTTAGCATATTGTTTTTTCACTGTCAAGCTCGTTTTTTACTCTTTTTATCCTGGCTCTTTGCCGCGTTACGAAGTTTTTAAATATGATAACCGAGCCTAAAATCATCTTAACCGGTATTACCGTTCAAAGATAAATTCTAAGCTAAACCACTGACAAATGCCATTCGCCGCTCTTCAACCATTAATAATCGTTCCAATTTTTCAATGTAAAAATGTAACGGCCAGTCAGCCAGGTTAAAATAATAACGGTATGCCAACCGGGCCAGGTGCCACGGAAAACTCAAATAAGCTTTTAAAATTACTGATTCCGCTGGGCTAATCGGGATATATTTTTGATATTCTTCATACAAATCTTCGAACCACTCGCTCTTCCAATAGTGGAAACGGGCCGATTTAAGTAAAAATAAACCCAAATCAAACAGAGGCAATTCACAACGAAATTTTTTAAGCTGCCGGCAATAAAGGTTCGCTTGTGAATCAAACCCTAAATTACTGTGGTCAAAATCATTAATGATAATTTTACGCTGCTTTGGCTCAGAAAACAATTCAAGGTAATTTGAATCTTTGAGTAAAGCCACTGCTTCGGCAGCATTTTGAACCAACTGCGGCAGCTTGCTTAAGATCAGTCGGTCAAATTTAGTGGGACTAATTCGGGTGGTGGCAAGCATTTTAAAAGAATTTAGATTAATGATTATCTCAGTCATCTTATCAATAAAATTGGGCTTTTCTTGTATTCCTTGCAAATAAGGTGGTAATGACCAATTATTGCAGGAAATATGGAAGTCGGCAATCAGTTTGACAGCCGAGCGTAGCTGTTCGCGGTCACGATAAGAAAATTTTCGTAATTCAACGCCTTGCGTCAAATAAAACCACTCACGTTCCCCCAGTCTCTCATATAATCTCCCACTTTTTAGGGTGATCAGTTCAAAAAAACCTTGAAAGCCATGGCGCCGACAGTGTTCCATTATACTGATCTGAGCAGTCAAATTTTCTTCACGGCCTTGATGAACCCACAAAAAAACCAATTGCTTCTTGGTTTTGATTAAGAAACAATTCTTACGGTATGGAGTAATCTCCATGACCCGAAAAGGTATTTCTTTCAGAACCGTCATTCCCAGACCATAACGGATTAAATCGGCATACAATTGCAACTTGGCTTGATTCACTGACCTTTGCCTCGCTTTGACGGTTTTGGAAAATCAGCCCAATTAATAATTTCATTTAAATTATTCTTCGCACTAGGAGCAACGGTTGCCGCGGTAGTCTCAGTCCGGCCGCTTTCCAAGCTTACCTTGTCTCCGGCGCGATTTTCATTGATCCACTCCGGCAGATTAACGGGGCCTAATTCTTTTTCTGTCACTGTGGTCCCAACCGGCTCTGCGGCAATTTGCTGCTCATCAGGGGGTATAGTGGAAGCGGTTTTTCTGATATCATCACAACCGTCCGCAACTTGAATCTGATCCGGATTAACTAAACGGCTCCAAATTCCAGAGTAGAACTTATTTTCAGGTGCTGTTTGAGACAGCGCAGTGGGCTGATTAGAGCTAAAACTACTCCAACTCTCCACCGGAGAGAGTACCGTTGTCATCCGAACAGAATCCCGGCTTTTGGGAATCACATAATCTTTTCCCCATGCCCAAAGGCTCTTTTCAGAGCTGATTTCCTGCCACACTTTTTCCAGACAACGCCCTTTCCGTTTCAATTCTTTATCAGCCTCTTTCCATATTTTATAATCAACTTCCTTCCCCGGCTCATGCCGGAAGATTCGAATCAATTGTTCGGGGTATGTAAGGATTGCTTTTAACGCCTGATACTCTTCAGGCCATAATGGTTGCACCTTAGTATAGTGCTTGATCAGATGAATGATCCATTCCGGCTCCCAAACCGCTACATCATTAATTAAAGACGCTAAATCTACAACTTTAGGTTGAAAAGAAATATGCTCCCAATTTAACAGATAATAATCATTATCCCGCCAAACGATATACTTTGCCAGCAATTGCCCATGGCCTAGGACACCCAGATGGTACTGATGTTCGGATAACGAATTAATCCCACTTTCCCAATTGTGCAGACACTCACTTAAAAGTGCTTCGGTAGCTTTACGAAGACTGTTTACTTCTTTACGGATTTTTTCAGGATAAATCTCTTCCCGGATTGTTTGTAGAAGCATCAGTTGTTCCTTCCATTCTGCCGCCACTGTACTCCACCGTTCCCGTGATCCCTTCAAGCCACAATTTTCACGAACATCTTTACCACATCTATAGAGCTCCGCTAGGATTTCAGTGACCCGTTCCAGCGCTGCCGGATCATCGGTTTGAAAGCATTCTTGGGTAAAACACCACGGTTGAATTAAATAGCAACCATTAAGCTCTTCCCAGATAATTGCTCGTTGCCAGGCAACTGCCCAATTTTTGAAAGAGTGTTCCTCCAAGTATTCCAAAACACTCCGCAGCCAGGTTAACTCTTCCTTTTGGTGTGGGCGCGGGCTTAAGCGAAACCATCCTTCCGCTGTACAAATGTAGGCAGCATCCGGCTCACTTAAAAAACGGCGTGGTTTTAAACCTAAATTTTGCAAAACCGGAATCCATTTTTTATAGTCGGTCTGACTATTTTCCCTTTGAAAACCAGAGTTTTTATCCCAACGCCGCTTTTCTCCCATCACATCACCCCCGAGATATTTATATAATATATGTTGATCCGGTTTAAAGTTCCTCTTTTTTCGAAAACCGCACCCTCACCGAAACAGTATCATAAAATATCCTATGCTCAAGTTGGCTTTGATATTGATCGATTGAAATTGAGCTAACAACTTTCACTCTAAGTTTATAACTACCTAGAGGGAATTGCATAATTGCCTTAGCTTAAAAATCAAAAATTATGCAATTCCTTAACTAAGAAGACGACGGCGTTGTAAACCATGGTTTAAATTATTTCTCGGAAAAGGATTGCAACGAGGGGGAAAAAAGGTGGAGATCCGTAGCAAGGCACCACTTCGTATCAGTTTTGCCGGTGGCGGGACCGACATTGAACCCTATTTATCTGAGAAAGGAGGTGTTGTCCTTAGTACCACCATCAACCGTTACAGTTACGGAACCTTAATTCCCCGGACCGATCAGGCCATTATTGTGGAATCGCTGGATGTCGACCTTTCCGCTCGGTTCACTACCTCCCAAAAACTGATTTTCAATGGTCAGCTTGACCTAGTTAAGGCGGTGCTGCGGAAGTTTGAAAGTTGGAAACAGGGCTTCTCTCTGTTCTTACATAGTGATGCCCCTCCAGGCAGTGGTTTAGGTTCTTCATCAACTATGGTGGTAACTCTGTTGGGTTTGTTTCGGCAATGGTTGAATCTGCCATGGTACAATTATGATCTTGCCCGACTGGCTTACGAAATTGAACGGGTCGACCTTGGCATCCGTGGTGGGAAACAGGATCAATACGCTGCCGTCTTTGGCGGCTTTAATTTCATCGAATTTTATCATGATGCTACCGTTGTCAATCCATTGCGCATCAATACTTCGGTCCTAAATGAACTAGAATACCATCTGCTCTTATGTTATACCGGTAAAACCCGGTTTTCTGCCAATATCATCGCCACTCAGGTTGAAGGTTACCTTAAAAAAAAAGAAAGTTCACTTCAGGCCTTGGACCAGTTAAAAACAATTACGATTGCGATGAAAAATGCTCTGTTGCAAGGAAAATTAAATCTGTTCGGTGAGCTATTGCATGAATCATGGATTCAAAAAAAGCAATTGGCCGGAGCGATTAGCAATGAAAAAATTGATACCCTTTACCATATGGCACTGAGTAAAGGCGCCTTAGGCGGGAAAATTCTTGGTGCCGGAGGTGGCGGTTACCTGTTGCTTTATTGTCCATTCAACCGGAAGCATCTGATTGCGAATGAGCTGGAAAAGGTCGGCGGACAAATTACCCCCTTTAATTTTGAAAACCAAGGTCTGACCACTTGGATCGTACAATAAAGATAAAGGGAGGCTTTTTTAATGACTACTATTAGCTGGCGGTGCAATAGCCGGTGCCTGCCTGATCTTTCCAAAGGTTATCCCCAAAAACCGGCAGTCTTCTTTGACCGGGATGGGACGCTGATTGCAGAAGAACATTATCTGCATAATCCGGCGGAGCTAAAGTTATTTCCCGAAACCATTCCCGGTTTGCAACGGCTTCGACAGGCCGGTCTGTCACTCTATATCTTTACCAACCAGGCCGGGGTCGCTCATGGCTATTTCACCGAGGCTGATTTACACCTTTTGCACCAAGAGTTAGTCCAGCGAATAGCCCAAGGCGGAGCCTCTTTAAACGGTATCTTTTATTGCCCACATCATCCCGAAGCCAAACTGCAGAAGTACCGGTTCGACTGCTTCGGGCGTAAACCCAACCCCGGCTTGCTTTATCTGGCTGCCTGCCGGGATCATCTGGACCTAAGCAATAGTTTTGTGATTGGGGATAAATTAACCGATCTCAAAGCGGGTAAACAAACCGGCGCAGCAACAATTCTAGTATTAACCGGTTACGGAGAGCAAGAACTGACTAAGATCACTCCGGAGACTCAGCCGGATTTGGTTGCGGCAAATTTAACCGAGGCAACCGAATGGATTTTAGAAAGAGTCGGTAGTAACCGGACTTCGGTTTCAGATCAACATCATTGATTAGGATAATTGCCGTCAAGGAACTACCTTTTAAGATTGTTGGGATTCATTGTAAGGGCGATTTGCCTATCGTCCTTACATCCGAATCGCCCAACCAAGATCTAAAATCTAAAAGGAGCTAAAACATTGAAGATTGCCATCGAAGCTCGGCCCATCAAATGGTCCTACGGAACGGGAATTGGAAACTATACCTATTGTTTGATTGAGAAATTAAATGAAATCGACCCGAGTAATGAATACACGTTTTTATGGCCGGACGACGAACCTCAAGCCTTCATCCCCATGACCCGCAACTATACTTATTATGCATTACCAAAGGATGACCGCCGTGAAGAAGTGGAGATCCCTATATGGCTGGAAAACGAGAAGGCTGATCTCTTTCATCTGCCCCAAAACGGTTTCCGGACTCCCAAAGCCAAAAACTGTAAGATTATCGTGACCATTCATGATCTGATCCCTTATGTGATGCCCGAGGTAGTCAGGTCAAGTTTTTTAAAACGTTTTATTACAGAAATGCCAGAGATCATCACCCGTTCCCATCATATCATCACAGTAAGCCAGGCGTCTAAGAAGGATCTGATCCGGCTGTTTAACGTTAACCCTCAAAAAATCTCCGTGGTACCTTCAGCACCGGCTGATAGCTACGTCCCACTACCTCAGGAGACCGTCCGGGAGAACTTATGGAAAAATTACCGGTTAAAAGAGCCTTATATTTTATATGTCGGCGGACTTAATCCCCGTAAAAATGTTACTGAGTTAATCTATGCCTATTCAAAAATCTACCGGGAACTTCCCCAGGGAGAGCTCCTGGTAATCCCCGGCGGCGAAGGACGACATTTACAAAAGTTACGCGCGCTGGTTGATTCCCTGAATCTGGCCGGTGCGGTAATTTTTCCGGGATTTGTGGACTCCCGGGAACTGCCATTTTTATATAACGGTGCCAGTCTGTTTGTCTATCCTTCGCTATATGAAGGTTTCGGTTTACCGCCAATCGAAGCCATGGCCTGTGGAACACCGGTTATCACTTCCAACACCTCTTCACTACCGGAAGTGGTGGGTGATGCTGCCTTACTGGTAAATCCTTACGATACTCTGAGATTAGCTGAAACAATATTGCAGGTTTTAAACGACCCTGTCCTGGCCGACACCTTGGCTCAAAAAGGATTGGCACACAGCAAAAAGTATAACTGGCGGACCAATACCGCCCGGATCCTAGAAATCTATAAACAAACACTTAATTCCGGGATCTCTTAACTTAAGGCTTAAATATCTTTACAACAAAAAACCCCGGTTCAGACTAAACCGGGGAATGATTAACGTCAACTTAATCACAATTTGGTGACTTTAGCGGCTTGAGGTCCACGTTCGCCTTCGACGATGTCGAACTCAACGGTTTGCCCTTCTTCAAGGGTTTTAAACC
>DATCLA010000198.1:0-5493 GCA_036564195.1 Bacillota bacterium
AAAGGGAATCCCGAAAGCAGCCAGCGGTAAAAATACTCCCGGTAAAGTGTCAACTATTCTAAAGGTAACACTAATTTTATAAAGGGGAATTAAAACCATCTGCGCCGGTACAAAAAAACCGGCCATGATGAAATAAAACAAAACATCAGTCACTTTAGTACGGTACCGGGAAAAAATATACCCGGCTAACGCTGAAGCTGGAACGGTAAAAAGAACCGCGCCGATACAAATAATAAAGGTATTCACCATTCCCATGCCAATCTGCACTGAATCCCAGGCTATCTTGAAATTTTCCCACAGCAATTGCTTGGGTAAACTCCAGGGATGATAAGCAAATTCCAGGGGAGTTTTAAAAGCGAATAAAAACGGCAGAACCAATGGGACGATAACTACGCCGGCCAGGATCAGCAGGATTACATGAACCAGTACTGAGGTCCAAGTGAGCTGTTGCGGTTTAATCCGGTTTGACCTTTCTGACCATTTAGCTGATTGCTGCATCAGTTCCAAGATAAGTTCCTCCCTCAACTTAAAATTACACCTGATTACCGGTTCAACCGTAGACCGGTTTATTCTCCGAATATTGGTTTATTCATTAACTTCCTGTTGCAAGGAGAACTGAACAATGGTAAATCCTAACGACAGCAGAAAGATTACCACGCCAATGGCTGCGGCTTTACCATACTGCCAGTTAAGGAAACCCTCCCGGTATAAAGTAATCCCCAGCGTTACCGTATGATTACCCGGCCCCCCCGAGGTAACCATATTGGGCAGGTCAAACAGTTTCAAGCTGCCGATCGTCGCCAGAATTGCCTGAATCCGCAGGGCATATGATACCTGAGGAAGCACAATATACCGGGCGTACTGCCATTTACTGGCCCCGTCAATCATGGCGGCTTCCGTAATATCGGCCGGAATTTGCTCAATATTAGCCATCAGGTAAATAATGCCAAACCCGATATAAGCCCAGGTTGCCAAGGCAAAGAGGGACCAAAAAGCCAATTTGGGGTCCCCGAGAAAATCAATACGCTCCAACCACTTCCAGCCAATCGTCTTTGCAAAAGTAACGATTACCCCGCTATTGGGCGCAAAAATGAAAATGCCCAACATTGCGGTAACTGCCGATGGCAGGACATTGCTTAAATAATAGACACTACGCAAGCCTTTAATCAACCGCGTCTTAAAATTGGTACAGGTAAACGCAATAAAAAAGGCCAGAGGAATTTGAATGACCACACTCCAAAAAGCCCATTGAAAGACATGGATTAAACCGGCGATGAACTCCTCATTTTTAAAGAGCTTGAAATAGTTTTCCAATCCAATGAAGGTCTCCATGCCCATCCCGGTGGAACGGGTCAATGAAATCCGAAAAGTCTCCACAATCGGGTAATACATAAAAATACCCAGTGCCAAAAAGGCTGGCAATAAAAATACAAACTTAAACAACACTTCCGACCAGTCAACCGGTTTACCGGTAGCAGAACTTCGGGCAAATGCCATCGCTAACACCCCGTTCATTCAAAGATTACCGGCACGGCAAAAGGCATGAGAAACAGGCTTATGCGGTTTTACCCATGCCCTTTGCTGCACCAAATGCAATTAGGTCATATTAAATAAGATACTACGTTTACTTCTTGACCGGCCCCATATTCTCCGTAACCAGATCCTCGAATTTAGCCAATGCTTTCTTAACATCGGTTTCCGGTAACAAGAAACTTTGAATGGTAGTATTGACCGGAGTAGCCAGCGCCGTAGGAAGGTCTTGATCCCACCAGAATTGTACTTTCTTCGCTTTAGCCAGGACGTTGCTGGAGGCCATACCGGTTAAACGGGTTGGCGGTTTAACACCCGGTACTGAACAAACGCGCCCGGTTTCGGCTTCACAAGCTTTGACACTCATCGCGTATTTAAGGAATTTAACCACTGCGTCCTTTTTCTTCCTGCTGATCTTGGTGGCAACGAAACCGACATCGGTCATACCCATAACATCACTGGCTAAACCTTTCCCGCCGGTGAGAATCGGCACTTGATAAAAGCCGATGGTCTGGTCGGTCTGTTTCTTATCGGAATATAACCCGCATAACCAGGAACCGGAGATTTGCATTCCGGCTTTACCGGTACACATTAACAATTGAGCATCGGCATACCCTTCGGAAAGCGGTTTACTGCCAAAGAAACCTCTTTTCGCCCAATCCTGAATCTTCAATCCGGCCTGTACGAAAGGTTCGGAATCAAAACGGACCTTCCGGGCTACCGCATCTTCAAAAACATCACCACCGTAACGGTTTACCAGATACATATAGGTAGCGAGAATCGGCCATTGATCCTTGGCACCGACTGCAAAGGGTTGGAGCCCTTTAGCTTTAAGGGCTTCAGCCACTTTCTCTAATTCATCGATAGTGGTCGGTACCTTCAAACCAAACTCTTTAAACTTACCTTCGTTTACCAGCAATCCGGCAATGGCGAAAAACGGTGCCACTCCATAAATCCGGCCGTTATAACTCATAGCTGCCCGTGCAGCCGAGCTGGTCTTCACATTCTTTAATTCTTTGGTTAGATCAAGCAATTTACCGGCTGCGGCAAATTGACCCATAAAAGAGCCACCCCAGCTCTGGAAGATATCTGGGCCTTGATTATTGGGCAGAGCTACTTTTAACTTGTTATTTAATGGTGAGCCCGCTACACCAAAGGCAATCCAGTCCAGTTTGATATTGGGATACTTCTTTTGAAACCCTTTGGCTAAGTGATAGGCATAGAGAGAATCCGTTTTCGATGGATTATTGATTGGATCAACCGCCCAGACTGTTAGCGTAACCTGATTCTTTGCGGCGCTTGCCGGGACAATTAGGGTGACAACCAGCATCAGAATACAAACAACCAATAACAGCCTTCTTTTTTGCATTTTCATTCCTCCATTCTTTTTTAATTAGTAATCCAAATACAACTGTTCCCTGTTAATAGCCTTATTTCCTAATTTTCCTGTGAACACCCCCTCGCCGTTAAATATTTGCCACTATTGCATCATGCCAGGTTGACTTTATTAAGCTGGACCGGTTAAAAAGGTGCATCCCTATAATCGGTTAATACTCAAGTGCTGTTGTAATTCCGGTCACTTCAAATTCAGCCTGCAAAACCCGGACTCCGGTTAATTTTTGGCTGCGCGCATCCGGCTGGGAACCTCCTACATAAATTCGAAACTTTCCCGGTTCTAAAATACACTTACCTTCCAGGTTAATCAGGGCCAGCTGCCGCGGAGTCAAAATAAAGTGGACTTCGGTTTCAGTACGGGCTTTCAAGTAAATCTTTTGAAATCCCACTAACTGCCATCGGGGTACTGTAACGCTGGCTTCAACATCCTGTAAATAAAGTTGTACTGTTTCAGCTGCATCCCGGTGGCCAATGTTTTTAACTTTTACCCGGCATTCCAGATTAGTGCCGACTTGAATCACATTATTATCCAGTGTTAACTGGGTATATTCAAAACAGGTATAACTTAACCCGTAGCCGAAAGGATAAAGCGCTTCATTTTGCATATAACGGTAAGTCCGGTTATGCATTGAATAATCTTCAAAATCAGGCAATTCTTCCGTGGTCCGGTAGAAAGTAACCGGTAACTTCCCGGACGGGCTGAATTCACCAAACAGCAAAGCGGCAATGGCGGTTCCTCCAGCGGCCCCCGGGTAAAAAGCCTGGACGATGGCTGGAATATGTTCATCCGCCCAAGTTACCGCCAGGGGACTGCCGCTAATCAAAACCAAGACTATCGGTTTACCGACTTCATAGAGCTCCTCCAATAACTGTTGCTGCACCTGGGGAAGCTGCAGATTAAGCCGATCACTGCTGGCAAATTCATTAGAAACGTCGCCTTCTTCACCCTCCATTCCGGCATCCAATCCTAAACAGGCCAGCACTAGATCGGCATGTTTGGCTGCTGCCACCGCTTCCGCCAACCGGTCCTGCGGTTCTCCCAAATCCTGCACTTTATCATGAAACAGATGACACCCTTCAGCATAGTAAATCCGGGTAGCTTTGGAAACCGCCTGACGGATTCCTTCCAATACAGTTACATACTGAGAAGCGGTTCCGCAATAGTTGCCGGTCAGCGCTTTGCGACTGTCCGCATTCGGGCCGATTACGGCAATGGATTTTATTTTATCTTTATCAAGTGGCAGGAGATTATTCTCATTTTTCAGCAATACCAGACTGTCTTTAGCTACTTGTAAAGCCAGTTCCCGGTGTTGAGGACAATCGTTGAGTTCATATGGGATCTGCGCATAAGGAACTTTTGTAGAGTTATCAAATAATCCCAGTTTCATCCGGGTGATCATCAATCGGGTGACTGCCCGGTCGATTGTCTCCTCGGTGACCAGTCCCTCTTGAACGGCTAATAAAAGATTGGCATACATATTGCCACAGTTTAAATCGCAACCGTTATTCACAGCCAAAGCCGCCGATTCCGGCGCAGTCCGAGTTATGCCATGATTTTCGTGAAAATCTTTAATTGCCCAACAGTCAGAAACCACCTGCCCCGCAAAGCCCCATTCTTCCCTGAGGATCTTTTGCAGCAAAGTTGCACTGCCGCAACAAGGCTCGCCGTTAACCCGATTATAAGCCCCCATCACCGCCTCCACTTTGGCCTCCTGAACACACTCCTTAAAAGCCGGAAGGTAGGTCTCACGTAAGTCTTTCACCGAAACTACAGCATTAAAACTATGCCGTTCATTTTCCGGCCCGCTATGGACGGCAAAATGTTTGGCGCAAGCTGCGGTTTTTAAATATTTAGGATCATCTCCCTGCAGGCCCCGGATAAACGCTACTGCCAGCCGTCCGGTGAGGTAAGGATCCTCGCCATAGGTTTCCTGGCCTCGACCCCAGCGGGGGTCCCGAAAAATATTAATATTAGGAGACCACAGTGTTAATCCTTTATAAATGCCATGATCACCCTGGCGCTGAAATTCGTGAAACTTGGCTCGAGCTTCAGTAGCAATCACTTCGCCGACTCGGAATAACAGGCCGGTGTCAAATGTTGCCGCCATCGCAATGGCTTGGGGAAACATAGTGGCTACTCCGGCACGGGCAACACCATGTAACGCTTCACTCCACCAATTATAGGAAGGAATGCCCAAACGGGGAATGGCCGGTGACTGGTGTAGCATTTGGGTTACTTTCTCCTCTAAAGTCATCCGAGCGACCAAATCTTGGGCCCGTTCGGTAAAGTCCAACTCTTCATTCAGATATTTAGGCATATCTTCCACCAATGTCACCCCGTTTCACCTGTTTTATCATATTTCCCCATATTTTACATATTTGCTTAGATATTAGTTATTTTATTAGACGTTACCCATATTTATTCTTAAAAACTGTATTCTTTTAATTAACTGGTAAAATTGGGGTTAAGCCCCAATTCAACAGAAAAATCGCCAACACACCTCTAAAGATCTCAAAAACTCCATTTTTTCCTATCTTTAATATGCTTCAGCTGATAAAGTTATCCGG
>DATCLA010000199.1:0-21200 GCA_036564195.1 Bacillota bacterium
GAAGTGCTTAGCGGCGGGAGGGTACCAGACCCGGATTTATCCAACTACCGCCCGGTTTGAGCAGGGGTATTTAAAACTGTCACCTGACGGAAAGCAGTTCGGGTTCTCCTATTATCTGGACGGCCAACATTATGTACAGCACAACAGTAAAATTTATGGTGGCTTTGCGATCGGGCCGGGTTCAAAGCCCTATGTCACTTTTAGCCCGGACGGCAAGAACGTCGTTTTTCCCTTTTTTAAAGAAGGGAAGTATTATATTCAAATTGGTGATCGGGAGTGGGGCGGTTATGACCAGGTGACCCAGCCCTTCTGCAGTAAACTGGGAAAATTTTACGGTTTTAAATACCGGCGGCGTAATAAATGGTATCTCTGGATCAACGGCAAACGTTTCGGTGGCTTTGACGAGGTAGGCGAGGTGGTTTTCAATGCGGCTGAAACTAATTACGCCTTTGCCTTTCGGAAAGGTTCCAAATGGTATTTGCAAAGCAGAAAGCAGAAATATGGCGGTTTCTTAAGCTATTGGGGGCCGGTATTTAGTCTGGACGGCACCGGGATCGGGTTCATTTATCAAAAAAGAAATTATGACCAATATTATTATTTGATTAATGACCGGGAATACGGGCCGGTTGACCGGGTCCTGCAATTAGCGCCTGCTTTTGACGGCCAATCTTTTGAAGTGCTTTATCAAGACCAAGGCCAATTCTATCTTCACAGCCAGGCCAGGAAGGACGGACCCTTAAATGATCTGGTTTTCCCTGGTAATACCGGTAGGATTGAGACAACTAACGGAATTGTCCTTCGTAACCGAGACGGGCTCTCGGTCCAGCTGGGTGATGCTATTTTTAGCGGACTGGAAAAGGTGCAGCCAATCGTCTGCGGTTTCCAGCGTAAACTCTGGGGCTTTGGTTTTCAGAAAGACCGGAAGTATTATGTTCAAATTAATAAAAATTGTTACGGTCCATTTCCTTCACAAATTGCCGGGCCTTATTTCAGTTCCAACGAAAAAGCTTATGCCTTTGTCTACCGTCGTCTTAATGGTCAAATAGTTATTCAGACGAACCAAAAAGTCTATACCCACCCGCCGGGCAAGGATTTTGCAATCACGCAACTGGAATGCAGTAACAACGGCCGGACCATTGCGATTAAATTTCGTAATGACGGCAAGGAATATATCCGAGTGAACGAGATTGTCTATGGCGGGCGGGGGACAATTGACCCGGATTCTTTAATCATTGCCAGCAGTGGCAAATATTTTAGCTATCATTTTAATCATAATGATCAATATTGTTTCCAAATCAACGAACGAGTCTTTAAATATGACCACCCCGGTTGTGGCGATCTTGTCATAACCCGGGACAACCAAGTTTATTTTGCCCAAGTTAAAGGAGATCGAATTTTAATCCAAGGGTTTAATTAAGCCGGTACCGGTGAAAGTCTGCCATTAAAGCCACCTCCCTAGGAATCCGGTTTTATCATGGGATCTGTGGTTAGCCAGCTCCGGTCTTGGGAGTGTGAAATCAGTGAGCAACATTTTCTGGTGAAAGGAATCATCACTTTGGCGTGGAATTAAAAAGGTTAGCTATGGTTGATTAATCAAAAGATGTTTGAGGTGTTTAGGGGTAATGAGCATTTTAATAAAACAAGCAGTTTTACACATTCTCGACCCTAATGTGGGGATGCCGATCTTATCCCAAAAAGAGTTAGATCTCTCTGATGAGGTCTACTTTTTTTTGGAGAAGCTGATTACTAAATTTTTTGAGGATGAGAACGCCAAAACGGCTGAGTTCACCAGAACGGACCAGCGTCTGCCGGAAATCTGTCGGGGGTTAACCCACGGACTAGATTTTATGGCGGGAAGTATAGAAATTGCTAACTTGCTTTTTACAATTATGCAGGCTAACCCCAGTATTGTTCCGGCCGACCTGGTTTGTATGTTGTTTAGTCGCGCTGACCAACTGTATTTAGGCATCTTTAAGCTTAACTACAGGACCGGATATATTCACAATGTAATCAGCGATGCGGGTGTTTCGGCCAATTCTTTAATTAAACAACAGACTGTGCTGCCATCCGAGACCCAGCGTTTGGAAGAGGCTGCAGCGATTCGGCTGGATGATTTCCAAATTCGTCTGGTGGAAAAAGAATATGAGATCAACGGGACAAAGGACTATTATCTTTCGAAGTTATTCTTAGGCTGCAACGGGCAGTTATCCAATAATCAAAAGGCCCGGTTACTCGAGAAAGCCACCAAAAAAATCAGTAAGAAGTATTATGACGATGATTTTGAAAAGCTGGCCCGCTTCCGCCAGGCAGTTGCCGCCGAAGCGGAAAATGCGGCGGGCATCCAAATGGAACAGGTGGTTCGGGAGGTTTTTCGGGACGATCCTCCCGCCCAGCGTGAATATTTGGAAGAGGTTAAAAAGGCCGGTCTTGTCGAGACAAGGGTTAAACTGCCGGAGAAGCTGATTGCCAAAAGGTTCGGCACCCAAAAGATTCTTACCGATACCGGAGTGGAGATTAACTTCCCTTCCGATTATTTTAACAATCAAGAAAAGCTGGAGTTTATCAATAATAGCGACGGGACAATCTCGATTGTTATTAAAAATGTCAGTAAAATCTCTAATAAATAAAAGAAAATCAGGCCGATAGCTAAAGCCTATCGGTCTGATTTTTTAAGCAAGGCAGGCTTGTTACCAGATTCTTTACTGCACCGGCACCAGTTTCCAGCGCTGGTTGGCACCGCCGTTGTCAGTATACTGAGTAATGCGGGCCCCGTTGGCAGTTGACGCCTGGTAGGTCTCCAGTAACTTGCCGCTGTTACGGTTGGTGAATTTAAACCAGCCGTTGCCCGTATCAGTCATCAGCCACTGTTGATTGGCCCCACCCAGATCGGACCATTGCACTACTTCGGCGGCATTAGCGGTGGAGCCCTGGTAAACTTCAAGGACTTTACCGCTGTTACGGTTAATCAGTTTTTTATAGCCGCCTCCCAGGTCAACTAAGCGCCAATGCTGGTTGTGCCCGCCGTTATCATTATATTGAATAATCGCACCGCCGTCGGTAACAGAGTTGGACTTGACGTCGATTAGTTTGTTGCTTAACTGGTTGACTATTTTGTAGTAAGTATAGTTAGTCAGGTTAATTCTGCCGGTGGCGGCATTAATAGTAACCAGGTCACCGTAGTCCAATGTTAAACTGGTATCGGAGTTAAAGATCAGGGGCAACCAGACATATTGAGAATCCATTACCGGACCGCCCCAGGCTCCGGCCCAGCGGTCCCCGGTATAGAGATAAGTGGTGGTTTCCGAACCCTGCACCGGAATAATATAGGCCGGCTGGGAACGGTAGGTGTTGGAGTTGCCCAGATTGTAAAGGCCGGACCAGCCGCTGCTTAAATTGGTAGAGTAGGCATA
Organism: Bacillota bacterium; assembly: GCA_036564195.1. Classification (GTDB taxonomy): domain Bacteria; phylum Bacillota; class UBA4882; order UBA8346; family UBA8346; genus DATCLA01. Next base: position 3,411 of record DATCLA010000199.1, read on the forward strand.
TTTGGCTTGATTGGGTGACCAGCCGGTACAACCGGAAGTAATCAGGTAATAGTAATTATTCCGTTTGATGAGACAGGGAGCTTCTCGTTGCTGCCCGACGAAAAGTTTGGCAACCAGGGTCGCGATGTTCCGGAAGTCGGGGGTAAGCCGGTATAAATGCAAGTCCATGTTTTCATTAGCCGCGGAGATAAAGTAACCGGTACCGTCGGTATCAACAAAGACATTACAGTCCCGGGACATGTAACCGGGTTGGCCGTGGTCGGTAACGCCCTGATTTTGATAAGGCCGGAAACTGCCTTGATAGATAAAACTGCCGTCGGGTGAATTACTGTAGGCGACCGCACAGCGGGCCTTACCGTAATTGACCCCGTCTTCCCAGTGCATCCACATGACAAACTGACCGGTTCTGGGGTTGTACATCACTTTGGGCCGTTCCACCCAACAGGAGTTGAGTTCGGCAGCAGAATATTTGGTTAAGACGTCACCCCGGTATTCCCAATTTACCAAGTCGGTTGAGCGATAGCAGGAAACCCCGAGAAAATGGCCGCCTTGGTCGCGGTGTTCACCGTACCAGTAATAATAGGGGTTGACTTTAATCATCCCGCCACCGTGGGCATGAATGATATTACCGTTAGTATCGCGAAATTGGGTACCATTAGTGATGGTTAGATCTGCTGCCTGGCCGGGGAGGCTGCTGGCAAACAGCACGACAACTACTGTCAGTACCAGGAATCTTCTTAAGAACCGTTTTTGAAACATACTTTACACCTACCTTTTTAATTTCTTTTTAGTAAGAAAGGACAGAGATGGAACTCAAATAGAGGAAATATTTACCATTAATTATAAACCAAATCGATCCGGGTGTCATTATGTAAATTTATTATAAAACAGGAAGGCGGTTGCAGCCATTGCCACCCAAGCAATGCAATTATCAGCCTTGGTGGAAGAGGATTATCAATCAGATTGATCAGATTGGGAAAGATGTTTCAAACACACCCAAAGTAGCAGAACACCGAGGGGAGCTAGTTCGGATTATCCTGGCGATGGTAAGCAGTTTTAAGGCAAATTTAGAAGAAATTAGTTTAATTTCACTAACTCGAAAGAGGGTTGTTTTTTTTCCGCTTTGGGTTTATATTAGTTTTGACTAACGGTCGGAATCGGACTCTAAGTCAACGGAGGTGCTGCCATGTCGGTTGCCAAACGCCGTGCCCGAGAACGAAAGCAGCGGCGGGAGTTGATTATTCAAACTGCCCAGCAGCTATTTGAGGAGCAAGGCTTTGACCGGACTACGGTTGAGGCCATCGCCGCCCGGGCGGAGTTGGGTAAAGGAACAATTTACTCCTACTTTCAAAGTAAAGAACAGATCTATATCGCCATTTTGGAAAAGGGCCTGGACCTTTTAAAAGAACGGATGGACCAGGCGTTGCAAAACCCGGCTTCGGCAATTGATGCCTTACATAAGATGTTTGATGTTTTTATCGAATACCATCAGGAGCGGAAGGATTTTGTGGAGACTTTGTTTGTCCAAGTCGATAAGCAAAATCTGTTTAAATTAAGCGGTTTAGTGGGTGGATTGAAGAATAAAGCTTCCGTCTGGGTAGAGCAGGTTGCCAAAGTCCTGGCATGGGGGATTGAGCGGGGCGAATTTAAACCGGTGGACATCTTTAAAACCGCTCAAATCATTGTGGGGATGATCTTGGGGCTGATTATGCAACATGAAACCGGGCAGACTCCGGAAGCGATCCTTGACTACCGGGACACCTTGTTCCAATTAGTTTTAGAGGGGATCCGAGTTGAACCAGTAAATTAATTTAAAGGTAAATAACCGATTGACGGGCCTGCTCGGATGTATTATAATAATTGATAATTTAAACTCGAGTTGAGACTCTTGACTGTTTTAAGGGGCTTAACTTTACCACAAAAGACGATGATGGGGAAGAGTACCGTTTCCGGTCGGCTACAGAGAGTCGGGTCAGGTGAAAGCCGGCGCACGGCAGAAACGCGAAAGATCACCCCGGAGTTGCGTTCTGAAAGCCGGTGCGGTATTCAATGCTGCACCAGTGACTAAGCAGCGCCGGTCTTTACCGTTAATGAATTAGAGTGAAAGGCAATTGCTTTTCAATTGGGTGGTACCACGGGTAGCAACTCGTCCCTGTAAGGAGGGGCGGGTTTTTTGTTTATAAAGAGAAGCTAGTTTCATTTAGGCAGGTTATTAAAGAGCAAAATTTAAATAAATACAATTTGTACAGGAGGAAGTTTGATGGACTACAATAAGACATTGAATTTGCCCAAAACCGACTTCCCGATGAAGGCCAATCTGCCGCAGCGGGAACCGGAAGTGCAAAAGTTCTGGGAAGAGCAGCAAATCTATGCGAAGACCCAAGCCAAGGCGAAAGCCGCCGGCCGGCCTAAGTTTATTTTACATGACGGTCCACCCTATGCTAACGGCCACATTCACATTGGGACGGCTTTAAACAAGATCCTGAAAGATATTATCATCAAGTTTAAAACGATGGAAGGATACTATGTTCCTTATGTCCCGGGTTGGGACACTCACGGGCTCCCCATTGAACAGCAGGTGATTAAGGAGACCAAATTGAATCGGTCTGAACTTTCCATCCCTGAGTTCCGGAAACGTTGCGAAGAGTATGCCTTAAAGTACTTTCGGATTCAACGGGATGAATTCAAACGGCTGGGAGTCGGCGCTTACTGGGATAATCCCTATATTACTCTAAAACCGGAATATGAAGCCAAACAGATCGAAGTTTTCGGGGCAATGGCGGAAAAAGGCTATATCTATAAAGGATTAAAACCGGTCTACTGGTGTTCGTCTTGTGAGACTGCCCTGGCGGAGGCGGAGATTGAGTATAAGGATACGACGTCGGACTCCATTTACGTTAAGTTTAAAGTGGTTGACGGTAAAGGACTGCTGCGGGAGGCGGATACCTGGGTTGTCATCTGGACTACCACACCCTGGACACTCCCTGCCAATCTGGCCATCGCCTTAAACCCTGACTATATTTATGTCTTAGTCAATACCGGTACTGAAAAGTATCTGGTAGCCCGGGAACTGGTGGAACAGTTTACGGCGGCAATCGGATTGACTAACTATCACCTTGAACAAGAATTTGAAGGGCGTCAACTTGAAGGCGTCAAAACCCAACACCCCTTTATGGGTTGGGAGTCGCCGCTGATTTTAGGTGACCATGTTACCCTGGAACAGGGCACCGGTTGTGTCCATACCGCCCCCGGCCATGGCGCCGAAGACTATCAGGTTGGGTTGAAATACGGGTTACCCGCTTTCGCTCCGGTGACTCCGCAGGGTCGCTTTACGTCGGAAGCCGGTAAATATGCCGGAATCAAACTGACTGAAGCGAATCAGATTATCATCAATGACTTGAAAGCCTCCGGCCACTTGCTGGGTTATACCCAGATTAACCACCAGTATCCCCATTGTTGGCGCTGCCGGAAACCGGTGATTTTCCGGGCTACCGAGCAATGGTTTGCTTCGGTGGAAGGGTTCCGGGAAGCGGCTTTGGCAGCCATTCAAGCAGTAAAGTGGATTCCGCAGTGGGGGCAAGAACGGATTCATAATATGGTGGCTGAGCGGACCGACTGGTGTATCTCCCGGCAACGGACCTGGGGCGTACCGATTCCGATTTTCTACTGCGAGAGCTGTGGCAAAGAACTGATTAACCGGGATGTTATTGCCAAAGTGGCGTCAATCTTTGCCCGGGAAGGCTCAAACGCCTGGTGGCAACGGGAAGCCAGCGATTTCCTGCCGGAAGGGACGGTCTGTCCCGCCTGCGGCCATGGAAAGTTTCGCAAAGAAACCGATATTATGGACGTCTGGTTTGACTCCGGTTCCAGCCATGAAGCGGTCTTAAAGGTCTGGCCGGACCTGGAGTGGCCGGCGGATCTTTACTTGGAAGGCAGCGACCAGCACCGAGGCTGGTTCCAGTCTTCACTGCTGACCGGGGTGGCGGTTTATGGGACTGCTCCTTACCGGGCGGTTTTAACCCATGGTTATGTGGTGGACGGCGAAGGCCGGAAGATCTCCAAATCTTTGGGGAATGCTATTCCGCCGGAGACTGTAATCAAAGAATTTGGTGTCGATATTCTCCGACTGTGGGTCGCGGCTTCGGATTATCAGGCAGATATCCGAATTTCCAAAACAATCTTAAAACAATTGGCTGAGGTTTACCGGAGAATCCGTAACACTTGCCGTTTTCTGCTGGGTAATCTTTATGATTTTAATCCTGCTATCGACCGGGTACCTTACGAGGAATTAACTGAGCTCGATCAATGGGCTTTACTGCGCTTGGAAAAGCTGGTCCGTCGGGTAACCTCAGCTTACCAAAATTATGAGTTTCACCTTCAACATCATGCGGTACACAATTTCTGTACCGTGGATATGAGTTCGTTGTATTTGGATATAATTAAAGACCGACTCTATACCACTAAAGCCGGGGATCGGCCGCGCCGCGCCGCCCAGACCGTGCTCTATGAAATTCTGGTAAAATTAACCCAGATGATTGCGCCGGTACTTGCCCATACGGCTGAAGAGATCTGGCATTACCTGCCTTATAAAACCGAGGTCAGTATCCACCAGACCACTTGGCCCCAGTTTAACGATGCTTATCTTAATCCGGAGTTGGAGAAAGTCTGGGATGAATTTCTGGAGGTGCGTCGTGATGTCTCAAAAGCTTTGGAACTCGCCCGGGCCCAAAAGTTGATCGGTAGTTCGCTGGAGGCTAAGGTAATTCTCTATCTTCCGGGAAATAAAGTAAACCTGATTGAACATTTTCGGTCTGATTTACCTTACTTGTTTATTGTTTCGCAAGTGGAAGTCCTGGTGGATACGGCGGCGCCGGCAGATGCCTATCAGGGTGAAACAGTGCCGGGACTAAAAGTTCGGATTGAAAAGGCCACCGGAACCAAGTGTGAACGCTGTTGGAATTACAGTACTGCGGTGGGTTCAGTAGCTGGGTATGCTACGCTTTGTCCCCGTTGCGCCGAGGTGGTGGCGCAGTTATAGCAGTTATAAAAAAATTCCCCCCGCGGGGGAGAGGAATGGTTTTATGATTAAAAAGAAGGTTGAGTAACTCACCTTCTTTTTAATTTTGAACTATATTTTTGTTAAAAATTTAATACAGCGAGTGGGGTTAAAAGAAAAAACGGGATAAACAGCATAAACGTTGCCGCGACGGGGAACAGTTAGTTAAATATGGAAAATAGATTATTATCTGGATCTATGATAAAATAGATCTTAAGACGAGATGAAAGCAAAAACAACCCCATATATAAATTGGATAAAACTGTAGAAAGTACTACTAATAAAATAAAAGGACATAAAAAACATAAAGAAAACAGGTGAACCTGATTGCGTCGCTTAGTTTTGGGTTTCGTTTTCTGGCTGATTTGTCTGATAATTGGCCTGACTCCGGTTAATGCCGGAGAAAAGACCATTTTGCGCTGCGCCGGTCTCCATACGCCGGACTATCCGGCGGTTGAAGGACTTTTTTACTTGAGTCGCTTGGTTAAAGAACAAACTCAGGGCCGAATTGAAGTTATGGTCTATCCTAACGGGATGTTAGGGTCAGGAGCCGCAGTGATCGAAATGGTGAAGCATGGAATTTTGGAGATGGGGCTGGTCAGCGCCGCCCTGCTTACCGAGGCAGCCCCGGAATTTGGTGTATTTAGCCTGCCTTATCTATTTAAAGATAACAGACATAAATGGAAAGTGCTTGACGGGGCCATCGGACAGCGGATGTTAAACAGTTTAAGTAAAGTAGGACTAATAGGGTTGGGCTTTCACGAATCGGGTTATCGGTGTTTTTATAATTCCAAACATCCGGTATACCGGCCTGAAGACCTTAAGGGATTACGTATCAGGGTCCAGCCGAACACGATGATGATCACCCTGATGGAATATTTAGGCGCTTTTCCGGTTCCGATTAACTATAAAGAAGTAACCTCGGCTTTAACCGCCGGCATAATTGATGGCGCTGAGAATAATCTCGCCAATTACTTTTTGAATGAACATTTTCTCTGGGCATCCTATTATTCGTTGGACCGTCATGCGGCGATTCCCGAAATTTTGATTATGTCCCAAAAAGCCTGGTTAGGGTTGAGTCCGGCCGACCGGCAGATTATAACGGCAGCGGTACATAAGACTGTAAATTACCAACGGCGCCGCTGGGCTGAGTTTGAAACCCAGTGTCTTGAAAAACTGCTCCGTTCCGGCTGCCGTCTCAATGAAGTGGACCTGGAGGAATTTAATAAAACCGGACAGTTATTTATTCAAAGTCATGCCCGGGAATATCAGAATTTAGTCGAAACGATTAAGAAAACCGCTGGGGAATAACGAACTTTTACTTAGCTTTTATAAAAAAATAGGTAAGTCGGGCGACCTTGGCCCCCGTAAATCAGGTCGTAACGGACCCGGTCTTTGTTTTGTAAAAATTTTAAATAGCGCCGTGCCGAAACAGTGGTTAACCCAATATGGGCAGCAATCTCCTCGGCGGTCACGCCCTCGGGCTTTTTTTGTAAAAAGTCAATGATCTTATCCTCGGTCACCTGGCAAAAGCCTTTTTGCAGAGTTTCTTCGTCCCTTTTTGCGGTAATAATCCGGTCCAGGTCTTTTTGTGAGACTTCCGTTTGATTGAGCGTCAGATAGAACTCCTTATATTTTTGGAGTGCTTGAAGAAAACGTTGTTTCAGATAAGGCTTGATTAAATAATCCCGGATACCTAGACGGAAGCATTCCTGGATCACCGGTACTTCTTTAGCTGCGGTAATCATAATAAAATCTACTTTTTTGTTAAAAGCGCGGATTTTTTCAATTACCGTAGTGCCATTAAAACAGGGCAGGTAATTATCGAGCAGGACCAGGTCCGGCGCCTGTTCCCGAACAAAGTTGACTGCTTCGGAGCCGCTTGAGGAGGTTCCGACGACTTGAAAGTCGGGGTCGGCTTTGATAAATTCTTTAGTAATCTCCACGACCATTGGGTCATCTTCAACAATTAGTACTCTGATTGGTTTCAAGTATTCGTCCTCCCTTCAAACAAAGGTATCCTTACCCAAAAAACTGTAAAATTCTTATTACTGTGAAACCGGATGGAACCATGTAAGTTTTCTACATATTGTTTCACCAGACTGAGCCCGATTCCTTTGTTTACTCCTTTTTTTGAAGTAAAACCCTGGTTAAAAATTACTTTCCGGATTGATTCTGGGATTCCCGGACCGTTGTCCAGGACCGTGATTTGGAGATAACGACTGACCGGCCGGAGCCGGATAACCACATTTTTGGAACTTTGGTTTGCCATTTGTAAGGATTCAAAGGCATTCTCGATTAAGTTACCGACAATACAGACCAGTTCATGGTCGGGCAGGCAAGCGGAGTGTGGAATATAACTGGTACGGTCGATTTCAAAATGAATATTCAATTCTTTAGCCCGGTTAAATTTGCCTAACAGGATTCCGGAGACCGCTGAATTGCTAAAGGTTTGCGCCAAATAGGAGACCATCTCTTGGTGTGATTCGGTAGTTTCATGCAGCAGTGAGAGAGCGGTTTCATATTGGCCTAATTGGATTAAACCCGATACGGACTGCAGCTTATTCATAAATTCATGGGATTGGGCCCGTAAAGCCTGGGTATAGTTTTTTACTTCCATTAACTCGGCAGCGACCCGTTGAAATTCGGTTAAATCCCGTAAGGTAATTACCGCTCCCAGAATCGAGTTTTTAACCTTCATCGGGATGCAGTTATAAACAATTACCGTTTCACCGATTACTTGTTGCTGATTATAGACGGCCTTTCCGGTTTCCAAAACCTCCTGAATTTTAAGATCCGACAGAAAATTTACCGCCGGCTGGCCGATTACTTCATTGTCATGCGGAAAAAAACGCTCCGCCTCTTTATTGATTAAGATAATCCGGCCGGTTTGATCAAGGGCAATAATTCCTTCAAAAGTCGATTGTAAAATAGCAGTCCTTTGAGTAAGCAGGGATGCAATCTCTTGGGGTTCCATTCCGAAAATCGACTTCTTAATATTGCGGGCCAGCGAATGAGTACCAATGATTCCAAAAATAAAGCTGATACCGGTTAAGATCAATAAAAACAGTTTTAGCCGAAGTAGCCCGGCTTGGATTCCCGCACGGCTTTTAGCAATGGCAACCACTCCGGTAAACCCGCCGTCGGTCGGCAGTGTAAAAAGGATATAGTCAAAATCAGCCACTCCGGCTTGGTTTCCCGGTAAAAAGACCGGTGAGTCCGGTTGTTGTTTTAATTGGAATAATAATTGCCTGGGTATGGTTTTAAATCCGCCGACCCCGGCCATTTTACGGGAATCTGCAAAAAATAGTAATTCACTGTGCAGTACGGAGGAGAAATATCCGATTAGTTTTTGATTTACCTGAGTACCAAGGTTTAAATACCCAACCGGTCGGTTGCCGTAAAAAACCGGGGTAGTGGTGACCAAATAGATCCGGTGGCCCCGTTGGGTTAGATAGGAGGTACAAGCGGCGGGAGCGGGATTTTTAAACAAGATCTGTTTGATAACGGCTGTATCGTAAGACTGACGATTGTCAGCCAGCAACCGTCCGCTCAGATCCACCACTTCCATCAGGTCGGTCTGGTAATCGGTAGCCGCCAGGTTGAGGTAGTAATGTAATACCGAATTAATCCGGTCTTTGGAGGCGATTGCGATAACCTCCTGTTTTGACTGGCTTAAGGCCTTATTGGCCTGCTCCTCCATGAGGTTATTAACGGTAATTTTAAAACTTTCCCAGGTAACTTGTAATGAGGCCTCCATTTGGGTCTCCAGTTCCTGTTGAAAATAGTGTTGGGTAAAGCAAAAGGCTGCCGACATTAAAAGCGCAAGGATGATCGCAAAATAAATATTTATTTTGGTAATCAGGCGCAATTAAAACCACCTCAAAACTAATAATTTCTACAGATTTCCGTTGATCCCTCGCTAAAGCCTCCCATATAAAATCCCTCCTTACTGTAAGGGTTTTCGGATCAGAACGGATTGATTTACTTGATTTAAAACGCCCTGTTTAGCGTATTTACTGGTTTAGCTTGATCGGTAAGTGGAGAAGATAGTACCGGGGCTGAGGATGAGACGTAAGTTTTACAAATCATTATTTCATTATCTGTATCGGGTGGAAGCTAAACTGGAAAGGGCTAATTTGGCGGAGTTTATGAATTTAGTTCAAAATCCGGTGCGTCTGATCTTTTTGAATTTCCTGTCCGGTCTGGCCCGGGGGTTTGGGATTGCTATCGGGTTAACGGTAATCGCCAGCCTGTTTTTGGTATTACTAACCCGCCTGGCTAATCTTAATTTGCCGATTATCGGCAGATATATTGCGGACCTAGTTAGAATTGTCAACCAATATTTACGGGCATACTCTTGATACATTCTGCTTTTAAAAAAAGGAGGTAAGACTTTTGGACCAAGCACATCTAGAATTTTTTAGAAAACGTTTATTGGCTGAAAAAGCTAAACTTGAGAAAGAGTTTGAAAATTCCAACCGGTTTAATTTGGACAATTCAATGGGCGATTCAATTCAGGAATTATCATCATATGATAATCATCCGGCTGATTTAGGCAGTGAATTGTTTGAGCGTGAAAAGGACCTGGCCCTTTGGAACAACAGCCAGGAAATCCGCCAGCGCATCGAAGAAGCCCTTGGCCACCTGGACCGGGGCAGCTATGGAAAATGCGAAGATTGTGGCAGAACAATCCCCCGGGAACGGCTAGAGGCAATCCCCTATACTACTTTATGTGTGGACTGCCAGTTGCAACGGGAAGATAAGCATCAAAACCGGGAACGGCCGGTTGAAGAAGAAGTTCTGAAACCCCCTTTTGGCCGGACTTTTCTGGATGATGCCTCTGTTGTGGGATTCGACGGGGAAGATGCCTGGCAAGCAGTTGCCAGGTACGGTACTTCCGAGAGTCCTTCGGACTTAGGCGGGGTTGACAGTTATGAAGACCTTTATGTTGATGCCAACAATGAAACAGAGGGAGTCGTTGAGCTCACCGATGAAATTGCCGAACCCCGGGAGGGTGAGGAATAAGTCTTAGAACCGGCAATTAAAAAAGGGTATTAAGACGTAGTTGTCGAATAATATTGGTCAGTTAGTCAATTTAAAAGATGAGGAATAACATAGCCAATGCCCTATTTTTATCTTGTTTTGTTGGTTTGCGGGATCGACCAGGTCGTTAAATTTTGGGTTCAGGCAAAGCTAGCTCCCTTTGAAAGTATCAACCTTTGGGAGGGTTGGTTTTCCATCACTTATGTATCTAATTACGGCGCCGCATTTGGGATCTTGCAATCACACACCTTATTGTTGCTGGGAGTCGCCCTGGCAACCTTTGTTTATGTTTGGTTTAAACGCCGTGAAATGCAAAAATATCCGCAACTGTTTCAAATCGGAACTGCTATTGCCCTTGGCGGGGCTTTAGGGAACTTTATCGACCGGCTGCGACAGGGGTTTGTCACTGATTATCTCGATATTCACTTTTGGCCGGTGTTTAACATTGCCGATATCGCCATTGTCAGTGGCGTGCTATTGATTGCGTTAAGTCTGTTATGTCAGGAAATCCAAATTAAAAAAGGGTTTAAGTCTACTACGGATGCAGTAGTTTTTGAGGAGGAAAAACAGTGAAGCCTGTTTTATTTGAAATATCCGGTTTTGCAATCCATTCATACGGCCTAATGCTGGCAATAGCCTTCATCATCGGAATAATCGGGGTTCGCCGGGCCAGCCGTGATACTCTAACAGTTAAGCCCGACCAAGTTGTTGATTTGGGGATTTGGGTCTTGGTCGGTGCGGTACTGGGGGCCAGAATTGCTTATATAGCTACCGAATATCGTTACTTCATCCACTTTCCGCTGGAGGTCTTTAAGATTAATTCCGGCGGATTAGCTTTTCACGGAGGATTAATCGGTGGTTTTGGTGCCGGATTTTGGTATACTAAAAGCCAACAGCTGGATACCTGGAAACTCGCTGATCTGGCGGCGCCTTTTATTGCCTTGGGGTATGCCATTGTCAGGGTAGGCTGTCTCTTAAACGGTTGCTGTTATGGGGTACAAACCTCCTTACCCTGGGCATTGAAGTGTGCGGCAGAAGATTCGATGTTACGACACCCGACGCAAATTTATTCAATGTTGGGAAGTTTGATTTTATTCGCAGTGCTGTGGCGGCTGCGTAACCACAGGCAGTTTCCGGGGTTTTTGTTCTTCAGTTATGTGGTCCTCTATTCACTGATGCGTTTTATGGTGGAATTTTTCCGGGAGGGTCCTAAAATTTTTCCCTGGCTCAGTCTGGCACAAGCTGTTTGCGTGGTATTGGCTTTAGGGGCCTTACTGGTGATTTGGTGGCGGCGACGCAGTTACAACCAAAGGAGGTTAACCACTGATGCCGCTGCAGAAATTCAGCATTAAACACGAAAGTGCCGGTGAGCGGTTGGACCGGTTTCTGGCCGGTACCGGATTGTGGCCGTCCCGGTCTTTTGTCCAAAAGATTATTGCTGCCGGCGGTGTCAGCCTCAATGGTAAAGTTTTAAAAGCGAGTTACCGTTTGGAAGCCGGGGATGAGTTGGAGGTTGTCTGGGAAGAACCGCAAGCCATTACCGTCCGGCCGGAAGCGCTACCCCTGGAAATACTTTATGAAGACCGTGACCTGATTGTCGTTAATAAACCCCGGGGCATGGTGGTTCATCCTGCCGCCGGGCATTATCAGGGGACGTTAGTCAATGCATTACTGGAACATTGCCAGGATCTGTCAGGGATTGGCGGTTTGATCCGTCCTGGTATTGTCCACCGGCTTGATAAAGATACCTCCGGAATCTTAGTGGTTGCCAAAAATGATCTGGCTCATCTACATTTGGCAGCACAGCTTAAGTCTAGACAGATGCGGCGGATCTATCAGACCCTAGTCCACGGTCGACCGCCGGAAAGCGGCCGGGTGACAGCGCCCTTGGGGCGGCATCCGGTGGACCGGAAGAAGATGGCGGTGGTTCCGACAGGGAAACCGGCGGTTACTAACTTTCGGGTAGTGGAATATTTCCAAGATTATGCTTTTTTAGAGGTAAAGCTGGAAACAGGAAGGACTCACCAGATCAGGGTGCATTTAAGTTATATCGGCTATCCGGTAGTGGGCGATCCGGTCTACGGCTGGAAGAAGGAACGCGCCCCTATTTCCGGCCAAGCACTTCATGCCGGTGTTTTGGGATTTATTCACCCCCGGGAAGGTACTTATTTAGAATTTAAAGCACCGCTCCCCCCGGAAATGGCAGTTGCTTTAGAATGGTGCCGGAAGCATTAAATTTAAAGAAAATTAATCCCCAAAGGTAAAATAAGGAGAGGTTTCTGAAAAGCCTCTCCCGCTAGAAACCTATGAATTCCGAACTGTCGGCCGGGCAAGGTCCAGTAAGCCTAAGATTACGTGTGCCAGCCCAAAACCGAGGATTCCCGGACCCCAGCGTTTTTTAACCGCCATGGCGCCGAAGCTGGATACCGCTGCTCCTAATCCGGTAATCACCCAACTGGTTGTGGATGCTTTTAGCCGCATATTAACACCTCCGGCCATAGTTTTTCCCAAAAGGACAGTATTATTGCCCGGGTGTCTTCTTTCAAAAAAGTGCTTGACAAATCTTAGCCAATCGATTTATACTTTTAAAGTAAACAAGTGGAAGCCATCCGCTTCTCACCCTATTGCAGTTTGCATTCGGGTTCATAATGGTCAATGTTTGAAAACATTACATTGCATTATTGAAGCGGGTGAAAATTACCCGTTTTATTTTTGTCAGTAATTTTGGGGGTGACTGCAGATTAGTAACGAGTTGCGTATTAATGAGGAGATTCGGGCCAAAGAGGTTCGAGTTATTAGTGCTGCTGGCGAACAGCTAGGTATTATGTCGGTACGGGATGCGTTGAAAGTTGCTCAGGAAAAAGACCTTGACTTGGTGGAAGTGGCGCCAAATGCCAAACCTCCGGTTTGTCGGATCATGGATTACGGTAAGTACCGTTATGAACAGAGCAAACGTGAACGGGAAGCCCGTAAAAAACAGAAAGTAATTGAAGTCAAAGAGATCCGGATGACACCGAAGATCGAGGCTCACGACTTTCAGGTCAAAGTCAAAGCAGCTCAAAAGTTTCTTAGTGACGGTGACAAGGTTAAAGCCATTATCCGCTTCCGTGGCCGGGAAATTGTCCATGCTGAGTTAGGCAGAGAATTACTCATGCAGCTCTTTGCTAATGTAAAAGATCAGGCTGTTCTGGAGCGTGAACCTAAAATTGAGGGTAAAAATATGATAATGATTTTAGCGGGTAAGTCGGAATAGAAGGGAGTTTACGGACATGCCAAAAATGAAGAGCCATAGCGGCGCCTTAAAACGGTTTAAAATAACCGGCAGTGGGAAGATCAAAAAAAATAGTGCTTATCGCAGCCATTTACTTGAATCAAAATCACCCAAACGTAAACGGGGGTTACGCAAAGCCAAACTCATCAGTTCCGGAGACGAACGCAGAGTTAAACGGATGCTGGGTCTATAAGTAATCTTTTGATCACAGGAGGAGATAGCGATGCCAAGAGTGAAAGGCGGATTTACCAGCCGTCATCGTCATAAAAAAATATTGAAATTTGCCAAAGGCTACCGTGGATCCAAAAGCCGGATATTTCGGCCTGCCAATGCCCAAGTTTTAAAATCATTAGCTTACGCTTACCGGGACCGTCGTAATAAAAAGCGGGATTTCCGAAGATTATGGATTGTCCGGATTAATGCGGCTGCTCGGATGAACGGTATGTCTTATAGTACTTTTATCAACGGTTTGAAAAAAGCCGGAGTAGAGATTAACCGTAAAGTCCTGGCTGACCTGGCGGTTAATGATAACCAAGCCTTCAAAGATCTGGTAGTAGTAGCGAAAACCGGTAAGTAAATGATTAAATAATTTGAACCTCCGATTGATTAATTAATTCGGGGGTTTTTATTTGCTTTATTATAATGCTTTCTTTGATTCGATCCCGAAAGTAGCTAACCCCCTATTTATCCTCTGGCCCCCTTAATAACTTCAGCCATTACCAAACCATTAAACTTTCCTTCATATTAAAGAAAACTTTGGCAGAAGCAGAATAGTAGCTGAAAAGAACTTTTATTTGTTAATTTAATCGATGAAGGAGTTTGAATGCCATCTACAAAAAAAGGGATTACCTGTAATTGTAATCTTAATGAAGGAGTAGAAAAGATAAGTGAGCACAACCACTATTTACGTTTTAAGCAGACGGATCTGATCTTACGTGATGTTTTAGCGGTAGACCGGACTATATTAGCTAATGAACGGACTTTTTTGGCCTATATGCGGACAGCGCTGTCTCTTTTTGTAACGGGAGTATCTTTCACCAAATTTTTAGGCAACTTTCCCTATAAAATCCTGGGGTGGCTGTTTGCCGCGTTAGGTATTTTCACCTTTGTAATCGATATTAGGCGTTACTGTAAAACTTACCGGCGGATCTCCCTACTTAATCGGATCAAATAAGCAAGATGAACATGATGAAGTTATCATATAAAATCCTAATTGGCGTCGTCGCTTAAATAATCCTTAAATATTCTTATCTGACATTTCGAATACTGCTATAGATAACAAAATTTTAGAGAAGCCATCAATAATCGATTAAAAATTTTAGTGAGACAGCTCCTTTTCGTTTTTTGCCTCCTTTATCAATTGATATTGTTCGTGGGCCAAATCCCACAGATTTTTGTCGTGCCGGGCTGCAGGATCATTAAACAGCCGTCCGAACCATTGAGTGGCTTCCTCCAGATTGCCGATTCTTCGGTTGAGTTCAGCAATTAAATAGGTGCAATGGGGGGCATCCATTTTGTCAAAGGGGAAGTCTTCCTTTTGGTAGGCCTCAGTGTACAATTCCAGGGCCAACTTTAAAAAGTCCATCTCCCGCGAGTCGCCTTTCCACCGGTAAATCCAGGCAATCCGTAGGCAGATCTTGGCAAGCTCGTTGTTTTTGCCATTACGCAATTGCAAGCAGTATAATGCCAGTTTATATGCTTCCAGCGCCACGTTCAGAGTCCGTTCGCCGGAATAACTTCTCGGTTTCCAGTGTGCTCCGATTTGGGTGGCAATGATCTTTTTTTCCTTCGGAGTTAGTTCGGTGAAACGGTCTTGAAACGCGGCATAGCCGCAATTTTCACAAACAAAAATTTGATAAAGGATGGGGTTAACGCCTTCGTAATTAACAGCAAAGTCCGAATCCTGACTCAAGACTCGGTATGCACCGAGCCGAACCTTGGTGGCGGTAAACTTCTGTTCGCAGACCGGACAGAGAACCGTCGTATTATAGATTGTTTTAGTATCCATCATTTCTACCTCGTTTTATCTTATCGGCTCTTTTCGGTAGAAACTGAAGCTTTTTTTAAGGGTTAATCTTGGTGCATACTTGTGCTTGCTATTATGGGTCACATCCAGAATGACATGTGTTTTTATCTAAAAAAGTTTTCTTACTTTTAAGGGTGGACTTTTGCCGGGGACTAATTGAGCCGGTGATTGACAGGTTATATTTAATTGGATATAATTTGATTGCCTGATAACAGGTTATCTCGGTAACAAGAGAGTATCAGTGGGTTACAGAGTTCCATGCTGAGGGATCTGGGCCTTTTTTTGTATGAAATAAATTTTGGGCCACCAGTTGTCTTCTCCAACCGCCGGATCTGAGATTACTATAAAATGAGTGGACATATATTAAAGGAATAACGAGCAATAAAAGGAGTGGTTATATGAGTTCTCTAGACCGGATTTTTGATTTATTGGAAGCGCATCCGATTATCGCTGCGGTTCGGGATGAGAAAAATCTGGAGGCAGCGTTGCAATCGTCGGTGGCTGTTATTTTTTTGTTAGACGCTTCTTTAGCTAATTTAAAAGCTCGAGTACGACAGATTAGAGAGATCCAGAAACTGGTTTTTGTTCATTTAGAGATGGTGGCCGGTCTTAGTAAGGACCAGGCGGCTTTGGAGTTTTTACAGACCGAGATTGGGCCGGACGGGATCATTACCACTAAACCCAACTTGATTCAAACAGCTAAGCATCTGGGCTTGTTAACGGTACAACGGTTGTTTATTTTGGATTCCCTTTCGATTCAGACCGGTTTAAAGATGCTCCAGGGCAATCATCCCGATTTGATGGAGATCATGCCGGGGATTATTCCCAAAGTAATTCCGGAAATTAAACGTCACAGCCAGGCGCCGATTATTGCCGGAGGAATGGTCAGTACCAAAGAAGAGATTATTGAGTTGTTAAAAGTAGGGGCGATTGCTATCTCCACCAGCCGGGAACAACTCTGGCAACTTTAAAGGATCCCGAGAAAATGTTGGAAATGCCCCCTTATTTATATTCATTTATCAATAAAGCCTAAAGAGGTGGAAAAACTTGAGATTAATTATTGATACTCACACTCATACTTGCGCCAGCGGTCACGCTTATAGCACTATCCAGGAGAACGCCCGGGAAGCCCAGAGGAAAGAGTTGGCAATGGTTGCCGTTACCGACCATGGTCCGGCGATGTGCGGCGCGCCTACAGTCATTTATTTTAATAATCTGCCGACTGTGCCGTCCCAAATATACGGGGTGCGAATTATCAAAGGCGCGGAAGTAAATATTCTTGATTATAACGGTAAACTGGATTTACCCGAACGTACTTTGGCCCGGCTGGAATTTGCCATTGCCAGTTTACATGATTTGTGCATCGCTCCGGCAGGGATTGAGGAAAATACGCGGGCGTTGGTTAAAGCGTTACAAAATCCTTATGTGGACGGAGTAGCTCATCCGGGTAATCCTCAATTTCAGGTGAATATTGAGACAGTAGTTGCAGCCGCCGCTCAATATCATAAATTAATTGAGATCAATAATCACTCGTTTACCGCCCGGCCAGGTAGCGCCGATAATTGTCGTCAGTTTGCCATTGCCTGCCGACGAATGGGAACCCGGATCGTTTGTGGAAGTGATGCGCATATAAGTTTTGATATTGGGGACTTTGCTTATGTGAACCGATTATTAGCGGAGGTGGCAATGCCGGAGGAACTGGTTTTAAATACTTCAGTGGACCGCTTCGAAAGTTATCTGGCCGAACGGAAGTTACGCATTGAGAGAAGCTGACTGACTAAACCTATACATTTAAGCACAGCCATATTTTTGGATAAATAAAAGATCAAGTAAACCTTATAGGGTTTTAGCTTGGTCTTTTTTGTTGTAAAAAACTGGCCTAAACCGAAAGCCAGCGCTAAAAATTTGTTTAAAATTCTTTTACAAAAAAAGAGGAATTTGTGGGAAAACAGAGAATGTTACATATGTAATTAATAAAAGAACATTTGTAAACTAAATGACCGCTAGTGATAAAGGAGATGCAAATGCCCGATTCGAAAAAGGTTGATCTGTTAGTAAATATCGCCAGACTTTATTATGAACACAATTACACCCAACAGATGATTGCGCAAAAAACCGGTTTTTCGCGACCGTATGTTTCGAAGCTGATCAGTGAAGCCAGAAACAGCGGAATAGTTGAGATCATAATTCATGATCCTAATATGAGCGAATCACCGATTGAGCGGGAGTTAAAAGCTAAGTTTGGTTTGAAAAAAGTAATGGTGGTACCTACACCGGAAAATCCCGAAGAGAATTTATTGATAAACCTATCGAAAGCTTTATCCCGTTATTTGAATTTGATCGTCTCAGATAATGACATCATTGGACTAGGATGGGGGCGTACTTTATATG
>DATCLA010000200.1:0-6879 GCA_036564195.1 Bacillota bacterium
ATTTAATCATGGTTGACCATTGATCCAAATAGTGTTAAACTGATTTTGTTTATATTTATGTTTTTTTGGAGGGTAAAGATGCACCCATATGCTGAATATGTAAATCCGACCCTAGCCCGCCGGCTATATCAAGTCGGTTTGGATAAAGTATTTGTCAAGGGCGAAGGCTGTGAACTCTATGATGAACAAGGCAATCGTTATTTAGATTTTATCGCTTCTTACGGAGCGTTACCGTTTGGCTTCAACCCACCAGAGATTTGGGAAGCTATCATGGCAGTACAAAACAGTGGTGAACCCAGTTTTGTCCAACCTTCATATTTGGAAGCCGCCGGAGAACTGGCCCGGGAATTGGTAAAACTGGCCCCTCCGGGGCTTAATACGGTAACTTTTACCAATAGCGGGACGGAAGCGGTTGAGGCTGCTTTAAAGCTAGCCCGAGTTTATACTCACCGCCTGGGAGTCTTAACTACTGAAAACAGTTTTCATGGTAAAACTTTAGGCTCGTTATCGGCTACCGGTAAGGATTCCTATCAAAAGGGCTTTGGAGCTCCGGTCCCTGGCTTTGACCGGATCCCTTACGGTAATTTGGAAGCGTTGGCAGCCGCCTTGAAAGCAAATCCGGAAAAATATGCCGCATTAATTGTCGAACCGATTCAGGGAGAAGGCGGTATCATCATCCCGCCCCGCGGCTATTTAAAGCAGGCCTTGGAATTATGCCATCAGTATGGGACCTTATTAATTGCCGATGAGGTCCAGACCGGGCTGGGACGGACCGGGCGACTCTTTGCCTGTGAGTTTGAGGGGATTACCCCGGATATTATGACGCTGGCTAAAGCTTTGGGCGGAGGGCTGTTCCCCATCGGAGCCTGTCTGGCCAAGGATACCGTATTTACGGAGGACTTTGGTTTAAAGCACTCTTCTACTTTTGCCGGGAACACCATTGGCTGCCGGATCGGTCTGCGGGTGCTGGACATGCTTACGCGGGAGCAGGGTCGGTTATTAAAGGAGATTGAGCGTAAAGGCATTTATCTGTTACAACGTTTGCAGGCGATACAACACCAATATCCGCAGGTAATTGCGGAAGTACGCGGCCGCGGTCTAATGTTAGGCTTAGAGCTGGGGGTGACCAGGGAGAACCTGCCCCACAGTTTACTCGGGATCTTGGCGGAGCAGGAATTTTTATCGCCCGTAGTTTCCAGCTATTTATTGAATGTCGAAAAACTGCGGGTCGCCCCAACCCTAAATGGAGCGGCGGTCATTCGCTTGGAACCACCGCTGATTATCAGTGATGCCCAATGTGAGCAGGCAATGGATGCGATCGAGCGGATGGCGGCCCGTCTGGCCAGCGGCAGTACGGCATCGCTTTTAGCGCATTTAATCGGGGTTACTGCTCCGGCACCGGCGCGGCAAGAGATTATACCACAACCGCTCCCACAACCGTCCGGCGCTGCCGATGAAGGGCGCTTTGCCTTTTTGGTGCACCCGCTCTATCTGAAAAATTATACCGAATTTGATGAATCATTAAAAATGTTCAATCAACGTCAGCTTGCTGAGCTGGTGGAACGCTGGAATGACTTAATCGAGCCGTTTGTAGTGGCGCAAACCACTATTAATTCGAAAACCGGCCAGAAGGCTTATGGGGAGTTTATTTGTATTTGCCGTACTTCCCAGGAGTTGATGGAACTTCCTAAAGAACAAGTGCGGCGGGAGCTTGAGGCGGCAATTAATTTGGCGAAACAACGCGGCGCCAAAATCGTAGGTTTAGGTGCGTATACTTCAGTAGTTTCCAAGGGGGGGCGGGAGCTCCGTGACTTGGGTGTAGCAGTCACTACCGGCAATAGTTATACTGTGGCAGCTGCGGTCGAGGCTACCCTGGAGGCCGCCCGGAGATTGCAGATCCCCTTACCCCAGACAACTGCGGCCGTAGTTGGCGCGACCGGATCAATTGGACGGGCAACTGCCCTGTTATTGGCGGAAGAGGTCAACTCGTTACTATTAATCGGTAACCCCAACAACCAGCAACACAGCAGACGCCGGCTGATGAAAGTGGCCGCCGAGATTTACCAACATCTTAATCGAGACCGGGTCAGCGGTGGGAGAATCGTTGACTTTGTGAAGAATCATCCGAAAGCTCCGGCCCCGGATGCGCCCCTTGCCCAATACCAGGAATTTGCAGAGCTGGTCATGGGGGAAAGCCCGGTGGTCTATACGGTAGAGTTAGGTAAATATCTACCCTTAGCTGATGTGGTGGTGACCGCTACCAGTCAGGTCAACAGCTTAATCCAGCCGGAGATGCTGAAGTTTGGGGCAGTAGTTTGTGATGTGGCCCGGCCTCAGGATGTCAGCTTAGAAGTTAAGCAAGCTCGCCCCGATGTTTTAGTGATTGACGGAGGTGTGGTGGCAGTCCCGGGATTACCGGATCTCGGATGGAACTTTGGCTTTGAAAAGGGATTGGCCTATGCCTGCATGTCAGAGACGATGATGCTGGCATTGGAGCAACGCTATGAGCATTTTAGTCTGGGAACGGATATCAGCGTGGAATCGATTCAATATTTCCGGGATCTTGCGGTTAAACATGGTTTTCAATTAGCCGGGTTCCGTAGTTTTGATCGGCCCCTTTCGGCAGAGTCCTGGACAGCGGTGTTGGAGGCGCGGCGGCGGTTAGTTAATTTTCCAATGGCTAAGGCCAAATAATTATTAATTATTACCCTTGAAACTTTAAAAGCGGAGAATACTTGTTTTGCGAGTATTCTCTTTTTTTGTTTTAACTAGTATAAAAAAGTCGGTTATGGTTAAAAATACCTTGGCAGGTAATCATGTTATTCAAGTACTCCATTTTACAGTAAAAGGAAAGTGTGCCTACAACCGTTTTCCGGATAACTATTTTTAATCACAAAGAGGTGATCAAATGAGAGTGTTGATTTTAAGTTGGGAGTTTCCCCCGAAAGTGGTTGGCGGTATTGCCCGTCATGTTGCCGACCTGTCGCAAGCTTTGGTTAAAGAAGGGATCGAGGTTTATGTCATCACTTGCGGAGTCCAAGGGGCTCCGGAAACAGAGGTTGTGGCCGGAGTCCAGGTTTACCGGGTGGCAATGAACAATCCGGCGGCACCGGACTTTTTAACCTGGGTATTGCAGTTGAATTTGAATTTAATTGAGAAGGCCAATCAATTAAAGCAGGCCGGAATCAGGTTTGACTTGGTCCATTCCCATGATTGGCTGGCTGCTTACGCTGGGAAAAATTTAAAACATTCCTGGCAGGTTCCTTTGGTTTCGACGATCCATGCCACAGAGTATGGACGTAACAATGGGCTTCATAATCAACTGCAACGCTATATCAGTGATGTGGAGTGGTGGCTGGGTTATGAGTCGTGGCGGGTGATCTGTTGCAGCCAGTATATGCGGGAGGAATTGAAAAGAGTCTTTCAAATTCCCGATGATAAATTACGAGTAATTGCCAATGGAGTCTATCCGGAAGAGTTTAATCGGACTAACCTTGACCCTGCCCGGATCCGGGATCGTTATTGCGCTGCTGATGAAAAAATGCTTTTTTATGTTGGAAGGGTAGTTCGGGAAAAAGGTTTGGGTGTTTTAATCGAAGCTATGCCCCGGATTTTGGAGAAAGATTCCAAAGTTAAGCTGGTAATTGCCGGTAAGGGTCCTTACCTGGATGAATTACGGCACCGTGCCTATCAACTTGGCATCTACCACCGGATTTATTTTACCGGTTTTATTCCTGACAACCTTCGAAACGCTTTGTACCAGTGCGCTGATGTTGCCGTCTTTCCCAGCCTTTATGAACCCTTCGGAATTGTCGCTTTGGAAGGGATGGCTGCCGGAGCACCAGTAGTGGTGACGGATACCGGTGGAATGAGTGAGATTATTCAGCATGGCCGTAACGGCTTAAAGGCCTATACCGATAACCCGGTTTCGCTGGCGGATAATATTCTCTGGGCGCTGCAGCATCCCGATCATACCCAACAAATGCGGGCACAGGCTTTGGCGGATATTAAAGATATTTATAACTGGGACCGGATCGCCCGGCAAACCATTAAGGTGTATCGCGAAATTATTGCCGAATACCAAGATACACCCTGGAGTGTAGTCTCTAATGAAGGTTTGGAACGGGAACTGAAAATGGCCCGGATGGCGTTAGCGCCGGAAGATGATCCGGGCTTAGAACGTTATCAGACGACGATAAAGAAGGAGGAGACCGATGCGCGCAGTCATTATGGCCGGAGGAAAAGGCACCAGACTCAGGCCCTTAACTTGTAATAAACCGAAACCGCTGGTCCCCATTGTCAACCGGCCGATAATGGAGCATATCCTTTATCTTTTAAAAAAGCACCGGTTTGAAGAGGTCGTGGTTACCTTATTTTATCTGGGAGAAGCAATTGAAAACTATTTCGGGGACGGTCGTGAATATGGTTTAAAAATGCACTATGTTACCGAAGAAAAACCATTGGGTACAGCCGGATGCGTCAAGAATATTGAAGATCAGCTTGACCAGACCTTCTTGGTAATCAGTGGCGATGCCTTAACTGATTTTGATCTGGAGGCCGCAGTCAAGTTTCATAAGCAAAAACAGGCTACCGCAACCATTGTCCTCACTAAGGTGAATAACCCTTTGGAATACGGGGTGGTAATTACCGAACCGGAAAGTCAGCGCATTAAGCGCTTTCTGGAGAAACCCGGTTGGGGTGAGGTATTCAGTGATACGGTAAATACCGGCATTTATATTCTGGAGCCGCGGATTTTCTCCTATATCCAACCCGGAGTGGTCTTTGATTTCAGTAAGGACTTATTTCCGCTGTTACTGGCGAAAGGGGAACCGTTGTACGGCTATGTGGCTTCCGGATATTGGTCTGATATTGGCAACCTTGACCAATATCGGGAGGCGCATTTTGATGCCTTAACCGGTAAAGTCCGGGTTTCAATTCCCGGGAAAGAAATTAAGCCCGGGATTTGGGTAGGTGAAGGGGTTGAGATTGACCAGACGGCGGTGATCAAGGCTCCGGTTTTGTTGGGCGACTATTGCCGGGTTAAAGCCGGGGCGCACCTGGATGAGTATACGGTAATCGGAAAATACGGAATAGTTCAGGAAGATAGTAGTATGAAGCGGTCCATTCTTTGGGACCATTGTTATCTGGGTCCTAATACGGAGTTACGCGGGGCGTTACTATGCCACCATAGTCATTTGAAAGGCCGCAACAAACTTTTCGAAGGGGCAGTCTTAGGCGAAGGCGTCTCAATGGGAGTTAAAGCTGTCCTTAAACCCCAGGTTAAAGTATGGCCCAATAAAACCATTGACAGCGGCACCATCCTAACAGAGAGTTTAATCTGGGCTAAAAAGGGTTCGAAAAGTCTCTTTGGTAATGCCGGGATTAGCGGTACCGTCAATCAGGAAATCACCCCGGAAATTGTGGCTAAGCTCGGGGCGGCATTTGGCGCTGGGTTGAAACAGGGAGCCCGCTGTGTAGTCAGTTCCGATCATCTTAATGCCTCCCGGGTCTTAAAGCGAGCATTGGTTGCGGGGTTGTTAGCCTCCGGCACCGGAGTCTACGATCTGGGAACCATGGCTACTCCGATAGCCCGTTATGCTTTAGTGGCGCTGGGGGCTCAGGGCGGGGTCCATTTACGTATTGACCCACAGGATCCTGAAGGAGTATTACTAGAGTTTTTTGACAGCCAGGGAATGAATATTGCGAAAAGTACCGAGCGGGCCCTGGAGAATCGATATTTTAGCGAGGATTTTCCTCGGGCTACCGCCCAAAACATGGGGGAGTTAACCTTTGTGCCGCAACTGGTAGACTCGTATCTGCAGGGGTTGATCAACCCGGAATTAAAAAAGCTAATCCGGGAAGCTGCTTTTAAAATCGTCGTTAATTATGATCCCAGTAGTTTAGCTGTAATTTTACCGGGGCTCTTTGAAGAATTAGGTTGTGAGGTCTTTAACTGTTACGAAACTGATGAATTAGCCCTTTATCGCCCGAAAACGTTGAAAGACCTTTTGAACTCGCTGAACCGGGTGGCGGAAGCGGTCCGGGCCCGCCAGGCGGATTTGGGGGTGTTGGTCGACAGCAGTGCCGAACGCCTGATTCTCCTGGACAACCGGGGGGAATTGGTCAAAGATGAAGAATTAACCGCATTACTCTCTTTTCAGGTCTTAAAGTACCAGCCGGAGGCGGACGCTGTACCGGTCCAGGTAACCGCCCCTCATTCTATTGAGGAGTTGGCCCGGGAATTCCGCGGCAAGGTGATTCGGACCAAAGCTAATCCCCGTTCTTTAATGGAGCAAATAGTCCAGACCAGACTGTTCCCAACCGACGCAGGGCAGACCTCATATCTGCCCCAGGTGGATGCCTTATTCAGCCTGATTAAGATTTTAGAACTACTGGCCAGGGAAGCAGTGAGTTTAGCCGAAGCCAGACAGTTGATCCCCAGGGTGGAGCGGAGTTATCAGGAGGTGGACTGCCCTTGGGAAGCAAAAGGACGGATTATGCGGAACCTCTTCGAGGAGAATAAAGGACGGGAACTGGAGTTGACCGACGGATTGAAGGTGTTTCATGATGCCGGTTGGACCTTGGTGCTTCCTGATGCCGAGGAACCGGTGTTCCGGATTTACGCTGAAGCCAATACCGCGGAAGAAGCGGACGCCCTGGCCCGGATGTATATGGACCGTATTAATCAATTGCAGCTTGAGAATTAGTTTCGCGGCCAAATTGGCAATATTTAAAGGAACGATAGTGTAAAATTATTGTAGATTTAAAGGAGGAGAAATTTTAATAAAAAAAGAAGAGGAACCTCACATTCGGCAAGAATGAATACCCCCTGAAGGAGGCAGAGGTTCCTCATGGAATTAGTTCGTTTAGTAGAAGAAA
>DATCLA010000201.1:0-1976 GCA_036564195.1 Bacillota bacterium
GTAGATAGGAATCTCTGGGACGGGGAACCTGTCCCCTGTTCCTAAAACCTTTTCTGCAACCCGACGCTCCCTAAGAAGTTATGCCCGGAACGGTTGGCCTGATAGTTCAAATTATCAACCTCTGACCAGCCGACGGTAGCCTTTAAGGCCAGGCCCTTTTGTAAATCCCGGTTATAACTGAGCCAGTAGGAATTGACTTTCTGGGGAGCGGCCGCAGCTTCGTTAAGCACCAGATGTTCGGCATTAAAGGACATCCAGGAACTAGCCGTCCAATAGTGGGAGAGTTTGAGATAAAAACGAATCCCGTTACATCCCATGGCATCACCGAGAATATTATCTTCGTAAACATAACCTTCCTTATACACCCAGTGCCGGTACCATGCATTATTAGTCCGGGCCTTCTCCAGGAGCAACTCCCAGCGGCCCTCCCGGTCCAACCGCGGCAGCTTTACCCCAAACAAATAGGCATTATGCGATGGTAACGGTGGAAACTTGCCGGCCTGGTCTTCACCGTAATATTCGCCGTAAACCTGGAGCCCGGCCAGTCTAGGGCTGCGCCAGCGGAAATCAAACCCGGCAATGGAGTTCCATTTTTCTTCCTCTGGTAAGTCGGCATTTTTACCGGTAAAAAACTCCAGGTAGTCTGAGCCGCTTAAGTGATGCCCCTCCCCTCCGACTATGGAGTTGAGCGAGCCGCCTAAAGTTAAGTTGGCCCAGGGGGTGAAAGTAGCCCGGAAACCTACAAATGATGGGCCTTTAACAAATTCCCGTTCATCATCAAGCTCGGAGTAGAAGAAAGTAAAGTCTCCCTGCTTTAAAAAGCCGAGCAGGCCGTCAAATTGAACCGGATCCAGATTGGAAAGCTTCAGTGCTGTTAAGGGAGTGGCGTTATTGGTCAGCGGCAGACTGCCCCGCACCCCCGGGCCCCACCAGAATGCCTCTTTACCGAGCTGAATCCCGAGATTACCTATTCCGGACTTCAAATATCCCGAAACCAGATCCGCTGTTGCAGCGTTAACTTCATCATAACTAAAACGCGGGGTGACACTGAAAACAAACCTTTCTCCCAGCCCGCCTGCAACCTGCAACGTAATCAGGTTATTAAAATTCTCCTCGAAACGGTAACCGTTATTGTTAATATTTAACGGTTGATAAGAGGAGTTGGTACAATACTGGTCCAAAGTAGCGCCATCATAGTAGACAGTTTTCCATTCGGCTTCAACCCGGCAGGTGGATGTTACCGCCGGGCCGACGGTCAATCCGGCCAACTCCGGCCCCAGATCCGCTATTAAACGTTCCAGCATTGTCCGGGCATAAGCCGGTAGATGCTCCGGAACGGTTTGCTGAATTTGACTGACCCACTGCGCCGCCTGCCGGCGGGTATAAGGCTTGGTATCCGGTAACATAGCTTTCAAATAACCCAGCCCGTCTAATTTTTCGAGATAAGTGTAGATATAGCTGTCCAGGGGGATATTGGGTGATACTTGAGGGGCATTGGCCGGTCCGGCAGCCAATACCGGCAGGTTGAGCAGCATTAGCAACAGAGCTATCCCTAGCCACTGAAGAAGTTTCTTTTTCATCAGGTGACAAGTCCTTTCTTTTTCCTAAATAACACTGGATATTAGAGCAACCGGTACGGTATTTAAAAGTCAATGCTCGATTGGTAATTTGATCAGCAAATAAAAGACAAACTCAGTTTCTTTTACCTTCATCCTGTAGATGAGGTCCGCTTTTCTTTCCCGGCAAAGTCTTGCAAGATGAATGATTTGTCAATCCGTTCAATGTTTTCCCGGTCGATTTCATCGACCCAACCGTGGTCGACAAAACTGTCCAGCAGCTCTAAAAAATTACCTCTTTCCATACATCCTTTCATAATACTTCTGATAATCACCGCTAACCACTTCTGCGACCCAGTCCTGATGATCCAAATACCAACGGATCGTCTTCTCGATCCCAATCTCTAAGGAAGTCTCCGG
>DATCLA010000202.1:0-12579 GCA_036564195.1 Bacillota bacterium
GCCAGAGAGATGGCATTTAAAATTTTATTTCAGGTAGATGTGGGTAAAAATATCTGGCAGGAAGCCTTGGCGCGGGCTCTAAGTGAAACCGAGGGGCTGTCGGAACCGACCCGCCGGTTTGTGGAAAACTTGGTTGAAGGGACATTACAGCATCAAAAGGCTATTGATGAATATATTTCCAAGTTTGCCCGAGAGTGGTCTTTGGAGCGGATGGCTAATACCGACCGGAATATCCTCCGGATGGCCCTTTACGAATTAACTTTTATGAAAGAAATTCCCCCGAGTGTTACTGTAAACGAAGCGGTGGAATTAGCCAAACGGTACGGGGATGCAGAATCGGGTAAATTTGTCAATGGCATTTTAGGAGAGATGATCCGGTCTTCCCATACCCAGGCGCCCTAATCAATATTGCGGATCTAGAGGCAGAGGAGCAGACTAACCTCTGTTTTTTTGTGAAAGAGGGGTAAGTTAATGATTGATCAGAATTTTTATAAAGGCGACCAAGGAGCAACCAGTGATGATTGTAGGAATTGATACCAGTTGTTATACAACCTCCCTGGCCCTACTGGATACAGCAGGTGAAATCCGGCTGGACAGCCGCAAAGTACTCCGGGTAAAATCGGGGCAAAAAGGGCTGCGTCAGTCGGAAGCAGTTTTTCAGCATGTCCAAAATCTGCCGCAACTGCTGGGGGAAGATGATACTCCGTCAACGGTGACTTTGGTAATTGCAGCGGTACTGCCGCGACCGGTGGCTGGTTCATATTTGCCCGTTTTCAACGTGGGGGCAGCCTTTGGCGCAACTTTAGCCAAGATCTGCGGCGTTCCGTTTCTGGAGACCAGCCACCAGGAAGGACATATCCGGGCGGGCCTTTACCGTCAGCCCTTTCCGGAGGAACCGTTTTTAGCCTGGCACATTTCGGGAGGTACTACCGAACTGCTCTTGGTTAAACCGGCAGCAGGCGGTTTTAATATTACTAAAATCGGCGGTTCTTCGGATCTTCATGCCGGTCAGTTTGTCGACAGGGTCGGAGTTGCCCTGGGAGCGCCGTTTCCTGCCGGACCGTTTCTGGAAAATCTGGCAGCACAGGCCGGTCCACAGTTAAAACCGGTTCTACCGATTGCTGTGGACGGAAATTCTTTAAGTTTTTCCGGTCCTGCCAGTGCCGCGGAACGCCTGATTCGGCAGGGGACTGCCGGTTCGTTGGTAGCCTGGGGGGTTTTTGATGTGATCAGCCGCAGTTTATGGAAGGTGACTTTGACGGCGGTTAGTCAATATCGGATTAACCGGGTTCTATTGGTAGGAGGGGTGGCTGCCAATGGGTTGGTCCGAGGTTTTTTAGCGTCTGCCGGCACTGCCTCAGGTATCCAAGTCCTCTGGGGGCCGCCCGAACTCTCCAGTGACAATGCCGTAGGAGTCGCCTTGCTCGGATATGATAGATTAAACCGAAGAAACGAGGAGTTGTCCAAATGACACAAAAATTAACCATCATCGACGGCTTCAGTCTGGCCAACCGGGCCTTTTTTGCTTTGCCCCCCTTAGCTACCAGCAGTGGTCAGCCTACCAATGCAGTCTACGGATTATTGATGATGCTGTTGAAATTGGTAGAAGAAGGCAAACCCGATTACTTGGTTACTGCTTTTGATGCGGCTGCGCCCACCTTTCGCTATCAGGAGTACCGTGAATATAAGGCTAACCGGATGAAGATGGAAGATTCATTGCGGAGCCAGTTTCCGATTATCCGGGAATTGCTCGGGATTTTGCAGGTGCCGGTTTACGAAAAGCCGGGTTTTGAAGCTGACGATGTAATTGGGACTTTCGCTAAGAAAGCAGTCAAGCAGGGATTGAATGTGGAAATTGTCACAGGTGACCGGGATTCGTTTCAATTGGTCGAACCGGGAATTACGGTCCTTTATACTAAAAAAGGCATCACTGACTATGATAGAGTCGACGAAGCCTATATTCGCAACCGCTATCAATTAACTCCGGCACAGCTAATTGATTTAAAAGGCTTAATGGGCGATGTTTCCGACAATATTCCCGGAGTACCCGGAGTGGGAGAGAAGACGGCCTTAAAATATTTGCATCAGTATGGTTCTTTGGAAACCCTTTATGAGCATTTGGGAGAGATTAGCCGTAAGCGGGAGCAGGAATTGCTGGGCGCTTACAAAGATCAGGCCATCTTAAGTAAACGCTTAGCAACCATCGTCACGGATTTGGACTTGGAGTTAGAGTTAGAACACTGCTGCCGTCCGCCGGAATTGGACCGTGAACGGCTGATCGAGTTTTGCCGGAAGTATGAGTTTAAATCGTTGCTGAACCGGTTAAGCGGGGATCAACCGGCTCCCGAAATTAAAAAACTTCCGGAAGTAGAGTTTCAGGTTACCATTGTCGGAACGGAACAGCTTCAGGAGATCCGCGACATTATTAGTCAGGAAGCTGCCTGCGGGATTCAATTTCTGACGGCCGTGGCCAACTGGCACCGGGTCGAATGGTTGGGGCTGGGGCTGTGCACCTGCCAACAAATTTGGTTTTACCCTTTGGAACCAGCGACCCCCTTGCCGCCAGCGCTGGTTGCGGTTTTAGAAGATGAGCGGATCTTAAAATACGGCCATGATTTAAAAAAGCAAATGATGATTGCTACCAAAATGGGGTTGAAATTGGCCGGACAGTTAGATGACCTGATGATTGCCGGGTATCTGGCCAATGCCGGGGTCGGTGGCCTGGAACTGGAAGACTTGGCAGTTTCCTATTTGCGGCAGACGGTCCCAGCCTGGCAAAACCAACGGGGTGCCAAAATCGGCAGTTTTGACCTACCTACCGGTTTGCCGATTGAGACCCGTGCTCATATAGCCGGTGGGCGGCTCGCCGCCATCAGGTTACTGACAAAGTGCCTGCAACCAATATTGGCAGAACATGGCCTGGAGTATCTCTATCACCAGGTCGAATTGCCTTTGATTAAAGTGTTATACACAATGGAACAGACCGGGATCAAGGTTGACCCTGAAGTTTTACGAACTTTCGGAGCCGAGCTGCGCCAGCGGGAAGGACAACTGGAGGCAGAGATTTATCAGCTTACCGGGATGGAGTTTAATATCGGATCACCCAAACAGCTGGGGACGGTCCTCTTTGAGAAGCTGGGGTTAACCCCGCCTAAAAAGAATAAGACCGGCTATTCTACTGATGCGGCAGTGTTGGAAAGCTTACGAACAAAGCATCCGGTGATCCCCAAAATTTTGGAGTATCGTCAAAATCTGAAATTGCAGACCACCTATATTGATTCGTTAATCGGATTAATTAACCCCGCAACCGGTAGAGTGCATACCACTTTTAACCAGGCGGTTACGACTACCGGCAGGTTAAGCAGTACTGATCCAAACTTACAAAACATTCCGATCCGGACTGAAGAAGGCCGCCGGATCCGCCGGGCTTTTATTCCCGGCAATGATGGCTTATTGCTCTTATCCGCCGACTATTCTCAGATTGAATTGCGGGTAATGGCCCATTTTTCCGGGGATGCCGCTTACCGCGAAGCCTTTCAAAAAGGCGAAGATATTCATAAATTTACCGCCGCAACAGTCTGGGGAGTATCCTTGGACCAGGTAACCCAGGAGATGCGCAACCAGGCTAAGGCAGTTAATTTCGGGATTATCTATGGGATCAGCAGTTTCGGGCTGGCCCAAAATATTGGTGTCAGCCGTAAGGAAGCCGATAGCTTTATTAAAGCCTATTTTGCCAAATATCCCGGTGTGGAGTCGTATGTTGCTCAATTGATTGCGGATGCGAAACAAACCGGAGAGGCCCGGACCTTATTAGGCCGGATCCGTAAATTACCCGATTTAACCTCGCGTAATTTTACCTTACGTTCCTTTGCCGAACGAACTGCCCGTAATACGCCGATTCAAGGTACGGCCGCAGACATTATTAAACTGGCAATGGTGCGGATTCAAAAAACTCTTGACAATCGTCCTGATTTGGGTAAGCTATTATTGCAGGTCCACGACGAATTGGTCTTTGAGACTTCCCCAGACGCCTGGCGGGAACTGGCCCGTCTGGTAAAGGCGGAAATGGAGCAGGCAGTGGAATTAACTGTGCCTTTGGTAGTCGATTTAAAACTGGGTTCCGACTGGGGCACGCTGGAACCGGTGAAATTGGAGGAGTTGTGATGCCGGAACTACCTGAAGTTGAAACAATTCGTTTAACTTTAGAAGCCAAATTAATCGGCCGGACCATTATCCGGGCTGAGGTAAAGCATCCGAAAATGGTGGAAAGGCAGTCGCCGGCGGAGTTCATTGAGAGGGTACAAGAAAGAACCATTCATAGTTTGCAACGCCGGGGTAAATATTTGTTAATGCAGCTGTCAGGCGATCTGGTTTTAGCCTTACATTTAAGGATGACCGGCCAGCTGACAGTGGAGCCGGTGGATCAACCGATCGCTACAGCTACTTATTTAATCTTACAGCTGGATAACCAGACGGAATTGCGGTTTCGGGACCAACGGAAGTTTGGTAAGGTCTTTATTTATCAAAACCAGGCGGTACCGGAAGCTCTTGCTAAATTAGGCCCGGAGCCGTTATCTTCCGAGTTTACTTTGGCATTGTTTCAGGAGCGGTTAGCCTCACATAAACTGGCGATTAAAAAAGCCTTGCTCAACCAGGAGATTGTCGCGGGAATCGGCAATATTTACGCGGACGAAGCGTTATTTGTCGCCGGGATTTATCCGGGCCGTCCAGTGGACTCATTGACCGCCGTAGAATTGAAAAGACTGTACGATGCGGTCCGGCAAGTTTTACAAGAAGGGATCGCTTATCGGGGGACGACCAAGCGCGACTACCGGGACGGCGAAGGCAAACCAGGTTCCTATCAGGATAAACTCCGGGTTTACGGCAGAAAAGGGTTGCCATGTCCTGATTGTCAAAGACCAATTGCCAAGATTAATCTGGGAGGGCGCGGAACCCATTTCTGTCCGTATTGCCAGAAATGAGAAGGACTAAAACTAGAGGGACGGTCTCTGGACTGAAATTATCAGATCAGAAACCGTCCCCTCCTCTCTCAGCCGTTAACAATACCAAACAATGGAGGGGTTTACTTGAAAACAATTGGGTTGACCGGAGGGATTGCTTCGGGAAAGTCAACAGTGGCACAGATTATCCGGGACCAGGGCTACCCGGTGCTTGACGCCGACCAGATTGCCCGGCAAGTAGTTGAACCTGGCCGATCGGAATATCAAGCGGTAATTCATCTTTTCGGACCGGGAATACTATTACCCGACTACTCTTTGGACCGGCGAAAACTGGCAAAACTGATCTTTAATGACTCACAACTGCGAAAAAAACTCGAGAGCATCGTGCATCCGGCGGTCAAGGCAGAAATTTACCGGGAGCGTGAACAATATCGCCAAAACGGTGCCTCAGTGCTCTTTGTGGAAGTGCCGTTA
Organism: Bacillota bacterium; assembly: GCA_036564195.1. GTDB lineage: Bacteria > Bacillota > UBA4882 > UBA8346 > UBA8346 > DATCLA01. Next base: position 5,436 of record DATCLA010000202.1, read on the forward strand.
TTATATGAAAGCGGTATGGAAAATTGGTTTGATGCAGTCTGGGTAGTCACTCTTAATCCCCAGTTACAACAGGAACGTTTGGAGCAACGCGATGGCCTCTCTGCGGCGGAAGCCACTCAAAGACTGGCAGCGCAATGGCCGTTGGTGGAAAAAGTCAAACGGGCGGATTTGGTTATCGAGAACAGCCGGGATTTTACCCAGTTAAAAAAGGCGGTTTTAGAAAGTCTTTACCAATTCATGTAATTATTTTCTATTGAAAGATAGGCTTAAAGGCGATAATTTATTTGTACTGTTGCTGATTCTATGGTATATTAATTATAACCAATAATTCAATAAAATGGTAAAAATTAAGCGAGAGTGAGAAAGTGAAACAGGCATGCCTGCGGTATAAAGGGATAATTTTCTTTTTATTGCTCCTAGTCGGCGTATTGCATAAACCAATTATGCAATCTTATTTTATATTAAATTATAAACCGCAGATTATTGCCTATAGTAAGCATAATGGGTTAAATCCGGCGTTAATTAGTGCGATTATCTTTACAGAAAGCCGGTTTAATGCTTCTGCCCAGTCAAGTAAAGGCGCTCTTGGTTTAATGCAGGTGATGCCGGCTACCGGAAGATGGGTTGCCGGGCAACTGCAATGGCACCGCTATTCCCACAAGGATCTGCTAAATCCCAGCAAAAACCTGGAAGTAGGGGTTTGGTATTTGGCTTACCTGAAACGGTATTTTAATCAGAATGAAGGATTGGCGCTGGCTTCTTATAATGCCGGTCACCGTTACGTTTCTCAATGGCTGGCAGACCGGATCTGGGATGGCGATGTAATTAAACTGGAGAATATCCCGTTTCCGGAGACTAAAAATTATGTTTTGCGGATTAGTTTTCTTAAAAAAATCTATGCTTATCTCTACCCGGAACTCCGGGTACCCCCGGAATCTCTCCAGAACGTCAATGGTTTATCCGGTTGAAGCCGGGTTGCGAATTTTAGGTTTTAGTCTCTTTTTTACAGAAACTGCGTCACCTCCTTTCTTGGGGTAATATTATATAGCGGGAGGTGATGTTATGAGTAATACCTGTATTGTTTTAAGGGCCATCGAAAACGTCTCCCAGTTGATTGCAGATTTTTTGTCTACACCGGGTTTTTTTACCAATAATGATGCTGATTTTTTAAGCAATCAAATCCAGTTGATTGTTGGTTCTGTCCGGGAACTGCCGTTAGCTAAAAAAGCCAAAGCGGATATTCTGAACCGGCTGGCTGAAATTCAAGACATCTTACAAAAGCGTATTTTTTCCCATACTGGCAACAATCGGTTATTAGTAGTCCTGCAATTGCTGCAGTTGGTTGCCTTAAAAGTCGCAAACCGGAAAATCCCCTGTACTCAAGGGTTGGCTGAGATTAAGCCCTCGAATGTATTTAATACTGCGTGTAAATCTTGCCGGTAATCAGTTATTTGAGGGTCGGGACCAACAGCGGAAGGTTGTTGACTTTTTTTAAGTCGGCAACCTTTTCATGTTAACTACTGGTAGTGTGTTCGGTTAAAGATCAAGCTCAGGCTGAAATTTTAAGCGGCTGCAGGTGAAGAAGGATTAAAACTCTTGCATCCCACCGGCTACCATATTAAAATAGGGGAAGATTAAAAACGTGACTTTACACTAGTCTGAGCTACGGTGGGAGGAAAATTTGAAAAAGTTTGCGGTTGTATCTTTAGGTTGTGCCAAAAATTTGGTTGATTCGGAAATTATGTTAGGTCAATTAGTCGCTGCCGGCTGGGAGTTAACCCAGGACTTTGCCGAGGCTGAATTAATCTTAGTTAATACCTGCGGTTTTATTGAGTCCGCCAAAAGGGAATCGATTGAACATATTTTAACGATGGCCCGATATAAACAGCCGGGGGTGGGCAAATGTCGGAAACTGGTAATAGCCGGCTGTTTAGTCCAACGGTATGCCAAGGAACTGGTCCGGGACTTACCGGAAGTGGATTATTGGGTGGGCTTAGGCGAAATCGGCGCGGTGGCTACCAAGATTGAGCAGGAAAGCGCCGACCGTACCCCTGCCTTAACAGCACCTTTTTTGAATGAAATTAATCTCCCCCGTTACCAGGTTACGCTGCCTCATACCGCTTATGTGAAAATTGCCGAAGGTTGTAACCATCGCTGTTCCTATTGTGCGATTCCGTTAATTAAAGGTAGTTTTCGGAGCCGTAATCCGGAGTCGATTGTCTGGGAAACCATCCAGCTGGTACAGGCGGGGGTAAAAGAGGTCAATCTGATTGCACAGGATATCACGATGTACGGCCATGATTTAAAACCAGCCTCCAACTTGACAGAGTTATTGCGGCGGATTATTGCCGAGGCCAAACCAAAGTGGATCCGTTTATTGTATGCCTATCCCTTTGCTGTTGATACTAAGTTGTTGGAGTTAATCGCCGGGGAACCTTCAATCTGTAAATACCTTGACTTACCAATTCAACATATTAATCCCAGAATTTTAAAACTGATGAATCGGCCGGACTCACCAGAACTGCTCCGCAGCAAACTCCGGTTGATCCGGGAAATAGTACCGGAAATTGTGCTACGGACTACTTTTATTGTGGGTTTTCCTACTGAAACCGAAGCGGAATTTGGTGAATTGGTTGATTTTATTAAAGAATTCCATTTTGAGCATATAGGAGTCTTTTGTTACTCCCGCGAAGAGCAGACCGACGCTTACCAACTGAGACCGCAAATTAAAAAGGCAGTGAAAGCCAGACGCCGCCGGATACTCTTACAGGCCCAGCAGCCCATTGTCCAACAGTTCCTAGGATCACAGGTTAACCGGGAGTTATCAGTGTTAGTTGACCGGGTCTCGCCGGAGGGGCTTGCAGTGGGCCGGAGTCAGGCATTTGCCCCGGATGTGGACGGAGTCATTTATCTTGAAGGGTATCAGGGCCAACCCGGGAAGTTGGTCCGCTGCCGGGTTACCGGCCAGGACGGTTATAATCTCCGGGCGGAAGTTCTTACCGACTAATTTTCGAATGCGTTTAAAGGAGTTTTTGATACCAATCGCGAATTGCAGAGAGTGTCTGGAGGAATAGAGGGAAATGACATTAGCAAATTGGCTCACCACCTTACGGATTATTTTAGCTCCGGTCTGTGTGGGTATTCTGTTTTGGGATATTCCCAGACGCGATCTGTTGGCTGCGGTAATCTTTATTATTGCCGGGTTAACCGATGGCCTGGATGGTTATGCCGCCCGTAGCATGAAGGAGATCAGTACTTTCGGAAAATCATTTGATCCTTTTGCCGATAAATTTTTAATTATCTTAACTCTGGTGGTCTTAGCTAACTTGGATCGGGTTTCCTGGGTTGCCGTCTGGATTATTATCGCCCGAGAAGTACTGATTACCTTTTTAAGATACTTTGCCGGTAAGAAAGGGTTATCAATTGCCGCCAGTCCGTGGGGAAAATTAAAAACATTTTCACAGATTGTGGCGATCTCCTTTGTAATGCTGGAGCAGATTTGGAACACCTCCTTTAGCCACTGGCTCTTATGGCTTGCGGTCTGTTTAACAGTTTTTTCCGGTTTAGACTACCTTTGGCGCTGGCGGGGCGCTTTTACCGGTCCCAAACAGGTTGATTCCAATCTCCAATCGCCCTAAATGAGGCGGTTTTTTTATTTTAGTTTACCTCTAACCAACACTTCCAAAGCTTCACAAAGCCGATCGATTTCAAATTTCTGATTATAGCAGCCAAAACTGATCCGGACCATACCGGGGACTGCTTCCGGCTTCAAATCACTTAATTGCTTAAAGTTAATGTTCAGTAAGTCCATTACATAGCGGCGGGCGCAAAAACAACCATTGCGGACTCCAATGCCATAGTGGTCGGCCAAGAAATCCGCTACTTGCTGATGGGTAAAGCCAGCCACATTGAAGGCGATTACCCCCACCCGGTTATCCGGGTTTGGGTTATAAATGGTAAGCTGTGGCATTTGTCGTAAACAGGCTAGGGTATAGGAGATTAATTCATTTTCCTGTTTGACCAGGGTATCCCAGCCGAGCCGGGAGAGGATGCGACAGGCTTCGGCAGTAGCAATGGCGCCGAGGACATTGGGTGAGCCGGCTTCTTCGTTAGCCGGAGGCTCTTGCCAGACGGGACCGGCAGCAGTTAATGCTTTAACGGTACCTCCGCCGACCTGACTAGGCAGCCCCTGCGCGAACAAATCCTTAGGCCCGATGAGAAGGCCGGTCCCGAAAGGCGCATACATTTTATGGGCGGAAAATACCAAAAAGTCCAAGTGGCGGGGGTCATCAGCCGGAAAAAGTTTTACCGGCCGGTGCGGCACCAGTTGCGCTCCATCGACCAAAATTTTACTGCCATAGCGGTGGGCCATTTCGGCAATGGTATAGATCGGCGGCGTATAACCGGTCACATTGGAAGCGCCGCAGATTGCCACTAGTTTAACCCGGTTTTGATTTTGTTTTAAATACTCTTCCAACTGTCCCAAATCAAATTGGCCGTTCCTAATGTCAATTACCGTATGGGGATAGCCGGTCCAGGGCAGCTCGTTAGAGTGATGCTCAAAGCTGGAGAAGACCACGGATTCCCCTGGTAAGTACGGTAAATAGTGGCGGACCTTATTAATAGAATCAGTGGTGTTCCTGGTAAAAATCACCGTCTGTTTCCGGAGATCGGCTCCAACAAATTGGGCAATAACGTTCCGGGCCATTTCGTATTGTTCGGTAGAGTATTTGGATTTATACCCGGTACCGCGGTGGACTCCGGCATACCAGGCGGCCATGGCCTTAATTTGGTCAATTACGCCTTTAAACGGAGGTGTACTCGCTGCATTGTCCAGATTAATATAGCGTTTAAGCCCTTTACTGGTTGGAACTTTTTTTTCGTATCCGTAAATTAAATCAGTAAAATCTTTCATCTGTTTTGGCCACCCCTCTTTAATCTATCTTATGAACCGGCGGGACTTTAGGACACTGTGGGACGGGATCAGGAGCGGAATTTTTATAATGCCCGCGGGGCCTTGGTACGGTTGGCAGGAACCATGAAAACTGCCAATCTTTCGTGAGAGTGAACCTTGCCTTTTTAGAGCAAATTAAAATCAAACCAGTTAAAGGAGGTGAAAAGGATGGGTACCGGACAACGCAGAAATACTTATGTTGTCAAAGAAGCATCGCTCGCCCTTCATAATATGAAATATGAGATTGCCCAGGACTTGAATAATGCCCAGATTATCAATACAGCACCCATTCAAGGTGATTACTGGGGATATATGACGGCGAAGGATTGCGGACACGTGGGTGGTCAGATGGTTAAAAACATGATTTTAGCGGCAGAGCGTACTTTGTCCGACCAGGCGGTAGCTAATGTTCAGTTCGGGTTTAATGCCGGACTGGGCTTGCAAAAACAGAATGATACCGTACCAAATAGTCAGAATTTGGACTTTACTAATTTAGATAATCGTTATTAAACTTTCCTGCCCCTGTACAGGGCGAATTACGCCCTGTTTACTTTGAAAGTGTCTTTTTAAGATTTTAGTTTGCAAAAACTCCTGTCTTCCGGCAGGAGTTTTTACAATTTGACGAGAATCCAAAAGAGTACTAAAATTGGGAACAAATCGCTTTTTGGAGGAAAAAATGGCACACGCAGATTTGGGCATCTTTGGTGGTTCAGGTTTTTATTCTTTACTGGAAAATGCCGAGGAAATTGCGGTGGAAACGCCTTATGGCGCTCCGAGTGACCGGATTGCTCTGGCCAACCTGGCAGGAAAGACAGTCGCTTTTTTGCCACGGCACGGAAAATATCATCAATATCCGCCCCATATGATTAATTACCGAGCCAATCTTTGGGCTATGAAGTCTCTAGGAGTAAAGCAGATTATCGGGCCATGTGCCGCGGGCAGTCTGCAACCTCAGATTAAACCGGGGGATTTTGTAGTGGTAGACCAATTTGTGGATCGGACTTGGGGCCGGAAAGACACTTTTTTTGACGGGCCGGTGACCACACACCGCAGTGCGGCCGATCCTTATTGCGCCCGGATGCGGCGCGTTGCCATCGACTGTGCGGAAAAGTTAGGAATCACCGTGCACCACCGGGGCACGGTAGTGGTGATCTCCGGGCCGCGTTTTGCGACCCGGGCGGAAAGTCGGGAATATAGCAGAAACGGCTGGGAAGTTATTAATATGACCCAATATCCTGAGGGCTGGCTGGCGCGGGAGTTGGGGCTTTGTTATGTCAATATCGCCCTGATTACCGACTATGATGCGGGATTAGAAGGTCGCCCCGAGATTAAGCCGGTTACCCATGAAGCGGTTCTGGAGGTGTTTGCCAATAACAACGAACGGTTGAAACAGTTGTTAGTGGCGATGGTGGAAGCACTTCCCCTTAACCCGGATTGTGATTGCGCCAATACCTGATTTTAATTAGGGAGTTTAGATGGTTAGTTCTGATTCCGTCTTAAAAGTGATGATTACTTCGCTTCTGCCTTACCTGGAATTACGGGCTGCGATTCCGCTAGCGTGGCAACTGGGTTTTCCGGCACCGTTGGCCTTACTCACAGCGGTGGCCGGTAATATGCTGCCGGTAATCCCGGTAATGTTATTGATTCGGCCGGTCGCTAACTGGCTGGATCACATCCCCCTGTTCCACCGTTTCTTTCACTGGCTGTTTACCCGGGCCAGGAGCCATCAGGCAGAGGTCAAGAAGTACGGATATTGGGCTTTAACGCTCTTTGTCGCGGTTCCGTTACCCATGACTGGGGCTTGGTCCGGGGCGGTGATCGCCTGTATCTTAGGGATGCGGAAGCGGTATGCCTTTTTTTCCATTTTTTTTGGGGTACTGATTGCCGGAGTGATTGTGCTCTTGGCAACGTACGGTATCGCCCGTCTGTTCCACCAAGGCTAAGGGAAACTTGACTGGAAACTTGATTTTTTGGCAGACCCACTGTTGATTGGAGTTTATTTTACTCACTTTCCGCAGTTCACCTTCTTCTCCAAGTCTACGCTGAATAATTTCTTTAATTCTGAAGGGAAAAGTGCGCCCTATTGCCGAAAATATACTTGATAGTACCCCCAAGAATTTCTTTAAAGGAGTGAGATAATTAAATCGTCTACGGTTTATTTTTTTTTAAAATTTATACATACTAAACCAG
>DATCLA010000203.1:0-4886 GCA_036564195.1 Bacillota bacterium
TTATCTGCTAAGGGGTGCCGTAAGGCTGAGAGAGAGCAATCTCAACCCTCATAACCTGAAGTGGGTAATGCCAACGTAGGGAGTAGCAGGGGCGACGAGGACTTACCGACATGGCAAGTCCTTTTTTCATGGTTATTATCATCAGTTAATAGATTTTGAATGGATGATGCTAATTTAATACTTTTTGCTAGGGGTGCCGTAAGGCTGAGAGAAATTAATTTCAACCCTTTGAACCTGATGTGGATAATTCCGCCGAAGGGAAGCTGTGATTAAAAGCTTGATTTTCCTGGGGGAAGCAAGTTTTTTTATTATTGCTCATTTTCGTTGCTTAAAGTACAGAACTTGTATACTGGCCTCAAGCTATAAGCTAATTGACCGGATTGATATCAGGTAAGTCTTGTAACCCCAGTGACGAACGATGAGCGGCGCCTAACTAGAAAGGAGTTGATACGGTGCGGTTGTTAATTAACGGTAAACCGAAAGAAGTGGGCCAAGTTACCACTTTGTAGGAGCTTGTAACTGTACAGCATTTATCGGAAGGGCAGGTGATTATCGAGTTAAATGGCAGGTTAATCCCGCGGCATCAGTGGGGGGCGGTGTCATTAAAACCTGATGATTCATTATGCGGTAAAATGTGTGCCGTCCGGAATATGAACCGGATTTTGCAAAGAAAAACCGTCAGTTTAGAAAAGTAAAAACCCCTTTCCAAAGTTGTCCTTGCGTCTACGGCGATAATTTATTAAAATGAAATCAGTTTAATTGTAGAGGAGAGGTTGGCAGTGCTTACGGCTAATCAAATTCGGCAACAATTTTTGGAATTTTTCAAAGCAAAAGGGCATACCATTGTACCCAGCGCGTCTTTGATTCCTCATAATGATCCCACATTGATCTTTACCAATGCGGGAATGAACCAGTTTAAAGATGTCTTTCTGAACACGGGCAGCAGAAGTTATGTCCGGGCAGCGGATTCGCAAAAGTGTATCCGGGTCAGCGGGAAACATAATGACTTGGAAGAAGTGGGCCGGGATACTTACCATCACACCTTTTTTGAGATGTTAGGCAACTGGTCGTTCGGAGACTATTATAAAAAAGAAGCGATTACCTGGGCCTGGGAACTTTTAACCGAGCGTTGGCAGCTGCCCAAAGCTAAATTATACGCTACAGTTTATCAAACCGATGATGAGGCCGAAGCTTTATGGCGAAGTTGTACCGATATTTTACCAGACCATGTGCTGCGCTTTGGCGATAAGGATAACTTTTGGGAGATGGGTGACACCGGACCTTGTGGGCCATGTTCGGAAATTCATATTGATTTAGGCCCGGAACGTTGTGATCAAAGAGGGGTCCCCGGCCATGTCTGCGCGGTAAATGGCGGTTGCGCCCGCTTTATTGAGTTGTGGAATCTAGTATTTATCCAATATAATCGGAAAGCCGACGGCAGCCTCGAAGAACTCCCCAGTAAACATGTTGATACCGGGATGGGCTTTGAACGGATTGTCTCAATACTGCAAAATAAAAGCTCCAATTATGATATTGACCTGTTTGCTGAGATTATTCAAGCCATTGAAAAAATTACCGGCCGCAGCTATTCCGAGCCCCGGAATCAAGTGGCCATACGGGTTATCGCCGACCATGTCCGGGCCTTAACCTTTGCCATTGCTGACGGGGCACTGCCTTCCAACGAAGGCCGGGGTTATGTGTTGCGGCGGATCCTGCGTCGGGCGGCCCGGTTTGGACGGAATCTGGGAATGACTGAACCATTTATTTATAAGGTAGTACCGGCATTAGTGGCGGCAATGGGCGATGCCTATCCGGAGATCCGGGAGCAACAACACCATTGCGAATTAGTGATCAAGTCTGAGGAGGAAGGATTTAACCGTACTCTGGATAAAGGGATTGAGCTTTTTCAGGAGATTGCTGCTAATTTAAACCGGACCGGTCAGACCCGGATTTCCGGCAGTGATGCTTTTAAACTTTATGACACCTACGGCTTTCCTTTGGACTTAACCCAACTGATGGCGGAAGAATACGGGTTTACTGTGGACTTGGCCGGATTTGACCGGGAAATGGAGGAACAACGGACCAAAGCCCGGCAAAGCGGAAAGTTTGTCATGGCGGAAGATCAGACCAAATGGGAAATTTTGCAGGATACTGCCGATTTCCGTTTTACCGGATATGAGACGCTTAGCGGCGAGTCCACCCTCTGCCTGTTTGGTGAAGACCAAGATTATTGGCATTTGGTTTTTAAAGAAACCCCGTTTTACGGTGAATCCGGCGGTCAGGTCGGGGATACCGGCTATATTATGGTTGCAGGCAAGAAATTTCGGGTTAGCAATACCATAAAGATGAACGACCGTATTATTCATCTGGTGAAAAAGGACGGCCAGTTTCCCAAAGATGCACCCCGTTTTGAACTGCGGGTGGAAGCGAAACGGCGGTTGGCAACTGCCTGCAACCATACTGCAACCCACCTGTTGCAGGCGGCTTTGCGTCAGGTTTTAGGCAGCCATCTGCACCAGTCCGGCTCGCTGGTAACCCCGGAGCGGTTGCGATTTGATTTTACTCATTTTGAGAAGGTAAACACCGCCCAGTTAAGCCAGGTTGAAAACCTGGTAAACGAGGTTATCGCCAAGGGGATTGCCGTCTGTACGGAACAAATGAATTATCAGGAAGCAGTGGCCCAAGGGGCGATGGCGCTATTTGATGAGAAATATGGTGATACTGTCCGGGTAGTCAAGGTCCCGGGATTCAGTATCGAATTATGCGGTGGCACTCATGTGGCCAATACCGCCCAGATCCGGTTTTTCCGGATTACCGCTGAAAGTAGCGTGGCTACCGGAATCCGCCGGATTGAAGCTGTTACCGGAGACGAGGCTTTACGGCTGTTTGACGAGGAACGCCGGTTGGTAGCAGCGGCCTGTCAGGTATTGAAGACCGGTCCCACCCAACTGATGACTAAATTAGATGGGCTGCTGCAGGAGAACGCCCGCCTCAATAAAGAGCTAAGCCAGATCAGCCAGGCGAAAACCGCCAATCAGGTGAAACAGTTGTTTGACCAAATTGAGCAGTGTAACGGTATTAATTACGTAGTAGCCCGGATCGATGGTTTGACCATGGAACGGTTGCGGAAGGCCGTTGACCGACTACGGGAACACATGGGTAGCGGAGTGGCAGTGTTGGGTTCGGTAACTGATGAGAAAGTGGCTTTTGTGGTTGGTGTAACTAAGGACCTGACTGCCAAGGTACAAGCAGGATCCTTAATTAAAGTAGTAGCTGCGGAGACTGGAGGCAGCGGTGGCGGCCGACCGGAATTAGCTCAGGCCGGTGGTAAAGACACTACCAAAGTAGATCGGGCTTTACAGGTCGGAGCCGAAGTATTAAAAGAATTGTTGAGCAAATAATGGCTCCGAGAAGCTGATAGAGTGAGTCAGAATGTATCGGGTTGATTATCATACACGACGTCGTGGTCTTCATGCCAGTGGAACCGATCGGGAATATGTGGAGGAGGCTTCGTGAGGTTTCCTAGATTGAATGGGAACGTTAATAAGCGGGGTGAGTTGCTTCAGGTACTCACCCTCATTTTGTTATTAAAATAAACTCGATGGGATGGTAATCCGCCGCTTTATATTTTGATCAAAAACATTCCTGACCCTACCGGTCCCAAGCTGAAAAAGGCTAAAAGCGCTAACTGTAAGGCAAGTAAGGGGAACGCCCGGTGTACTGGAGAAGGACAATCTTGTCTGTAGCAAGCTTAAAATCAAGTTATCACCGTATATTACAACTGATTTTAGTCAAGACTGATTTTAGAAGCACTTTATAGTTAATTATATTTAAATCAGGAGGGAATGGTACGGTGATTAAACAGTTTTTAATTAGAATTACAGTAGCGGCAGTTTTTTTACTGTTTTTTTCATTGCGGTTTGTCGATGCGACTATTAGCGAAGCAGTTTGGGAACATCCTTTGGAGTCAGGCTGGAAAGCCACTGGTTTGATCCTGGAGGCAGTTGATACTGAAACTTGGACTAAATTAGCCAACAGTTGGATGAGTGTAGTTGAATTGCAAAAGTTAGCCAGGGTGGTCGCTGCTAAATTGCGTTTGAGGTCAGAGTCGGATTGGATTTCGGGAATCCAGGATCATTACAGTTATATTTCTTTTGAAGGCACCCGGCCCGATCGGACTCGGGTTATCGTAACGATTCAGTCCTGTCGGGATGACCGGCAAAGTGAGACTCAAATTGGTATTTATACCTCAAAACCAAACCCATCGGCCGGGCTCCGGACGTATCTGGGCCATTTACAAGCAGCCATTGCTGGGGTAGCCAAGGATTGTCATACCAGAATATTTTTAATCGGAAAATATCAAGGAGAAATGAAGCGCCCCCAGATCCAGGAGTTAAGCCGGAGAGTGTTCCGAAAACTAGACGCGCAACTGATTGAGGTCGATTATCCGGCTCCCGGTAATAGTATTTACAGGGGATATACTCCGGCCTTACTGAAAAACCCGGATGGTTTGTACTGTTCTAACTTTGAGTTTTGCACGAAATATGACTCGGAAGAAGCAGTTACTCAAGTTCAATTAGCAGCTCCTAGCAGTGACGAGGGGGTATAAAAAAACTGGTTTCAAGCGGAAACAGGGCTCAAAAACCAGTAATCAGTAATCTTTGAAAAAATCAATAAGTAATTGTAGTCAGCCGCCACCCGGTAACACTGGTAAAAAGGGGAATTCCTAGCGGTTCGTATTGCAAAACCAGCGGATTTTTAAGATTATTCCAGATGGTCAGGCCTTTGTTGAGTTTGTAAGCATGTAGGGCTTCCGGTTTACCGTTGATAAAGACGGGATAAACCACTTTCTCTTTGACCTCCAAGTCAGTAGCAGCCCAATTGAC
>DATCLA010000204.1:0-12923 GCA_036564195.1 Bacillota bacterium
CTAAAAAAGTATCTTATGTAACAATTATATTAAATTATTTTAAAAAATGCAAACATTCTTGTTAAAAAAATCATCAATATCTGTTTCGTTAACAAATTTAGGTACATTTTGGTATACAAACCAGTTTTCGATATGGGTCACTGCATCACCTGGTTCAACTGTTTGTAAAGCCCCAAGCGATTCAACTTCTAAAAAGCGATTATTGGTATAAATTTCGGCATTAACCCCTCCATCGGGATAAACTGCTCCCGTCAGATAAGGCAGTTGTTTCACAAACAGACAGTCTTGGTTATGATAGGCTAACCAACCTTCCGGAACTGACAGGCCAATCTTAAAGGCCGACGACCGTTCGGGATCCTGAGTAACCCGAATATAACGGGAACCCCACTCCACTCGCGGATCATTCATCTCGGTATAAGGCCATAAAGCTAAAACCCGGTTAGGTAATAACCCCTCACCAACTACTTTTCGGTATTGAGGAACAATGGCTGTACCACCAGTTTTCATTACAGTAATAGCCCAGGGCGCTAAAGTTACCGCCCAACAATTCCCGTTGATCAGTCGGTGTTCAACCCGAACCCGGCTTACTCCGGCAACCATGGTAATTGAAAGTTCTTTTTGAATTCCGGTGGTTGTTTCCTGCGGCTGGCGCAGTACAATTCCATCCGCCCGGATCTCAGCCTCAACCGGATGGTTGTCCGGGTAATATGTACGGGTTTGGGACTCAGGGCTGTGCCATAACCGATGGCCGCCATACATCCGCCATTCCTGCCCGCCGGTTTGGCCAATTTCAGCGGGAAACTCTTGAAACAGATTTGCTTTACCAGCTAAAGCGCATCGAATAATTCTGGGCCCCACATCGGTAGTAACTACCACTTCCAGTTGACTGTTGCTATCACTAATCCGGTAACAATTAGGCCAGCCTCGGTAGTTGATCCGTTCTATCGAAATCGCCATGATTACACCTCTTGATTTATTAACCTATTTTTTATTTTCAATAATAATTTAAATTTCGGCAAATATATTACAATTCCTGCTACCGAAGGCTAAATTAACCATATTAAGGGCTGCTGGAACAAACAGCCCTTAGCTTACAACTTTAACTGATTGAAACAATTTATGTTCTGGCTTATCTGGGAATACAGATCTGCTGGCCGATAAAGAGCCGGTTCGGGTCCAGTCCGGGATTGACCCGTAAAATTGCATTCACAGTAGTATTAAAGCGTGCCGCAATGGCAAAAAGTGTATCACCGGCGTTGATCGTATAGAAAAAGCCCGGGCATTCCTCTGCCGGTGGTAAGGTAGGAATACAGATCCGCTGTCCAATCACTATAAAATCAGGATTTAAACCCGGATTTGCCTGAAGGATCGCAGCCACCGTAGTGTTAAAACGAAACGCGATACTGGTTAAGGTATCACCGGCAGCCACCGTATATTCTAATCCCCGGCAGATCTGTGGCGGAGCAGCCGGAATACAAATTCGTTCTCCGACAACGAGCCGGTCCGGATCCAGGCCGGGATTGGCTTGTAAAATGGCAGTTACCGTTGTATTAAAGCGTGTTGCAATCAGAAATAAGGTATCTCCAGAGACCACTGTGTAAAAGAAACCGCCCGGACAAACCGGAAGGTGCTCTCTGGGGATACAGATTTGCTGGCCGATGAATAACCGCTCCGGATCCAACCCGGGATTGGCACGTAAAATTGCATCAACAGTGGTGCGGTAACGGGCAGCGATCCCAAATAAAGTATCTCCGGCTACTACAGTGTGAAAAAATCCGCTGGGACAACGCGGCAGCGGTGCTACCGGAATACAGATCTCCAGACCCGGTCGGATACCAACCACTAACAAGAACGGATTTTCCCGGTAAAGCGCTGCAGCGGTAACCCCAAAACGCCGGGCTATGTTTTGGATAGTATCACCGCGCTGGATCTGATAACGAATTCCATCGGGACAGCGCCGGGGTGGCTGTGGAATTCTTATTACCTGTTCGGGAAGGGGCTGAGACAGATCAAGGCCGGGTGTTATGGCAGCGATTGCTTCGGGAGTAGTTTCAAAAGCATAAGCGATTGCTTGAAGGTCGTCACCGTCTTCCAGGGTTAACTCGATAATCTCACTTTCTAATTTAGAAGAGTAATTTTCAAACATCTATTTTTCACCTCTTTAGTAACTTAGGACATTGGTTTTATTACTCTCATGCTATGTTGCTTTAGCCGTTGAGGTTATCGATTAACACAAGGATTAGAGCATATTTTCAAGAAAAGGTAAATTATCGGTAAAACTTTACGTTGATTGGAGAATAATCTTCTTCATACCTTTCACCGCCTTTAATTTATAAAAACGGAGCCAGTTAGGACTGCCCCAACTGACAAAGCTGAGCAATCCGAAACTAAGCTCCATTTTCAACTCTTATACTATGGCCATGCCGAAGTTTTCCCGGTAAGGAAGGTAATGACAGGAACAGCCACCAGTGCCGTGTAGTTCTATTGTGAAGTGTAATCCTCCCAATCGGTCACTGATTCCCCTCTGGTCCCCGGAATACAAATGACCATCCCAATTTGGAGACGGTTGGGATCAATACCGGGATTAGCCTCAATCAGCGCATTAAGCGACACGTTAAACCGTTGCGCAATCCCGTATAAAGTATCTCCGGACCGTACTACATAACTGGTAGTCCCGGTAGGACAGGTGGTAGGCGGTGGTGGCTGGACTCCAGGAATGCAAATCCTTTGCCCTATCCGGAGCGCATTGGGGTCGATTCCCGGGTTGGCGGCCAGAATCGCATTGACTGAAGTATTGAACCTTTGGGCCAGCGCAAACAAGGTATCGCCGGACCTGATGATATAGGCGGTAGTCCCGGCCGGACAGGTGGTAGGCGGTGGCGGCTGGACTCCAGGAATGCAAATCCTTTGGCCTACCCGGAGCGCATTAGGGTCGATTCCCGGGTTGATCGCTAGAATCGCATTAACTGTAGTGTTAAAACGTTGCGCAAGGGCAAACAAGGTATCACCGGACCTGATTACATACGTAGTACTACCTGACGGACAGGTTGCCGGCGGCGGTTGCATCCCCGGAATACAAACAGTTTGACCAATCTGCAGCGCATTAGGATTTACGCCGGGATTAGCCGCGATAATGGCGTCAACGGTAGTATTATAACGTTGCGCCAGACTATAAAAATTATCGCCGGAACGGATCACATAAGCGAAAGTTCCAGCCGGGCATTGCATTGACATCAGAACACCCTCCTTAAGTCATCCATTATTTTAGTATAGGATATTTAAAAGATAGGCGTTCGGTACTATGATATCAGCACAATTTTACGGAGCTGACAGTAAAATGCTCCTCCCTAGCCGGCCTCATTACATGATTTGCGTACCACCAGTTGGGGCTGGAGTTTAACCGTTTGCTTTGGAACATCCGGCATCAGTATTTCATTCATCAGGATCTCTGCGGCTTTTTGCCCTAAAGTATATTTTCTTTGATGAACTGTTGTTAAAGGAATGGGAAGCATAAATGACTGTTCAATATCGTCGTAACCGGCCAGGCCTAGCTCGGTGGGAATACGGATCCCATTCACATAGCAGTATTTCATAACCCCCATCGCTACCGTATCGTTGACCGCAAAAATCGCATCGACCTTCTGTTTCAACAATAATGGTGTTAACTGAAACCCAGCATTAAAAGTAGCGTTACTGTGGACTATTATTTGGGAATTAACCGGGAGATGATGCTCCTGCAGCACATCCAGGTAACCCTTTAACCGCTCGTTGCTGGCAGTTGACTGGGCGTCGCCTAAAATCACCCCGATCCTCCGGTAACCTTGGTTTACCATATGACTGATTACCTGTTTTCCTCCGCTGTAGTTGTCATTTTCCACAAAACTGACTTCAAGCCCTTCAATGTAGTTATCGATCAACACTAAAGGAATTTTCCGTTTCAATAAAGGTAGGTACTCTTCGCGCCGAGGTTTAGTGGCGATCAGAATAATACCGTCTACTCTTTTTTGGCTTAGAAAATCCAGATATTTAACTTCATTACTTTTATTCCGGTCACTGTTGCAAACAATCAGGCCATAACCAATCCGGTCCAAAAAAGAGCTTACTCCCTTAATGACTGCAGCGTAATATTGGCTGGCAATATCCGGTACCAGAAGACCGATCATGTTAGTTTTTTTTAAGATCAGACTCCGGGCAGCAAAGTTGGGTACATAACCATTTTCGTTACAATACCGTAAAATACGCTCCCGAGTCTGCGGTGAAATCCCTTTGCTGTCATTGAGGGCTCTGGAGACCGTCATAACCGAAACATGGCATTCCCGAGCGATATCTTTAATTGTAAGCATAAATACCCCCAAAAGGCCAAGTTGCAATGCAGGTGTTTTAACTAATTGTTTGATAACGTTAACGAAATTACCCATTCTTATAAAGAATTTTACTGATAATATTGAATTAAATCAAGAAGGCCTGCCTCAATCCCCCAAATATTTTGTTAATTATTTACAAACTCAAAACATCCGCTGTTACCCGCAGGCCCCCAAAGTCAACTTTGGATAATAATTTCCAGTTTTGATAAAGGCAAACCTGGTTAAATTAGGTTCAGGAGGATGATAATATGCCGGATCTTTCCCCACGGTTCATTGAAAACCGTTTCTTTGTCGAACTGGAAGAAGAAGATATCCAAAAATTAAATCAGACCGAAGCAATGAAATTTACCAATAATCCGCAGTTTGACTCGGTTGCGGCGTCAATAGAAGCCCGATTAGGTCCGGGCAAATGGAGTGAACACTGGATCACCGTTGATCAGACCGGTAAACGGGTTTACGCCCGGCTCTATACCACCGAAGAACACACTACAGCTGTAACTGCCGACGGTCGGATCGTCCGGGAATCCTGAACGCCGGACTAATCCAAACGTCGGAGCTTTTGATAACGGCGCAAAGTCGTTAGACTGCCGATTATAGTAGCGGAATCCCCAGTTAATTCGAGAGTTTCACCGTTATTAAGATCTGTCATCTTCACCCCGACACTTTCCTGATTATTTCCGGCTTGATATTCCTGGTACACTGTAAACAAGAGCCCTTGGTGCTTAAACATTAAATACGCCAATTCTAAAGTATCAGTCCATTGTTCCCGACGGGATAAACCTGAAAAAGTATACTTTTTCCAGGAGTTGTGCAAGTCGGGCGGGTATTCCACTTCGAAATATTCCATTTTTCCCAGCCGACAGACTAGATAGTCCGATTGGTGCATCCCAATGCCGATCGTCAGGATCTGATCAGTTTCCGGTATCCTAAAGCTGAAAACAACGGCCTCATTATGGTTAAGCAAAGGTTGGTGGCTCATTCTGGTAAAATAGATATTCTCGGACCCGCCTCTCCAAGGGGCCGGCTCTCGAGGAACATTAACCATTTTAATCCCAGCCCGGAGTTGGTGCCGGAAAAACTCAATTTCTACAAACCCGGTGTACCCCCAGTCATCCCGGAATTGACAAAGCGCCCGTCCATTCTCAATTTTCCCACTTAATTGAGCGGTGGCCTTGAATCCCCCATTTACCGGTTTAATCTGCAGGTATTCGAGCTCCCCGGTGACTGTCCCTTCTGGGGAAATTTTAAGATCCAGTGTTTTTTGGCTGTCATTGGTCATTCGGTCATTGATCATGCTAAGATCGGTCCATTTACCATTGTATTTAGTATAGTCAAAATCAGACCAAACCGGACCAGCTGCTAATAACAGAGTGCTTAACAAAATAGCAACTAATTTGAGTCGCATTTTAAATGAGGCTCCTTTCCTTATTTAAGGAATTGCATAATTCCTGATTTAAACTTTGGCTCTCAATATATTGGTAGATACATCCGGGCTAGTAACCATATATTGCAGCCAAAGGTTTTATTAAGGTAGTAATACAATTTCCTCTATTGAATACTCAATCTAATTTTACCATATTTTCACATATTTGTTTCTTAATCCTTAACCTTTCACTCTTAAGACAGTTGCTTTTTTTGTAGTGAACCGATACTTTTTGACTTACTATAAATGCCAAAGGATAATTCACCAGATCAGCGAATATATAAATTTAATCCCATTATAAAAAGGAGGCCGCCTGCAATGAGCAAAGAACTTGACCAAAAATTGTTAACTGTATTAATGGAATTGTGTGGCAACGAATATAACCGTCCGACTGAGTTCGATAGCAAGACACTGCAAAATAAGACTCAAGAAAATAATCTGGAAATTTCCCATTCTTTAAATAACCTACAACGGAAGGGGTTAATTCGTATTATCGTCGGATTACCGGGAGAACCAAACAAAGTTGAACTACTAAAACAGGCCTAAATCGGACGTTATTCTTAATAAAATCAAAAAACAATGCCTGCCGGAGTTTACGGTAGGCATTGTTTTCTTTAAGCAGAATCCGTTTCAATTTTAGCCAGAAACAGACCAAGGACGTCAGAAAACGCAACTGAACAGGAATTAATTGTTAAACGCCAACAGCACCATTAAAAAGACTGAAGTTATTACGGTCAAAATGATCGAAAATAAAAACGCAATCCGGATTACCTGGTTTTCAGCACCGATTTTATCAATAGAAGCGGCTGCATTTTGAAGCTTCGCCGGAGAAATCACACTTGCCAGCCCTCCACCGAAAGCCAGACCAGCCATGATGATAATTAGTCCCGGTAGCGGAGTCGAAAGGTTTTGCGCGGTCGACAGGGTATATTTGGCAAACATCGCAATCGTCGAAGCCTCACTTCCGGTGATAAAGCCTCCAAACAGGCCGATAAAGGCCACTACTCCGCCATAGGCTTCCCGGAAAAATTGGGCCGAAAAGTTAGCCAGGGTACTAACCATACTGGGTACGGTAAACTGTTGCATGGCCATATTATAACCTGACATATTCATCACTTCGCCAATGGCAAAGAAAATTGCCGCCGCAAAAACCGGACGCGGTGCCCGTTTCCACCAGACTTTCATGGTTGCTTTGATCTGCGCTCCGCTGGGTTTTAAAAACGGCGCCGCTAAGATGGTACTAACTAAAATCCAAGTATAAGCCTGCCATAATGCCCGGGTTTCCAAAGGTTTACCGTCAGCAGTCACCCCCATGATCGGCAGTTTTAAGATACGGTACAGATAATTAAAGATTTCTTGGGGCAAATTCAACGCCAGGATAATTACGATCAAAAGCGTCCATGGGAGGAGTGCTTTCCAAAGTGGAAATTTTTGCTCGTAGGCTATTTCCTCAGCAGTCAACCGGCTGCGGTCGATAATTTTCTTACCGGTGACCGTAAGATACAGCGCCATCACCGCCATTACGGCAATGCCGCAGACCACTCCGGTTAATACTACCAGATTATCATATTGATTAGTAAAGTAGGAGACCACGCCGATAGTTATTCCGGTAATCAAGCAAGGCAGCAGGCCTTCACGGATCGCTTGCCATTTACCGACAATCCATAACATACAAAACCCGATTAAAGTGGAGACCACCGGCAAAAACATGAAGAAGACCATTCCTGCCTGATGTAGACTGATTTCATTTCCCGCACCGAAAAAACTATTGGCCAGGTCCACAAATACCACAATCGGCGCACCCAGTAATGCATAAGTACAAAGGGAGTCATAACCGATGGACGGCAAGGCAATTGCCACATAGGTTGAATAGCCCATCGCTAAAAGGATTGGCGGTAGCAGTGATACTGGTGTTGCTCCCACCGCCACCATCAAAGTTCCAAAACCAATGTTAATCATCATAATCTGTACTGCCCGGTTCTCACTGGCGATCGTCTTGACAAAGATAATAATCCGTTTCAGGGCTCCGGTCTTTTCCATAAACGCCATTTGTAAAAGGGAAGTCGCTACAATCAATGATACTGAAAAGGAACGGATTAACCCGGCTACGGTCGAGCGGAAGATTACTTCCCAGGAAGTCTGAAAAAACAACAAAGCGATAACGGAAACTGCAAGCCAACCGGCAATGCCGCTTACGTCTGCCGCTTTTTTAAAGACGATCAACAGTACTAAAATTAATCCAATCGGCAATAACGTCAACAATAAAGAAGTTAAAGTCATCCTCTGCCATCCTACCTTTCTACACTTATTAAACAACCAGTCCGCAATTGTTCAAGTCAGGGCACGTTACTCTTGGCAACCGTGCTACCACCCTGGAATTGTCCTGACTGAATATAAAAAAGGAAATTCTGTCAAAGAGATTATTCGTTACCTTTGAGAATTTCCCTTTTTTGTGTAAATTTTTTGTTGCCAATTATTTTTAACCAGGAAACCGTTGTTTCGATTTTGATACCTACCCGTAAGTAGGTGGGTGATCGCACAATTACTTCAGCCTTCTCCGATTCAATCAGAGCCTGGCATCGATAATTAAATATAAATCTCCCGTTGTTAATATGAAGGTTCAAAATTGAAACTAACGCATTTCCCAGAAACAACTCGTCCGCGTTTAACATTGCTTATTTTAATCAATAATCGCCCAAAGCGCAAGACGGAAATTATATCCAAAAGTTACTGGAAGCAAAACGAGTAAAATGAAGATTACTGCGACTCGGATGCTTCAGGGGTTTGACTGACATTTTCCAAGGCCTGAGCCAATTGATCCGGACAGGAAGTTTCTTTGTCACCGCACCTAATACCCAGCAAACGTTTAATTACTTCAGCAACAGCCATTCCTTCCACCAGGCGGCTGATCCCTTGGGTATTACCGGAACAACCCGAAACGAAGCGGACATCGGTAACAATGCCTTGCTCAATCGTAAAATGAATCTCCCGGGCACATACTCCCTTTGGCTTAATCATGAATTTGCTCATAAATTCACTCCTTAAAATGACTTATTTTTAGTTGTACCATCAAAATTGTACCATAAAATGAAATGTAAAAAAGATCCCCTCCAGTCAGTAAAACCGGCAAAACGGGGACCTTTTATTTTATGTATCAAAAAGTCTCAGTACGCTTGGCCTAAACTCATTTTTTAGAGAGATATTTACGAATATCGACTGCCACCGCGCTAACAATAATCAAGCCCTTAATAATCATCTGCCAATAAGGATTTAACCCGATAAAGGTCAGACCGTAGTTGATTACGCTAAAGATCAGTACACCGGCGACAATTCCTTGGACGGTTCCAATTCCACCGGTGGTAGAAACACCGCCAACTACACAAGCGGCAATCGCATCTAATTCATAGCCGTTACCATAGTTATTAGTCGCACCTCCGGTACGGGCCGCCTCCAGCACTCCAGCTAATCCATACAATGCTCCGGCAATGGTGTACATCCAAACTAAAGTGCGACGAACATTAATTCCCGATACTTTAGCAGCGTTAACATTACCGCCGATGGCATAGGTATTTTTGCCAAAACGGGTCTTATTCAGCAATACCCACATAAAAATGGTAACCAGCACTGCAATGATTACAATATATGGCAGTGAAAATTCTCCGGAACCAATCGCCCCGGTGCCTAAGCCGGTAAAATCCGCCCGTAATCCGCCAATCGGCTGGGACTGATTGGGAGGCATATCAAAATAGATTGAGTTAAACCCGTAGATAATCACCATTGTACCTAAAGTAGCGATAAATGGCGGGACACTAAACTTGGCGATCACAAAGCCGTTAATCGCTCCAAAAACTGTACAAGCCAAAATAGCAATTAAGATCGGTATTATCATTGGTAACTGAGGCAAACCAGGGAAAAAAAGCCGCAGGTAATCGGGGGCTTGTAACATTGATGCCGAGATCACAGCCGCCAAACCGACCATCCGTCCGGCCGAAAGATCGGCACCACCGGTTAAGATCGCAAAAACCGCACCTAAGGCAATGATCATCCGGGTCGACGACTGCAATAAGACATCACGCAAACAAGTGATTGAGAGAAAACGCGGGTCAATAAAAGCCATCATTCCTACCAAGACTAATAATACAAAATAGATTGCTTTTTGATAAATAAATCCGGTGATTCTTTTGAAGTCCATCGCTCACTCCTCCTTTTATGCCATATACTTGGTGGCTAGGCGCATGATTGCTTCCTGAGAGGCAACTTTGCTATCAATAATTCCGCTAAGCCTGCCTGCGCACATCACCATAATCCGGTCGGACATCCCTAATAATTCCGGCATTTCAGACGAGATCATGATGATACTTTTCCCTTGTTGCGCTAAATCAGTAATAATCGAATAGATTTCATATTTAGCTCCGACATCAATCCCGCGGGTTGGTTCATCCAACAACAGAATGTCCGGTTCGGTCAAAAGCCACCGGGCAATCAGCACTTTCTGTTGGTTTCCGCCAGAAAGGTCTTTCATAAATGTTTTTAATGACGGGGTTTTAATCTGCAGTAACCTAATACTGTTTTCAGCGTCAGCTTTGCGGTGCTGTTCCTTTAGAAAAAGTCGTTTAACATAACGGTTCAGGTTGGCAATTGAGATATTTTCTAAAACCGAAAGGACCGGAAAAATTCCGGTCACCCGGCGTTCTTCAGTCAATAAAGCAATTTTATACTTGATCGCTTCGACCGGTGATTTAATCTTAACCGGTTGGTTATTCAGCGTTATTGTCCCTGCCGCAATTGCCCGTAACCCGAACAAAGCCTCGATCAGTTCCGTGCGTTGCGCGCCTACTAATCCGCCAATCCCCAGGATTTCCCCTTTATGGAGTTCAAATGAGATATCTTGAAAGGATTTCGGGTACGGTGAAGACAAACCGGATACTTTTAATACTACTTCACCCGGATTATTATGGCGGACCGGATAACGGTTAGACAGATCCCGACCGACCATCCTGGAGATAATCAAGTCCGTAGTTAATTGAGACGCCGGCCAGGTGCCGATATTTTTCCCATCACGCATAATCGTAACTTCATCGGCAATTTTTAAAATCTCCTCGATTTTATGGGAAATATAGATCACCGCTACCCCTCTGCCGGTTAATTCGCGGATAGTCTTAAATAGATGTTCCACTTCATTTTCAGTCAGCGAAGAAGTCGGTTCATCCATAATGAGCACTTTAGCATCGTAGGAGACAGCTTTAGCGATCTCCAGTGATTGCACTTTCGATACAGAAAGAGAACCTACAATCGTATTGGGATTAATCTCGATTTCCAGACTTTTAAAGAGTTGCTCGGTTGCTTCATACATTTTTTTATGATCAACGAAACCAAACGGCCCCACCCTTTTAATCGGAAACCTTCCTAGCCAAATATTCTCCATTACACTACGGTATGGTACGGGATGTAACTCCTGATGAATCATACTGATGCCATTATCCAGTGCATCTTTGGGTTCATTGATCTCTATTTTTCGACCGTTAAGAATAATCTCCCCGGAATCCGGTTTATAAATTCCAAATAAACACTTCATCAGGGTTGATTTTCCTGCGCCATTTTCGCCCATCAAAGCATGTACGGTACCGGGACGTACTTTAAAAGTAACATCATCAAGTGCCTTGACACCGGGAAACTCCTTGGAAATGCCGTTTAATTCAAGCATAAAAGGGCTATCACCTGTCATTACAACGCCTCCCGTGGTACAAGTTTTTCAACAACATTTTGTTTCAAATCATTTACATAAAAATATTGATAAAGCAAGGGAGCATTTAAGCTAATCTGCCCCCCGCTTTGTAAAGTTAATCTAACTTTTACTCAATCTTAATCAATGGTTAACCAACTATTTTGCATCATTCATATTGGCTTTAGTAATCTTCTTATATGGTACCCAAACATATTTTCCACCAGTGATGGTATAGCCGGTATTTGCTTTACTTGGGACTTTCTTTTGGGCAAGCACTTTTGCCAAATTTAAAGTTGCCTTACCTTGGTTCTTAGCATCGTTTAATACTGTCCCCAATAGGGTTCCTTCTTCCAAGGCCTTTAAAGCAGGAGCAGTGGCATCAACGCCAACCACCGGCATATATTTCCCGCCTTTAAAATATCCGGCAGCTTTAAGCGCTTCGATGGCACCCAAGGCCATATCATCGTTATTGGCCAGGACAACTTCAATCTGATCACCATAGGCCGCCAGAAAAGCTGCCATCTTCTCTTGACCTTTGACCCGGTCCCACATGGCAGTATCTTCGGCCAGTTTTTGAACTTTAATACCAGCATTCTCAATGGCTTTAATCGAATACTTAGTACGTAACTCAGCATCCTGATGACCGGGCTCACCTTTTAACATCACATATTGCATTACGCCATCTTTATTTTTGTCAGCCGAAGGAGTTTTCTTCCAGTAATCAACTACTAGTTGTCCGGAGATGGTACCGGACTCTTCCGCCCGAGCCCCGACATAATAAACCTTGTCCCATTTCTTCATATCTTCCGGCAACGGCTCTCGGTTGAAAAATACTACCGGAATATTGGCCCTTTTAGCTTTATCAATAATAACGCCTGCCGCAGTACGATCCACCGGATTAATGGCCATTGCATTGACCCGCTTGGTAATAAACAAGTCGATTTTATCGTTTTGGGTAGGTTGGGAATTTTGGCTGTCCACCATTTCTACTTTTACGTTCTTTCCGGCAGCTGCCAAAATTGCGTTCCGGACACCGGTCATAAAGGTATCATCATACTTGTAGATCGCGCAACCAATTGTTAGTTTAGCTGCAGCTTGAGCAATGACTCCGGTAACGGTAAGTACTAATGTGATCAACATCACTAATACCAACGCTTTTTTCATTATATTCCCTCCATTTGTTATTACCATAACTATTCAATTTTTCCATAGATTTTTTGATTTCTGCTGCAAAGCAAAGATTAATGAGGTCTTGCCGGAATAACGGTAAACTTAACGACCTTTTGGTTATTTGGCAGTACTTCTTAATTAAGCGTGATTATTTTTGATCACCCCCTAAAAATCCTTAATTATTACCGAATCCACTAAACCAACAGTAGTTAAGTTTCTAAATGTTAATTATATATTAAAT
>DATCLA010000205.1:0-13376 GCA_036564195.1 Bacillota bacterium
TCCTTTACCCATTGGGTAACAATATTATTAAACCGCGGTGGCCGCGGTTTTGGTGAATTCATTGAACTTGATTGGTACCGGGATCTAAAAATTGATGAAGCTTATCAAGCAACTGCGGTGCCGAATCCAAAATCCGGTCAACCATCACATTACTTTGGACCGGGAGCAGTTTAGTCTGATCTTTATTCACCACCAGAAATGCTACCGGGTTAATGGTGATTCCGGCGCCGCTGCCTCCCCCAAAAGGAAGTTGAACTGCTTCGGTCTCCTGATTTTGATTACGATCCCGCTCTTTCTCCCGGGATTTAGCCCTGTTTGCTTCAAATTGACTCCCTCCGGCCGCGAAACCGAATGAAACCCGGGAAATCGGTACGATTACACTACCGTCAGGAGTTTCCACCGGGTCGCCCAAAATGGTGTTGACATCAACCATCTCTTTTATATTCTGCATCGAGGTTTTCATTAAACCTTCAATAGGGTGCTCATTCAATCCCCAACACCTCCTTTCCGCCAGGAATGACGGACCCTTCCGATGAAAGCTGCAATAATAATATAGCCGAGTTTAACTCGGAATATACAATTAAAAGCCATATTTAGTCCGGCGGTTTCATAGTCACTGTACACCATCACTTCGGGCTGTTTCACAAATCTATACTTATCCTGAAGCCAACCGGTTACTGTAGTTTTTACCGCCCATAGTAACCCGGACAATACCGCTGTTTGGGCGGAGTCACCTGTTCCGATCTGGGTAGACCACTGTAAAGATTGAAAATAACCCCGGTTTTCTAAATGATCGGCTACTAAAAGCCATTTATGATATTGGGCTGGCAGAAAATAGGTTAATAAAGTCAGCCCTAATCCGAAACGGCGATAGCGGTCCCAAAATTCATTCAAACCATTGAGTGGAACCCTACGGGACGCTTCTACCGTCCTTTCCCGGTGGGACCGTTTTTTTAACCAGAACCATCTGCCCTGCTTGATTACTTCTTGGTTAGAGGTTCCCTGGGGCTGGCCAGCACTGCGAATTTCTTTTTGCCGTTTAACCAAACCCTTTAGAAATGACAATTCAATTTTGAGGGTGTTTTCCCAATTGGCATTATTAAAAGTGATCCTGAACTCGACCGGCAAAAAAAAGAAAACGCAAAATGTTCCCAAAAATAGCAGCAGTTCAAACACGGATCCACCCCAAGACCTTGTTTGCCCTATTTTCCCACTAAATTACTTGACCTATGCGCATTTACCCGAAAGATCGTCAGGCGCCGGGTTAGGATTTTACGGATATCCAAGACAAAGTCCGGTAGATAGGCGGCAATTAAGACCGTTGCTAAAATCAAACTCCAGTCATTGACTTTTAATGTTTTGGTATAAAAAATCTTTTGGAACCAGGGAAGATTAACTGTAATAAACTGCATAAAACCAGAGATTAATACCGCCCCGGTTAAATAGGGGTTAGGTTCCGGCTTCCCCCACTTGCGGCTGAAACTTTCCGAACGGCACCTGAAGGCAAAACCCAATTGTGCAAAAACCAGAGTCGTAAAGGCCGCAGTCCGGGCATTAACCAGATCCCCGCCGGATAATTCGGCTAAAAAAACCCCTAAAGTAGCCGTGCCAATCGTCACTCCCTGTAAGACAATTTTCACCCCCAGGCCATGAGCAAAAATTCCTTCCTGGGCGGGACGGGGCGGTCGGTTCATAATCCCCGGCCCGGCCGGATCCATTCCCAAGGCAATGGCAGGCAAACCATCGGTAACCAGATTAACCCATAAAACCTGAATTGGCAGTAACGGTACTGGCACACCTAAGATTAATCCGCCAAACATAGTGATAATCTCGCCAATATTGCAACTTAATAAGTAACGGATAAACTTCCGGATATTATCATAGATCACCCGGCCTTCTTCAACCGCGGCAACGATGGTCGCATAATTGTCATCCGCGATCACCATAGCTGAAGCTTCTTTGGTCACATCGGTCCCGCCTAATCCCATCGCTACTCCGATATCTGCTTCTTTAACCGCCGGAGCGTCATTCACTCCGTCTCCGGTCATGGCCACTACTTCTCCTTTATTCTTTAACGCTTTAACAACCCGCAGCTTATGATGGGGTGAGACCCGGGCAAACACATCAATCTCCTGAATTATCTGTAATAATTCTTGGTCGGAAAGTCGGTCCAGTTCGGCACCGGTAATAATCTTTCCCTGGGGACGCAACACCCCGATTTGTTTAGCAATGGCTGCGGCAGTCCGGGGATAATCCCCGGTAATCATCTTCGTCCGAATTCCGGCCCGCCGTGATTTTTCCACCGCTAAAGCTGATTCGGGCCGCGGGGGATCGGTCATTCCGATTAAACCAGCCAGAATCAGACCGGTTTCCGCATCCACCCGGTGCTGGTTAAGCTCATCGGCGGCGCCTTCACGATAGGCGAAAGCCAACACTCTTAAGGCATCTGCCCCCCAGCTTTCCACCAGGTTCTTAAATTGAGATTTCCAACGGGTATCAAAGGGTACAACACCTTTTGGAGTTAAGACTTTGGTACAACGTTCCATGATAATGTCCGGAGCACCTTTCACCAATAACCGGACGTTTCTGCCGGCTCTCACCCAGACACTCATCCGTTTGCGTTCCGAGGAAAACGGGTTTTCAGCGAGGCGTTCCGGGCCGGAAGCTCTTTGCAGACAGTTTACTCTATACGCAACCGCCGCGTTTAATAGTGCCAGTTCCGTCGGGTTACCCTGGGCCTTGCCGCTTTGCTCTTGGCCCAAGGTTGCATTATTGCAAAGGACGGCAATTTCGAACAGGGTTTGCAAGTCATCCGGCAATGATTGCCCAGGCCGGAACCGTTCGGGATAATATTCACCCCAGGCAGTTGCCAGACGGGTTACGGAAAGCCGGTTTAGAGTCAGCGTACCGGTTTTATCCGAACAGATCACTGTCGCGCAACCCAGAGTCTCCACAGCAGGAAGTTTACGAATAATTGCCTTACGGCGGATCATTTTTTGAACTCCGATTGCCAAAGCAATCGTAACAATTGCCGGCAATCCTTCGGGAATTGCGGCTACCGCCAGGCTGACCGCTGATAAAAACATCTGCCGCGGCGGTTCACCGCGTAAAATTCCCAAACTCCCTACTGCCGCACAGACTCCCAGACAGAGGACAACCAAGAGCCGCCCCAACTGTTCCAGGCGTTGCTGTAACGGAGTAAGATCAGTAACTGCAGTGCTGATCATTCCGGCGATCTTGCCGATCTCAGTTTGCATTCCGGTAGCGGTAATCACCACTTTACCCCGACCGTTGACTACCGTTGTTCCGGCAAAAACCATATTTTTCTGATCACCCAGGAACGGATTGGCCACAGTGAGCGGCGCTTCGGATTTTAAAACCGCCTGCGATTCTCCAGTTAAGGTAGCTTCGTTGACCTCCAGATTTACCCCTTGAATAATCCGCCCGTCCGCAGCAATCCGGTCACCGCTTTCCAGTATCAATATATCGCCCGGTACCAAGTCACGGGCGGCGATGACTTTAATTTGACCGTCCCGTAAGACCCGGGCTTGAGGCGCAGTCAATTCTTTTAAGGCGGCTAAGGATTTTTCCGTCCGGTATTCCTGAATAAACCCTAAGACCGCATTGAGAATCACAATTGCGATTATGGTTAGAGCGTCTGCCTTTTCCCCTAAAAAACCGGAAATGACCGCCGCTCCCAGTAATACCAGAACCATAAAATCAAAAAATTGGGCAAAAAAAATTCGCCATGGTGCTATTTTTTCCTTAGCGTGCAATAAATTCATTCCATACCGGTCCAAACGTCTGGTAGCTTCAACCGAAGTTAAACCCCAATTCTCCCTGCTTTGGAAGGCAGCGACTACATCAACCGCACTTTGATTAAACCACTTTTTCATCAGCATGTTCCCTTCATCGTAATTTCTATGTATTAAATTCAAGCCTCCGCTGATCAATTTTATGCCTGGATTTACCCGGGCAGACCATTGATCAAACCGACCATAACCGCTATAATGAAAATATTGAATCTAAGCATTAAAACTGATTTTACCTCCCGGAACCGGAGGTATACTATTTTGAAGATCAGGTTAGGAGGTTGCCAAAATGCCTCTGGATGCCCCAGCGATAGCCTGTTTAGCTCTGGAAATCAATCGCTTGTTACCCGTCAAAGTTGATAAAATCCATCAACCTTTCCCGGACGAGTTTCTCTTCTCTTGTTACGGCGGCGGCCAGTCATTTAAACTGCTAATGTCAGTCCATCCTCAATTTGGCCGGTTTCAGCTGTCTACCGACGCCAAAACCAATCCCCTCGCCCCTTCAGGTTTCTGTATGCTGTTGCGAAAACATTTTGGCGGCGCGAAACTAATCCGGGTGGAAGCAATCCCCTTTGATCGGATTGCCCGGTTTACCTTTGAAGGTTATGACCAGACCACCGGGTTGACCCACAAAACGATCATCCTGGAACTGACCGGAAAGAGAACAAACTTAATCATTCTTAACCAAGCTGGAATTATCATCGACAGTTGGCGCAGAAAAAACCCATCCCGGCCTGAGGAACGGGATCTTAACCCCGGCCAGCCTTACCAATTACCAGCGGCCCAAGGCCGCTGGACTCCGGACCGGGTCGACTCTGCCCGGTTCGCAGCGTTACTGGCAGCTGTCCCAGTAACTGTAAGCTTGGAAAAATTCTTTTCAACCCAGTTCCTCGGTCTCTCTACTTTAGCGATCCGGGAGATAATCCAGTCAGCCGGTTGCAGCCCTGATACCACCGGCAGTAACCTCAACCCTGATCAAATAAAGCAGCTCTATGCCAGCTTAGATCGGTGGACACGGCAGATTGCCGCCGCTGAATTTGCGCCTTGCGGAATCTACGACACTCATGGTAAACTGCTGGACTTCGCCGCCTATCCGGTTAAATTTCCTCCCGAAAATACAGTAGTAAAACCTTTGACTGCTTTAAATCAGAGTGTTGCCGTATTGATGGAAACCGGCGATGCCGCAATCCGTTTTTTTGAAGCAAAACAGAATTTAATCCGGAAAATTAGGCGTCAGTTGGCTAAAAATCTTAAAAAAGCGGATAAACAAGATGAAGAAGCCCGTCAGGCGGACCGGGGCGAAGAACTACGCATTTGTGGTGAATTATTAACCATCTACGGCTATCAAATCCCAAAAGGCACCACAGCAACAACCCTTGCCAATCATTATGATCCGGAAGGCCGGGAAATCACGATTAAATTGAACCCGGCACTCACCGCTCAGGAAAACGCCCAATTCTATTTTAAAAAGTATCAAAAGGCTAAAAAAGGGCAGCTGGCCATTGCGGAACAACTGGATAAAACCAGGGAAACCATTGCCTACCTGGAAAGTTTGGAGACACTGGCTACCCTTGCTTTAACTTGGGCAGATCTTGAATCAGTTAGTGAAGAGTTTGAACCGGTTTTTGAGCACTGTTCTAAAAATATTAAACCTGGCCTAAGAAAAAGCGGTATTAAAGATAAAAAAGAAACCGGCGCCAAACCGCGCCAGTTCTTAACTCCGTCCGGTCATCAAATCCTGGTTGGCCGAAATAATCTCCAAAACGACCGTCTTACCTTTAAAACAGCTGCTCCCGAAGATTTGTGGTTCCATGTCCAAAAAATTCCCGGATCTCATGTAATCCTCAAAGCCCGTCCTGGTGTGGCCATCGACGATGAAGCGCTCAATTACGCCTGCCAACTTGCAGTCTACTTTAGTAAAGGCCGTCAGTCTACTAAAGTGCCGGTAGATTACACCCAGAGAAAAAACGTTAAAAAACCACCTGCCACCAAACCGGGATTTGTGATTTATGATTACTTTAAAACGGCACTGATTACACCCGACCGGCAGCTTTTAGCGGAATTAGGCCTACCGGTTGCCGCTGAATAACCTCACCCCGGTCAGACCTACCCGAATTCAAATACCCGATCTTGGTTTACCGATCCCACCTATTGCTATCCCACCGGACAGAAAGTCCATTTCTCCATACCACTATTTGACAGAGTAATTTCCAGCCTTTAAAGGGAAACTGACCGGGGAGGTAGGTCTATGGAACAATGGTACTTTTTGGAGGAACAAAGCGAAGCCGGCATCCCTTTCCGGTTAGGAAGGCTGGTACCAAAGTCCACCATTTACCGTTTCGAACCTTTAGCTTTCCTGTTACAACGCAATGCAGCCGGTGAATTTCGTAAAACTATGGCGGAACGGAGCCGGATTCTCTCCGTCTGTAAAAACCAGGGCTTACTGCGGCTGGAAGGGCCGTTCTCTTATGAAAACCGGCTTTGGGTCGGTTGGCAACATTGCCAGGGCCAAAGTGCTTTTTCGCAGGGTTTTACAGGTGGTGAAGTGGGGCAATTGATTCAAGACTTATTACCACTAATTCGTGCTTATGAACTTACCCATCTGGCCGGACTGGTAATCGGTGTTCCGGATTGGGGACGGCTTGTCCGGACCGCAACCGGATTTCATCTGCCTGACCCCTGGATTAAAAACTATTTAACTCGCCCCACTCTTCCGGTCCCGCCAGGATTGGACCGAGTGTTTCCTCCAGAAATTAGCCAAGGTAAACCCCATGATCTTAATTCAGACCGTTTTTACCTGGGCTTACTCTTATATACAATCATCTGCGGTAAAATACCATATCCGCTAAGAAAAGGATGGCCGCGGGGAATCGCCGCTGGAAAATCAGTGCCGCTGGTCTACCACCAACCCCGTTTGAATCCAGAATTAAGTTATCTTATCGAAGACCTGCTGTCGCCCAATCCGGAGGATCGACCGCCTTTGCGGGAAATTCGGCTGCGCTGGCAAGAACTGGTGACTAATAAAACACATGTAGCAACCAGCCAAGCTTTTAACCGTAACCGCCGACAAAGTCACAGTTATTTCATTGGCTTAAAATTCTTTAAGCTCTTTGACTGTTTGAAAATACCGTTGGCAATTGCCTTAGTGAGCCTGGGATTGGGATGGTGGTATCTGCAAGAACGGCCGGAACAGCCAGCCGAAATCTTTATTCGCGATTTGTTCCAATCTCCGACCGCGGTTTCCTTATGGTTGAATTCTACCGGCTCCCCCAGATTCATTGAGAAGTTCTCTGCTGAACAAAAGAAACGCCGGCGGTTAATAATGGAATTAACCACCCGGCCTTATGTCGAACTTCAGGCAATTAAAGTAGTAGCCCGGGAAGGAAAAAAGTCTACTTTGCAATTGAGCTTAAAATGGTGGCTCTGGGAGGATGGTGTCTGGCGCCAGGAAGTCAATAAAGAAAGAATAGTCCTGAAAAAAAACGGTAACAGCTGGAATCTGGTGACCTCCGGCGCAACAGCAGGTATTAGACGACGCCATAGCGAAACAGCATTTGATCGGTTTCCCTAATAATTTCCTGATATCTCCGTAATAGCTCCTGCTTATTGGCTTCAATAAAAATATGCAACCACGTCTCGTCCCAGGCGGGACCGTCGGTACCGTCGACTACTATGTACTCGCCGTTGGGTAGCACTAAAAGGTCAACATTTAAATCCCGCCAGATTATTTCCCCTTCGGAGACAGCAATGGAATCAGCCAGGTTAAATAAGTTGCCCAACAATACTCCCTGGTCATTATATAATTTATAGAGATTATAATAACGATTCGGCCAATAAAACCGATAAGAGGCAAATCCCGGGGCCATAAGCAAATTACCGGCCGAATACTCTAATTCAGCGATGTGTTTGAGAATACCGAAATATTTCTCCCATATAACCCATTCACAGACAAACCTTTCTTCAACACCGGAAAGATACTGTTTCCTTTCAATACAAGGTTTGATCGCAATCACCCCACTGGTTTGGTTCAAATGGTTTTCGGTCTTACCATTTGAAGGGATTTGTGGTTAACACTGGTACTTTAATTTCGTGATTGCCGGTAAGATCCCTGCCGCTAACTATAATTTTTTCCAACCGGAATTAGCGGGCCAAACCCCTTTCTCGGTTAAGGTACGGCCCAGCCGCCCTAATCCCCCAGTTGTTTGTTTAAGATCCGTAATTGCACCTGCTTAGTTTGGAGATTAATCAGTTTGACCAATAAAGAAATCTTATTTTCCTTATTTAACAGCTGCCAATAAAAGGCGGCAATTGCTTCAATCCCCTCCGGCAATTGCACCAAATAGGGTTCACCGGTAAATGAAGGCAGTGGGGTTCCGTCTCCGGTGTAGGTATGGAGACAATGACCCATTCCGGGAAGGGCTTTTTGGTAATTGAAAAATTGGTGGGTACAAAACTCCGAATTACCAGCGACCGGCTTGATAATTGCCAGTTGATAAGCAAATCGACTACTGTTGAGATCGATTATTCCGGAAATCCTTGGGGTAAAGTTGGGCGCGTCCGGCTCAAAGGTCCGGGTCTGAAGGGCGGACTCGAAAGAGCCACCGTTTTGCAGTGCGGTAAAGATAGTATCCGTCTGATCGCCATTACTGATAATGTGGCAATTGTGATAATCACGGGCTGGATAATAAATAATTAATGACGGATCTTCAACCTTGTTCTGGTCAAAGGCTTGGGTTTTAACAAACCCGTTTTCCGTGACAAAGATCCGGTTGCGGCTGTTGGTGCTTCGTCCCATAATCCAGTAAACCTGGACCAGGTTCTGTCCGTCCGGGGTCATTCCCAGGATAATCCCCCGGCCCGGATACACATTGTCCTTTAATTGAGCCATGTTTTGCTCGACCAGTGTATCGATGGTACTCATCTTAAAGATACTCCTTCGATTTTTGATAATTTTATACTTTACACTATTCTGATATTACTAAATTAGAAAACCTACAAAATCAATACTTTATATTCCGTCTGGTTTTTTGTCCAGTCAAAAAGCTTCTTTTAGTGATGAAACAGCCTTACCCCGGAAAAAGCCATGACCATCCCATAGGCATCACAGGCCTCAATCACTAGATCGTCCCTGACCGATCCCCCCGGTTGAACAATATACTTGACCCCGCTTTGAGCGGCCCGGTCAATATTATCACGGAATGGGAAGAAGGCGTCAGAACCCAAGGCCACACCTTGCAGGCCCTGCAGCCATGCTTTCTTATCGGCTGCGGTCAGTTTTTCGGGCTTAACGGCAAAAACCTGATCAAGTTCATGGGATTCCGCTTCGGAAAGGTCATCCCGGAGGAATTGATCAATGGCATTATCCCGGTCCGCCCCCTTGATCCCCGCAGCAAACTGAAGGCCCAAAACCGCCGGATGCTGCCGCAGGTACCAGATATCCGCTTTGGAAGCGGCCAGCCGGGTGCAGTGAATCCGGGACTGCTGTCCGGCACCGACTCCGATCACTTGCCCGTCCAACACCAAACAGACCGAGTTCGACTGAGTATACTTTAAAGTAATCATCGCAATCACCAGATCCCGGATCGCCGTTTCCGGTAATTCCCGGTTTCGGGTCACGATATTTTGCAGTAAAGTAGCATCGGGAACCAGATTATTACGTTTTTGTTCAAAGACGATTCCATAAACTTCCTTTGTCTCCAATTCACCCGGTTCGTAGTCAGGATCGATCTGAATTATGTTGTAACTGCCTTTGCGTTTTTTTCTGAGAAGCTCCAAGGCTTCCTGGTTATATGCTGGGGCTATTATGCCGTCGGAAACCGCCCGGCTTAGGATCCGAGCCGTTGGTAAATCCACTTCATCACTGATCGCCACCCAGTCGCCAAAAGAGGACATTCGGTCGGCCCCGCGGGCTCGGGCATAGGCTGCTGCCACCGGTGATAGCTCCATCTCCTCAACTTGGTAGGCTTTTTGCAACACGGGACTCAAGGGAATCCCGACCGCGGCCCCGGCCGGACTGACATGTTTAAATGAGGCTGCCGCCGGTAGTTTTAAGGTCTGACGCAATTCTTTCACCAGCTGCCAGGCATTAAAGGCATCCAGCAGATTGATATAGCCCGGATTTCCATTTAATACGGTGATCGGCAGCGCTCCTTGCCTGACATAAATTCGGGCCGGTTTTTGATGGGGATTGCAACCGTATTTGAGGACTAACTCTGTTTGATTCATGGTTTATTCGCTCCTTTACTTTGTTATTGCAATAAAAGAAGCCTGGGTAGTATTATTTTACCCAGGCGGTCGATGATCAGCTTCCTCCATACTCCCTGTGGTAAACTCCACTTCCGCCAGTCGTATGGACATATTGATATTCTTTTCATCTAAAGTATATTTTATTCTTTTTCTGTTGTCAACTGAGGGAATTGCATAGTTACCTTAATAAACCCTTGGGCCGCAATATAGTGACTAGCCCGAAGGATGATTCCTTGTTTATTTTATCCTACAACAGTTTCCCACTCTGACCCGGTCCAACCGATTGTTTTACCACAAACTGTTTATATTCTAGCTAATCTATTATGTTTTTGTGTAAAAATATGGGTTCTTTGGTAGCAAATTTGAGCAAATTGACTATATCTTAAATTTCTGAGGAATAAACGATTAATTCTGCGCTCCAATATTTTATATCGAAAACCGACTCTATATAATGGTTTACCAAATATTACATTTTAGAGGGATTTAAATTGAGAGAGAGTAGAAAACTAATTTTGGCAGTCATTTTATGCAGTGTCTTTTTACTGCTTAATGCACCCCAAAGAACCCTGGCCTTTAATCATTCGTTCACCCTTGGACCATCCGGACTGCAAATATTAAATCTGGAATACGAAAAAGCAGTCACCGATCAGCTTACCTTAAATGTGGACTATGGATTATCCTATATGGGAATTGTCACATTTTCCAATGAACCGGAATGGCCCTCTTTCGGTATGGGTATGAATTGGTATTTTAAAAAACAAGCCCTCGAAGGCGCTTATTTAGGGCTACACGTCACCCATGTTAAACCAAAAGGCGATACTGTTTATGAGGACCTAATTGATGTCTTGGTCGGTGGCGATGCTGATGATAAAGACGAACCTTGCGATACATTCGAATATGTTACCGTAGGTTTAGGCTATAAAAAGATATTCGAATCCGGATTTACTTTTGACAGCGCAATTCAGGCAATCTATATCCCGGAAATCAAAGGCACCGGTGTTTTAGGTAAATTAGCATTGGGGTATTCCTGGTAAACCAACCGGCCTGTGGAGCAGCCGCCCGTTACAGGCGGCTGCAATCGCTGCTATCTCTGATTAATCATAGCAACATTCGTCTAATCAGTCCAGAGCTTACCGGCCAGTTTCGCCATTGCTTGCTTTCGCTTAATAGTCGCTTTTTTATTAACTACGATCTCAACGAGGTCGCCTTCGCGTGCCTCCGGCACCAGCACTTTTGCCAGTAAAGCGGTGGTCCGATCTGGTAATTCCACGACCGCATATTCAGCTTCAAACCGGTCAATAATCACTTGCACTGTTTTCACCTTTTTCTACGGTTTTTGGGGACTTTAATAGTCTTAAACGTTAAATTTTTCCCGTCACTGGAGACCACAATCGTTCCCTCCCGATCAGTCCGGTATACTTTAACCTGATACTTTTTTAAGCGGTACAATACTTTGCGGGAAGGATGTTTAAACCGGTTTGCTTTACCGACTGAGATTACCGCGTATTGTGGGGCAACTGCCGCTAAGAATTTTTCAGTGGTCGAAGTCGAGCTGCCATGATGGCCGACTTTAAGCAGCTTCGCCTTTAAATCGTACCCTTTTTGCAGCATCTCGTCTTCAGAAACAGCCTCGGCGTCACCGGTTAACAAAAATGAATTCTGACCGTGGGTTATTTTTAAAACCGCACTGTAATTATTCAGTTCTTCATATTCTCCGCGGTTTGGAGCTAAAAACCGGGCTTTAACCGCAGGATGGAGCGGCAGCGTCACTCCGGCCCGGGCGGTAGTGACCGGCAACTTTTTAGCCTTCACCGCTTGCACAAGGTCGGCAAATCTTTGAGTTGTGGTTGTGATTTTAGGCAGATACACCCTTTTCACATTAAACTGCTGAATGACCTCATCCAAACCGCCGATATGGTCTTCATGCGGATGAGTTCCAACTACAGCCTGAAACCCGGTTACTCCCTGCCCGGCTAAGTAAGCGATAATTTCCGGCGCATCCTCATTATTTCCTGCATCTATTAATAGGTTACGCCCTCCGGGAGCCTGAATCAAGATGCAGTCGGCTTGCCCAACATCGAGAAAGTGAATTCGCAATTCTCCAGGTGAAGCCGCCTGAGCACTACAAAAAAACAAAACTATACTAATTCCCAAAATAGCCCCTGACAGCCAGAGAAAAAACCGTGACCTTGGTTTAGAAAAAAAAGGTTGATAGTGAACGTTCATTCAGTAAATGTACTCCTTTGCCAGTAGTCCGAAGCGTTTTAAAATGAGCAGCAAAATTAGCCTGATTGCTACTTTGTTGATTATTAAACATATTTTTGCATAATAATGATGGTACGTCAATCTTTTTGAAACTCCCATCAAAAAAAAAAAAAAAAAGAGCCCTTTCGGGCTATAATAAACTGACTCGCTGTGGCTGCTTCACCTCCCGTGCCTCAGGAGTTCAGTGGCGCACACTTAAATCGACAGATTTAGAACCGGAAAAAACCTAGACTAGTTGTACTTTGGAATTAAGTTCATGTTGTTTTGTGTAACTAGATTATATTATAAACATGTTACTAAAAAGTTACGTTTTCTTACAAGTTATAACTATTTTGATGCCGCTGAAAAATATGCTAACCAGCACCTTTCTAAATAGCTTTTTGGTGCCACCGCCTTCCCTGATGAACCGCACCAACCGGGGCGGTTTTAATCGGATGGCAAAGCCGGTTTATGGTTGGCAAACTTTAAAACAGTAGTAATAACCATTCCAAATAAAATAGCGCCGCCTAAAAAAATGTTAATGAATAAGAAGAAACTTCACTGATCAACGGAATTCGATATAAAACTGCACCAATCTCAATAAAAAACCAGATTACCATCTCATAAATAAGCCCTTTAACCCAAAGATAATGACTCGATCCTATATGAAGTATATAAGCAAATCCCATCGCCAACACAATGTCCCAAATGAGATGGGCTATTAATCCTAATCCGTCGGAAAGCACTCCCTGGGGCAGACGTTTAAACAATACGATTTTACCATAATCGATATAAAAGGGGCCTCCATAACCAAAGATTTTCATAACCATCCCGTAAATGTTCTGGATGACCGCAGCTACTCCTCCGGCAATTATTCCACTAATCATCCAATCTTTTACCACTGTACTTCTCCTTTTTATCCTTATAATTTACAGTTCTTTAAAAGAATCTTCTCAAAAAAAATCCTGATTATACTATTTATTTACCAAATATTATCCCTCAGATAATAAACTGCCTGATTAAAAAAGATTAAGTGCTAGTTTATAAAGAAAATTTTCTTCTTAAATGTTAAGT
>DATCLA010000206.1:0-5021 GCA_036564195.1 Bacillota bacterium
TTCTGGCAATTTACGGACAATAACCCGCCTGCCGACAACCTTAATGACTTTTACTTTAGTATGCGGTGCGATAAATTCACCTTCGGAAACCACGTCCAACTTTACCCCATGAAAGTCCGCGATTCCCGCCGGACGCAGGACCGTACAACTGATTCCATCTTGGCCCAAAAAGGCGCTTAAATCTTCGGTACTGCTAAAACCATCTTCCTTACTTAGGGATTCTGCCAAGACTAAAGATTTTCGCAGTTTTCCCTTGGTTGCCGAACGATAAACTATGAGCAGATTAATGCCGATAATCGCCAAAAGAATGATAACCAGTAACAACCCTTCGAAGAGGGTCCGCGCGGTTAGGCTTATTCCGATCACTAATAAAAATGATCCAAACATACCGGAAACCCCAAAACCGGGAAGAAACACTTCTATTAACATTAAAACCAGGCCGAATCCCAGGCAAAGTAGAGCTAAAAGGTTTGCATCAGCCAACATTCCACCAAGATCCATCCCATTCACCTCTTTCGGCTTACAGTCCCAAAACGCAATAACACTGATTACTACGAAACCGGAATATTTAAGTTCCAAGGAAAGATAGGGTAACTTTTAAAGAAGACTTTAGATTCTATTCTCCATCACCGGCTGAATTTCCTATTGAAAACTCCAACCGGATGGTTTGATCTTACAGTTTTTTGCGGGTAAGGGATTGATAATTTCGAGCTTACTGCTAACTCAATATATTGGGCCCAGTAACCCAGTCGGTGCCCAATATATTGCTTGGTAAATTTACCGATTATAATTTTGAAACCCTTAATAACAATTTTTTATTCTTCAGGAAAATCTTCTTAGATAAAAAACCGGACGTTCTGGAGACAATAGTGACATGATTCCGAAATTTTAATAAAGGCAGGTGGCATTTTTGTTGAAAAACGCCAAAGTGATTAAAACCGCAAGAAACAAATATCAGCAAGCCCGAGAGGAATTCGGCAGCTTTCACCTGGGCGAAACGGTATTTATCGAACCGTCAATAGCCCGGAGAGGTGATCCGATCCGTATTAATTATCAGGGTTTACTGAAAAACTCCGGTGCCGATGCGGTTTACCTCCATTACGGTTTTGACCGGTGGAATAGCCCGCAAACAGTGGCAATGTATCCCTCCCCGGAAGGGATTTTCCAGGCAGAGGTACGCGCCAACGGAAATTATGAGATGAATTTCTGCTTTAAGGACAGTGCCAATAACTGGGACAACAACAGCGGACAGGATTGGAGTATTACTTTACAATAATGAAAAACGGAGATCAGCTCAGTAGCTTTTCTCCGTTGATTATCAGATTTTCCCTTAACCGGCCAGGATCCGGATATCCTCAATCCGGACCTGCAGTCCGAAAGGTTTGTTCAGAACCATATTGACCAAACCGGTATGATTCAAATTCATCATGCAAAAACCCGGTAAGAAGGTAACCCTTCTGCCAAATCCGGGAATTTTCCGGATTTGGCCCGCTACTCCTTCAAAACCAACCATATGATAGGCTGTTAAGTCTTTAACCTCCTCTTCCCGGGAGTATTTCGGACCAACTACCCAAGTATATAACAACCCGGTATTATATTCCGCTTTAATGATTTTCAACACATGAGGCACCGGGCAGCCTGCCCCCATGGGACGTCCCAATACCAGATCACCTTTGCGTAGTGCCAATTTTTCAACTAAATCACTGCGGAACGGTAAGACAATCTTGCGGGCGGAGACTTCTCCCGGCAACGGGTTGAGTACAAAGTCATAAGAATTGCCTAGGATATCAGCTTCCCGATAGATTGCCTCTTTAAGGCCGATTGCGGACGGCACCTGCGTTTTTCTTACAGCATAAAAAGGGCAATCCCCATATTCTTTCTGACTTTTTTGGACTACCGCCAGGAAATTTTTACAGCTGCCCACCCCGCACAGGCCACAGTCTTTTCCCGGAGGAAGCCAGGACATCGTGGCGCTCATCATCATTCACCTCGATAAAGATATTCGGCTACCTGGTCATCCAGTTGTTTAACGATGCCAAAATGATGTTTCCAGCCAACCTCTTTCTTCCCAACACAAATGGTACAAGTCCCCAGCGGCGGGTTACCTTTAAGCATCAGTCGGTCCTTGTTAATTTCCTCCGACTCTTTGATCAATCTGTAGAGGCGCTGCAAAGATGTACCTTGTAAAGCATTGGTCTCCATCAGGATGATTTCGGGATGGACTTCTTTGGTCTTTTGAATCAATACTTCCCGTTCGGCTTGGCTGACCAGGTCGATTTTAGTAATTACAGCCACATCCGCCAAACTGACCATAGCGCCCATCTTTTCCGGAGTATGAATCCCGGAAATCGAACTGAGTACAATCACGCCTAATCCTTGGTTCAGATAAGGAGAACACCGCAAACACAGTCCAGCGCTTTCCACAATAAACAAATCGCTGCCATTGGCTTCGGCCCATTCAATCGCATCCCCCAGTACCATTACACCGGCATGATCAGGGCATAAATCACCGGAGTAGACTTTGCGGGTTAAGATTCCGAATTCGGTTTCTAATTCAATGTCCTCATAAGCTTTAACAACATCAATCTTTAAAAAGGAAATTTTCATTTCCCTTTTTAAATTGGATACAATCTGCTTAACTAAAGCTGTTTTGCCCGCTGAAGGCGGTCCGGCTATCACTAACAGTTTCAAATCCTGCACTCCTTTATTAGGCCAAATTTACCATTGCCAGCTCGGAAGTGATCAGATTTCCGGCTCGTAACTCTTCACGGATGGTACCCATCCGCTTATCCAGCTCCACTAAGCTCCGGGCGGCACGCATCTCAGTCTCATTCTGAAAAATAACCTTCTTAACACCTCCATTTTCCATAATTATTCGTTTATTGGTATGAAGGGCAATCACCGGATCATGGGTAACAAAAACAATTACTTTACCGATATTCTTAATTACTTCAATCACTTCTTGTTTGAAAATTCCGGCATTTTCAATCTCATCCAATAAAATAATGGGGGCGGCTCCAATTAGGATGGCATCAGCAATCAGCAACGAACGGGTTTGCCCACCGGAAAGGACAGTTACTTTATTCTTTTTATGAATTTTTTCACCTGTAAACAAATTGGCCAAATCAATCGTATCCCTAATTACGCCCTGATTGGCGATGCCGCGGGCCCGAGCGTGGATCATCAGAAAATCTTCCACCGGCAGATCCGCAAAACATTTGGTGTTTTGAGTAATCATCGCAATCGGTTTCAGCGCTGGGTTAAAGCGGATTGCATCGTCCGGAACCTTACCATTAAGTAAGATCTGGCGTTTAGTTGCCGTATCCTGTTGCGCCAAAAGTTCAATATCTGATATAAAAGCGGTTTTCCCACTTCCCGTCGGTCCAACAATGGAAACTGTCTCTCCGGAAGTTAAAATAAATTCGTCGAAATTTTCCGCTACCCCATCCCGGTTTACCCCGGCAATGATGGTCAACTTCGTACTCATCTTTTTCACCTTCAAAAATAAATTTTGTAAATACCATTTCGGACATTACCTTCCTTGCGGAAACGCTCTGTCTTGTTTAATTTATTCAAATGGTCTCAGTTCGGTCCCATCGCCCTGACAAAATTTTTAAACTAGTGGCTGGCTAAAGAAAGTTACTGATTTTGCCGGGCGAACCGTCCCGGTGATATTTGCCAAATATTGTAAGCAGGAGACCGAAACTCCGGAGCGAAGTATCATTTAACGCTTAATTCAATCTATAGTTACTTCAAAAATACAAAGGATTGTTAGACATGTTTAAAGGATTAAAAATCGTGTCACTGCTGATTGGATTAGTGCTTTTGTCCCAGGCAACCCCTTCCTTAGCACAGGCTAATCCCCCTTTGACTATAAAAATCATGACTTTAAATTTGCATAACGGCAAAGACGCCCAAAAGCAACCCAATCTTACCCGTTTGGCCGGGTTAATCGCCAGTGAGCAACCGGATATCCTCGCTTTACAGGAAGTCCAGCGCCAACAGTTGGAAAACTTAAAAATCCCCGACTACCGTGGAGTCTCCGGCCCGAACGCCAATTATATCTTTTTCCGCTTTGGCAATGCTTTATTAACCCGACACCAAATCCTCTACCACCGTCACCACTATCTCCCCAGTCAAAAGGAGCAACGCGGAGTGGATGAAGTGGCCATTGCAGTTAAAGGACAGGTTTTGCGGGTGCTTAATACCCATATCGGTTTAGGCCGTCAGGAGCAACAGCGGCAGATTGACGAACTAGCCCGGATCAGCAGCTACCTTCCAGGCCCGTTACTGATTACCGGGGATTTTAACCTGGAACCGACCAACCGGTTACTGGCCGGATTGGCCTTTCAGGAA
Organism: Bacillota bacterium; assembly: GCA_036564195.1. Taxonomy (GTDB): domain Bacteria; phylum Bacillota; class UBA4882; order UBA8346; family UBA8346; genus DATCLA01. Next base: position 4,357 of record DATCLA010000206.1, read on the forward strand.
GTAAGCTTGGCACTGGGACAATATTATAAAACCTTCCCTGCCTGGCAACCTACTTATCTGCTTGACCAAATCTGGTGTAGCCACCACTTTAGTATTTTGCGGGCAAAGCCCCTGGCCTGGGATGGTTCGGACCACCTTCCGGTCGTTGCTACCCTAGCCTTAACCGTTCCCGGACCATTCCCCCTGCAGCCGGTGGTTATACCCGACCCCACTTTGACACATAACCCGTTACTGCCGGATATCGGGCTGGCGCAACCCCGATTAAGCCTGGCCCTGGCTAAGGAAGCATCAGCAGCTAACCAGCAATCTTGGTCCGGTTGGGTGGAAGTACCCTTTGCTAAAAGATTACGCTTTACAGCCGGGTATCAAAATGCTCAAACCCAACTGGCAGCCACTTACCTCAAAATCATTGATTTACGGGACTATTTTTCATATGTGGGAATCCGAGGTAAAGCGGAATGGGGATTTACAGTTGCAAGTTACTCTAAAAGGAGCCGACCCTGGCTGGAGTGGAGTCAATATTACCGTTGGAGTAACCGGTGGGGCAGCAAATTCATTTTAGCTAACGGAGACCAAAAACCGGCAGTGGCCTGGGAACAAAGCTACCTGCCAAACCAACGGACCCGGTTAATGTTGGGGATTGACTCCGCTGCTCAATTTCAGGC
>DATCLA010000207.1:0-1950 GCA_036564195.1 Bacillota bacterium
GAAATCTCCTTTGTAAGCTTTTAGGATGAATAAATAAACTAAAAGTTAAAATTTAAGTATCCTTGGTTTTCGCGGCATTTCCGCAAGGTCAGGGTTTAAGGAGCGACGGATCTTGAAACATTCAGCATTCTCCCAACAACCGTTAAGTTATGAAGCGGCTTTGCAATATATCAAAGAATGCACTAAATTCGGCACCAAACTTGGCCTGGACCGGATTAGTGCCATTTTGGATCGTCTGGGGCATCCGGAAAAACAGTTTCAAGGGATCCACGTGGCCGGAACTAACGGCAAAGGTTCAACTATTGCCATGTTTGAAGCGGTGTTACGGGCGGCCGGTTTTAAGACCGCCCGCTTTACTTCGCCCCATCTGGTCTCCTACAGGGAACGGTTTGTGGTGAACGGGGCAATGATTACCAAAGCCCAACTGGCAGAGACTCTGACTGAATTAAAAACAGCGATTGAAGAGGTAACCTCAATATATGGTGCGCCTACCGAGTTTGAGGTGGGCACTGCTTTAGCCTTTACCTTCTTTGCCATACAGCAGGTTGAGGTGGCCCTGATTGAAGTGGGGATGGGAGGCAGATTTGATGCCACAAACGTGATCGAACCGGTGCTCAGTGTAATTACCCATCTGGCTTTGGACCATCAGGAATACTTAGGGGATACTCTGGAGAAAATTGCTTTTGAAAAGGCCGGAATTATTAAAAAGGGGGTTCCGGTAGTAATCGGAACACAGGAACCGGCGATTAGTGCCTTTTTGGAACGGATTGTCGAAGAACGGGGCGCGGCTGCAGCCCAAGTCGGAAGGTTTGCAGTAACCGGGATCACGGTCAATGAATCCGGTACGGCGTTTACGGTTGACAGTCCGGTCTATGGAAGGTTACCGGTGCAATTAAGCTTAATCGGTCGGCATCAGGTAGCTAATTGTTTGAATGTCATTGCCGGGCTTGAATTATTATCCGGTCAGGGTTGGAAGATTAGTAAGGAACAACTATTGACCGGTTTAGCCAAGGCGGTTTGGCCGGGACGGTTGGAACGGATGGTCGGGGTTACTTCGCCCAAGTTATATTTTGACGGCGCGCATAATCCAGATGGGGCCCGGGCACTCGTAGCCGCCATTAAGGAAGTTTATCCAGGGCAAAAGGTTGATTTCCTATTTGGCAAGTTAAATAACCGGCCTTCCCGGGAAATGGCAGCAATTCTGGGGGAAGTGGCGCGTAAAGTAATTGTCACCACTGTACCGGATCCCAAAAGCACGCCTCTAGAGGAGCTGGCTGCTACCTTCCAAGCTTGTGGCATCGCAGCAGTTACCGAACCCGACCCGGCGGCTGCATTACGATTATTACTGCAGACCGATAATACCGTGGCCGTAGCCACCGGTTCGTTATATCTGACCGGCTATTTGCGGTCGGTATTATATAATATTCAGGACTAGCTTTGGCGTGTATTAAATTTTTTTTATAAATGTTGACTGTTTATTTAAGCCTTGACAAGACTTGCTAAAAAAGAATTTAATGTAAATAGTTGAAGGAATTGCAGAAGACTATTATTCAATATTTAGCCACAATAGATTGAACTCATATTATAAGTTAAACACAATAGATTGGGTCTGAAGTGAAACTTTAGAAAACAGGTAATTCCTTCAGTTTCGAAAAACAAATTTAAAATGTTAAAGTTTAAAGAAAGCAGAAAGAGGTATTACCATGTCCCACCGTCTCACCATCATTTGCGGCGCCTATGGCAGCGGTAAAACTGAGTTCGCCATGGCTTACGCGGTCAAAAAAGCAGCGGCTACCGAAGGAAAAGCCAAAACCGGTTTGGTTGATTTAGATATTGTGAATCCCTATTTTCGCTCCCGTGATTTGGCTACCGAATTGGAGGCCGAAGGGGTCATGGTGGTCTCAACTCCGGCTGGATTGGAAACTGCCGATCTGCCGGCCTTATCACCTC
>DATCLA010000208.1:0-4505 GCA_036564195.1 Bacillota bacterium
GTATGTGACCAGGGCCCAAAAAGTAGAGGTGGAATTCACCGACTTACACAACCAGACTATAATCATGGAGGGCGAGGATTTACTGGCACGGGCTTTTCAACATGAGCTTGATCATTTGGACGGAATTCTGTTTATCGACTATCTTCAATCCCAACCGGAGGAGCAATAAAAGTGCGGATCTTATTTATGGGAACTCCTGAATTTGCTGCTGTCAGTTTGCAGGCATTATTAAGGACCGGCTATGATCTGGTGGGAGTGGTTACTCAGCCCGACCGTCCCCAAGGCCGAGGGTTGGAACTGCAAGCTTCCGAAGTAAAAAAAGTAGCCTTAGAGCAACATTTACCTTTATGGCAACCTGAAAAAGTTAACACTACCGAATTTATCACCTTATTCCGGCAGTTAAACCCGGATGTGGTGGTAGTAGTGGCTTTCGGACAGAAAATTCCTATGCCGATCCTGTATGAACCGAAATTTGGCTGTATTAACGTTCATGGTTCTTTACTACCTCGTTATCGCGGTGCCGCGCCGATCCAGTGGACGCTCATTAACGGTGACACTACCGCCGGAGTTACTACCATGTATATGGATGAAGGCTGGGATACGGGGGATCTCATCTATCAGGCCACTACTGCCGTTGACCCGGACGAGAATTTTGCCTGCCTTTATCAACGTTTAGCCAAATTGGGGGGGGAACTCTTAGTTAAAACCCTGGCTGACGTGGAACATGGAGTTGCACCGCGGCTGGCGCAAAACTCGGCGGAAGCTACTACCGCTCCGAAACTAAAACCGGAATTACACCGGATTAATTGGAACGAACCAGCTGTCAGAATTCATAATTTAGTCCGGGCGTTAGCCCCGACTCCTGGTGCGGAAACTTTTTGGGGAACCGAGCGTTTAAAAGTAATAAAAACCAGTCTTTATGATTGTATTCCAGCTAACGCCGATGTTCCGGGGAAGATTCTGCAAGTGATCAAAAGGCAGGGCATTTTGGTGGCAACCGGGACGCAACCATTGTTGCTGGTTCAGGTACAGCCGGCCGGAAAAAAATTAATGGCGGCAACGGATTATGCCAATGGCCGTCATCTGGTCCCCGGTATGATTTTTGGTACCCGGGCGTAAAATATTCAAAGGAGGAATAATTAATGTTCTATTATGACCCTACTTACCTTATTTTGATTCCGGCAATTATTTTTACACTTTATGCCCAATTTAAAGTGCAGGCCACATTTAATAAGTTTTCGAAGTACCAGGCAGCTTCCGGCCTTACCGGCGCCCAGGTAGCCCGGAGGTTACTTGACTCCAACCAATTACGGGATGTTCCGGTGGAGTTAACTCCCGGGACACTTTCAGACCATTATGACCCCAGAACCCGGGTCCTCCGGTTGTCGCCCGAAGTCTACCATGGCACTTCTTTAGCTTCGTTAGGGGTTGCGGCCCATGAGACGGGCCATGCAATGCAACATGCCCATGCCTATCTGCCTTTAGCGCTGCGGAACGGCTTGTTTCCCATTGCCAATCTCGGTTCGCAATTAGGGTTCTTCCTCTTTTTTCTGGGATTTGTTTTCGGTGGGAATAACTTTATGATCGATTTGGGAATTATCTTATTCAGTGCCTTCGTCTTCTTTACCCTGTTAACCTTACCGGTAGAGTTAAATGCCAGCAACCGAGCTTTAGCCATGCTAACAGAGGCCGGTTTTTTAACCCGAGGCGAAGAAGCTACCGGAGCCCGGAAGGTTTTAACCGCTGCGGCCTTAACTTATGTGGCTTCAGCAGCAATGGCTATTCTCCAATTAATGCGAATGTTGCTAATCCGAGGTAACCGGGATGATTAAAAACGGGCGGGAGTTGGCCTGGCTGACTTTGAACCGGATCGAAACTGAACAGGCCTACGCCAGTCTGGCATTGCAAGCGGTTTTAGCTGAAAATGCCGGAGCCGATCAGCGTGAAAAAGCATTCTGTACCGAGTTAGTCTACGGTACGCTCCGCTGGTTGTTAAAGCTTGATTTTATGTTAGGACGGTTGCTTAACCGTCCTTTAAACTCATTACCTCCGGCAGTTAAGAATGTTTTGCGCCTGGCTCTGTATCAAATAGTATTTTTAACCGCAATTCCAGAACGGGCGGTTTGTCATAGTACGGTGGAACTGGTGAAGAGATCCCGTTTTCGGGGTTTGGCCGGACTGGTTAACGGAGTACTCCGCAATTTCCTTCGCAATCAAGCCGGTTACGAACTGCCGGACCGCCGCCAGGATCTGGCAGCCTATTTGGAAGTCGCCTATTCCCATCCACGTTGGTTAGTCGAACGATGGTTGCAGCGGTTCGGCGCCGCACAGACGGAAACTATTTTACAGGTGAATAATCAACGTCCTCCTTTAACGGTACGGTTAAAGCAACCGGCAACGTTTGGTGAGACTACATTAGCTACATTACGGCGGGAAGGATTTAAGTTTAATTCCGGCAAATGGCTGCCGGAAGCTTTGAACCTGACGGAACTGCCGCGGGCTTTAGAAGCAAGCACGGCGTTTCGCCGGGGCTGGCTGACGCCGCAGGATGAAAGTTCGATGTTAGTTGCCCATCTGTTAAATCCGCTGCCGGACGAATTAATTATCGATCTCTGCGCCGCTCCGGGTGGTAAAAGCACTCACTTGGCCGAATTAATGCACGACCGGGGGAGAATCATCAGCCTGGATGATCATCCGCATAAAGTTAATTTAATCAAGGAAAACGCCTGCCGCTTAAACTTAACTGCGGTTGAGGCGGTAGTGGGCGATGCCCGCCACTTCCGGCTGCCGGAAAACCAGCAAGCGGACGCGGTATTGGTTGATGCTCCCTGTTCCGGAACGGGGGTGCTACGTCGACGGGTTGATGCCCGTTACCGCCGGAGACCTCAAGATCTGGTACAACTGGCAGACCTGCAGCGGGAAATCTTGGATCAAGCAGCTACGTTAGTAAAACCCCAAGGGCGGCTGGTTTACAGCACCTGTACCCTGGAACCGGAGGAAAATCAAAAACAAATCGAATGGTTTCTGAGAAACCATCCTGAGTTCGAACTGGCTGATTACCGTGCTTATCTGCCTGGCAGGCTGCCCAATTACCTTGAAGTGCCGGATCAGCGCTGGATTACACTCATACCTGTCCCGGACGGCGGAGATGGTTTTTTTATCTGTCGGTTTAATCGTCTAAAATAAACCGGTCCATCAATTGGTAGCCTTTAGCCTGAAAATTGCCGGTAGCCTGCGCCGCGGCCTCGTCATAGGAGACTCCGGCAGGCTGCCGATTTTTCTGATCCGAACGATAAATCAGATAAGGTACCGGATCGGCGGTATGCGTTTTTAAAGCAAGAGGCGTAGGATGGTCCGGGAGGATTAATAGCCGGTATTCCGGATCGATTTTTGCCAATTCCGGAAGAATTACCCCTAAAACCTCGCTGTCAATCTTTTCAATCGCTTTAATTTTATTTTCCACTTCCCCACGGTGTCCGGCCTCATCCGGCGCTTCAAAATGAAGATAGACAAAGTCTTGTCCGGAACGGAAGGCGTCGAGTGCTGCCGCGGCTTTGCCACGGAAGTTAGTCAGAATCGTCCCGGTGGCGCCAGGCACCTTCACTACCTTTAAACCGGCACAGATTCCCAGTCCTTTGATCAAGTCTACCGCTGAAATAACACTGCCCTTTACCCGGTATTTGGTGCTAAAACTATCCAGCTTGGGCTTTTTACCCTGGCCCCAAAGCCAGATGGAAGTGGCAGGGCGTAAACCGCGGGCTATCCGTTCCAGGTTAATCGGGTGGTTTTGAAGGATAACGCTGCTTTGTTGCATTAATTTCAATAAGTTGTCAGCGCCGGACCCGGACGGCAGATAGGAATTGATCTTCCGGTCGCTGATATCATGGGGTGGAGTAAGTTGTATGTCAGTACAACCGTTATGCCAGACCAGTAAATGGCGGTAACTAAAACCGGAGTAAAAGGTAAAGTCAGGGGAATTTAAGTTTTCCGCAATGGCCGCCATTAAACTACGCGCTTCGGCGGTGGAGATTTCATCGGAACTGTAGTCCAACATCGTCCGGGATTGGTAGTCGGTTTCACCAGACAAAGTAACCAGATTGCACCGGAGCGCCACATCGGTTGCAGCCAGGTCAACCCCGATGCTGACCGCTTCCAGCGGCGAACGTCCGGTATAGTATTGTTTTGGATCATAACCCATTACCGCCAGATTGGCAACATCGCTCCCCGGTGGCAGACCGTCAGGAATTGTTTGTACCAAGCCTAGTTCACCAACTGTAGCCAATTGGTCAAGATGAGGTTTCCGGCTGACCTGGAAAGGAGTCTTTCCATCTAATTCCGCCAGCGGGTAATCGGCGGCTCCATCCATCAAAATTACTAAATATTTCATTTTCTCTTTCCCACCATCCGCTTTTAAGTAAAATATCATCAGTGCTATCCAACTTGACATGTCAACTTTTTAATTATATCATGTTGCAGCAGCAGGCTCAACCGGCTTTGGTTGTAGC
>DATCLA010000209.1:0-5548 GCA_036564195.1 Bacillota bacterium
AGTCTATATTAAACATAAATAATGTAACCTTAATAACGGTAACACATCGTTTGTCGGAAAATCTCTTGAAACAATATGATAAAATAATTGTAGTCAAAAAGGGGAAAATAACTCAAGTTGGTTCTTATTATGACTTAGACCTTAAAGATAAAATCGTATCATTATAACCTTTGAACTACAAGTTTAAATTTAAATAAAGTCATCAAGATTATTTTGAGTAATACCCATATATTGAAGAGACCGAATTGTTAAAGATCTTTTGTATTACTTCAATCGATCTGCCTGCTAAAACGGTGGGCCAAACCGGGGAAGGCCATCGGAGTTGATCTGACCCCGGAAATGATAAGCAAATCAAGAAAAAATGTCGTACAAATGGATGTCGAAATGTCAAATTTCGTCTGGGTAAGATCGAAAACTTGCCGTTGCTGACAGTATAATTGCTGTTATTATTTAAAACTGAAAGAAGGATTCCCTTTGATTATCAGCGCCAGTCGCCGTACTGATATTCCGGCTTTTTACAGTAAATGGTTGATCAATCGACTGCGGGCTGGCTATGTCGTCAGCGTCAACCCATTCAACCGAGGCCAGGTAAGCCAGATTTCCTTAAAAGCTGAAGATGTTGAAGTGCTGGTCTTTTGGACAAAAAATCCTGCTCCATTGCTTCCATATCTGCCGGAACTGGATCGGATGGGATACCGCTACTATTTTCAGTTTACCCTTAACGGTTATCCCCGGCTGCTGGAACCAGGTTTGCCGGATGTGGGTGACTTGATCCGGACTTTCAGGCAATTAGCAGAACAGATCGGCCCGGAACGGGTAATCTGGCGGTATGACCCAATTTTGTTTACGGAGCGGACTGACTTTCGTTACCACCGTAAGCGTTTTGCCGAGCTTTTGAAGATGCTTAGCCCCAACACAAGAAGGGTTGTTATCAGTATTGCCGATGATTATAAAGACTCCTTACAGCGTTTAAGTCTCTTAGAACACCAGGGTTTTGCCAGACTGGAACAGCCGCAATCAACACCGGAATTTGGCGATTTCTTCATTGAACTGGCAGAACTGGCTAACAATGCCGGGCTGGAGATCTATAGTTGTGCTGAGATCTATAACTTGCAACCTTTCAATATCCGGCCAGGGAAATGTATTGATGACGAATATATCCACCGGGTTTTTGGGATCAAGGTTACTGCCTCTAAGGACAGATCCCAACGGCTGGAATGCGGTTGTGTAACGAGTAAGGATATTGGCGCTTATAACAGCTGTATTCATGATTGTATCTATTGCTATGCAACTCATAACCGTAAAACAGCCCATCAAAATTACAGTTCCTATCAAGCCAATTCACCTTCGCTGGGGCTGGCACCAAGCGTAGCTGGAGAAATCTAAAAGTAAAAAAATACCAGCTCAACAGTTTAAATTATTTTAAAGATCATGAAGTAAGATAAGACGGTGCATTGCATCTGAACAACCAGATGTAATGCACCGTTTTTTATTATGAGCAGTTAACGTGGTAGCCTTGGAGTTGCATGAATGATTTACCCTAATTGGTAAAAATTGGAAGGAAAAGTTGACGCTGTATCGAATAAAAATATTTGAATGAAATTAGATGAACTAAATTTATTAATAATTTAAGCGGGTCCATAATTCCATGGAAGATGGTAAGTAATTGTGAAACTTACCTGATTTACTGCTTAGTAAGCTGTCTTCGGATTGTAATATTTAATGGTAATCTTAGTCCGTTTAGTTTTACAAAGGTTAAATTATCTTATAGTTGATTAAGATTATAAGATAAGTAACTGGAAAGGAGGGTAGTAAGTTCGGTTAAGCATATTGTAAATAACATTATAAAAAAGGATAGGGGGTAAAAGTATGAAAACGGTAAAGCCTGCCCAGTGGGGAGCAGGACTCTTGTTAGCCTTGTTAATCTTGTTTGTAGTTAATGCACTAGCAGCGACAACAATCACCTCAAATACCACCGGTACCATCGACGGCTACGACTATGAACTGTGGAAAGACTCCGGGAATACTAGTATGACTCTTAATGGCGGCGGTAAGTTCAGTTGCTCATGGAGTAATATTAATAATGCTTTATTCCGGATCGGCAAGAAATTCGACTCGACCAAGACCTACCAGCAACTGGGGAACATTACCGTAAACTATGGTTGCAACTACCAACCAAACGGCAATTCCTATTTGTGTATCTATGGCTGGACCAGAAACCCACTGGTTGAATACTACATCGTGGAGAGCTGGGGTAGCTGGCGTCCGCCCGGGGCAACTTCCAAGGGTACTATTACTGTTGATGGGGGTACTTATGATGTATATGAGACGACGCGAATCAATCAACCTTCCATCGACGGTACCGCCACTTTTCAGCAGTATTGGAGTGTCCGGACGTCCAAACGTACCAGCGGAACCGTATCTGTGACTCAGCACTTTGATGAGTGGGCCAAAAAGGGAATGACTTTAGGGAAGATGTATGAATGCGCCCTTACGGTAGAGGGTTACCAAAGCAGCGGGACTGCTGATGTGTATACTAATACAATTACCATCGGCGGCACCAATCCACCGGTAACCTCCAATCCACCTACAACTGGTAACAATAACGATCCTCCAAGCTCAAGAAGTGCTTTTACAACAATCGAAGCTGAGACTTATAACAGCTGCAGTTCTTCCACAATTCAGACAATCGGTACAGGTAATGGTGGCAGTGGCATCGGATACATTGAAAGTGGTAATACTGTTACCTATAGTAACGTCGATTTCGGTAGTGGTGCAACCTCATTCAGCGCCAGGGTTGCTTCGGAACAAAATTCAAATATTCAAATCAGAATCGGCAGCGCCAATGGGACTTTGTTAGGCACATTGTCAAATGTGGCCACCGGAGGCTGGGACACCTATCAGAACAAAACCACCACCATCAATAATGTTACCGGCATACATGATTTAGTATTAGTTTTCTCAGGTCCGGTTAATGTGGATTCGTTTATCTTCTCTGGCGGTAACAACTACTCTCCACCGGTAACAACCAATCCAACACCTACCTCTACAAATAACAATAATGGCGGTAGCTATTCGGTAGATTATTCCCAAAATGACTGGGGTTCCGGAGCAACCGTTACAGTAACAATCACCAATAACGGCTCCTTGCCGATTAACGGCTGGAACCTGGCGTGGACCTTCCCCGGTAATCAAAAGATCACAAATGCATGGAATGCCCGCTATACTCAAAGCGGAGCTTCAGTAATCGCCAGCAATCAGTCTTGGAATTCCACTATTCCGGCTAATGGGGGAAGAGTAAGCTTTGGTTTTAATATTTCATACAGTGGGACCAATGCTAAACCTACCAGCTTTACTTTGAATGGGTCTTCCAGTAGTACGCCGGGGGTAACCCCAACCCAGACAAGCGGACCGGTGGTTACTCCGACTTCAGTGGTAAGCCCGTCCCCAACAACCGAAGGTAAATTCCATTGCTTCCTGTTATTGGGCCAGTCTAACATGGCAGGGTGGCCTAAAGCCCAAGATTCTGATAAGGTGCCCAACCCACGTATCCTTGCATTGGGGTATGATAATAACCAGTGGGCTGTGGCAGTTCCGCCGCTGCACGAATCCTGGCAAGGTGCGATTGGCCCTGGTGATTGGTTTGCCAAGACTATAATAAACAGACTTCCTCCTCAGGATACCATCGGCCTGATTCCTTGTGCGATCAGCGGTGAAAAGATTGAGACTTTTATGAAGAACATTGGCAGTAAATACGATTGGATCATCAGTCGTGCCAAACTGGCACAGCAAAGAGGAGGAATAATTGAAGGTATCCTTTTCCACCAGGGTTGTTCTAATAATGGTCAGGCTGATTGGCCTAACAAAGTAAACACCCTGATCACAGATATTAAAAGAGATTTGGGTCTGGGTGACATTCCGGTGCTGGTTGGGGAACTGCTATATAGCGGCAGTTGTGCCGGTCACAATACACTGGTAAACCAGTTACCTTCTATAATTAAAAATTGTCACGTAATTTCTGCAAGTGGCCTGAGCGGGGATCCTGCCGATCCATGGGGACTCCATTTTAATCATGATTCCCAAGTTACTTTGGGTAAGCGGTATGCAGAAAAAATGATTCAAGTCCTTGGCTGGTGATTTAACATACTAAATACGGAGTTGCTGCTAAGATGATTTCCATGAGAATTCAGTAAAAATTTAAAGCCGGGATTCACTCTCGGCTTTAAATTTTTTTGGTTCCCGATCTGATTCAGGATGATCGGATTACTTGTTGTGGGTATACAGTATGGGTTCACAGCCAAGGTGGTGGTTTGCGGTTAACTTAAAAAGGCCGAAATATAACTGTATTGCCCAGTCATGAAGTTTTCTGACTATTAAATGTTAATTATAACATAGTTGTAAAAACATGTAAACTATTCGGTTACTAATATAGTAATGTAACAGGGGAATTGCATTCCGGATTTATCTAAATTTATTACCGTTCTTATTTTTTCTTTCATAGGCAAAGTTGGACAATACCTCTGAAATTGGATAAAATTGTCTTATTGGAGAAGCCTGCAAGAGAGCTAGAGGATGAATTATTAAAACCGTTTCCCCAAATTAATGCTAATAACTGCAATAAGGTTAGTTCATCTTATCAACTACTGTTTTACACCGCATTTTACTACTGATACTTTAAATTCTCCACGGGTATAAGAACGTCAGGTTATTTATACCAAATCACCTTCGTAAAGATGCTTTCGGTTTTTCGTGTTTAAGACCACCCAATTCTTAGCTGGTTTAGTTTGTTCTTTTACACCATGGAAGTGTAATTTTTAAGCTTATGGTCTTTGCTAGAAAGTAGCACCGGATAAAAATAGAAAACTGGCACAATTAGGTTACAATCTCGGATAATTGCCTGGTTTCCCAGGATAATGCGACATTGAGATGTAAGCGCTTATTTAAGTGCTTGCTTTAATAAAATATGAAAAGGGGGTGTTGGTGTCTGATTCGCCCTGATTTGCAAGGTATTAATTAATGGAAAGGAGGAACTGTTAAAGGCAGTACACTGGTTGTGTCACAATGCAAAATTTTGGTTTGGAAGAATGACAAGTAAACATTAAATAAGGTAAAAAAAGGGGGAAGCTTAAATGAAAGAAAAAAGAATGAGGTTATTATTAACAATTTTAATGTGTTTCACGCTTACATTGCCTGTAGTGGCGGCAACAACGATCACCTCAAATACTACCGGCACCATTGACGGTTACGACTATGAACTGTGGAAGGATAGCGGGACCACCAGTATGACTCTTAATGGCGGCGGTAAGTTCAGTTGCTCATGGAGTAATATTAATAATGCATTATTCCGGATTGGCAAGAAATTCGACTCGACCAAGACGCACCAGCAACTGGGAAACATCACTGTAAACTACGGTTGTAATTATCAGCCAAACGGCAATTCCTATCTGTGTGTCTATGGGTGGACCAAGAGCCCGCTGGTAGAATATTACATCGTTGAGAGCTGGGGCAGCTGGCGTCCGCCCGGGGCAACATCAAAGGGCACCATTAC
>DATCLA010000210.1:0-15229 GCA_036564195.1 Bacillota bacterium
GGGCCGCACCGTTTGATACCTATTTTGACTGGGGTAGACTTCTTAAACGACTGTTAAAGCCGGATTCTACTTTAAAAATGCCTGTTGTTCTGGTGCCGCTGCCGGTTGATACCAAAGGAGTTAAAACCAGGTTTTGGCTTAATTTGGCTGGCATCGGGGAACTAGCCCGGTTAATCATGGTTGAACCGGAACTGGACACGGTTTCTCCGGAAAATTTTATCGCTGCGGCTCGGCAATTAGAGCACTGCCTGGCCAGGTTTGCCCGCTGGGGAGCTTTAAACCGGATTTTACTGGTTGCGGATACCCAGGGCTGGAACTGGTCCGGGCCAGATTCATTACGGAGGGTTTCCTTTCAAGAAGCCAAATTAATTCAGGCGTTACATTCCCGGGTTAACAGGCCGGTGCTGTCGGCCGGCTTTCAGATGGTTGAATATCGGAGTCAAGGTAAACCCCAATGTCTGGTTTACCGAGACCTTTCAGCTTGGCGGGATTTGCTCGCGCAGCTCATTAAGTATAATTTTACCGGAATCGTAATCCGGGATTTTGCAGCGTTGGGGACGGCAGGTCCGGAGCTGATTGCCGGGAGTTTTGCGGTATTGCCGGGGGAGCAGTTGGGGTAGGTAATGCTTTTTGAAAGAATGCTTTAGCAATTATGACTGTAAATTAAAAAATAACTAGCATTCAAGCAGTAGGATTACTTGGAAAGCATAAATCAGCCGTATGGCTCATATGGATTATTAACTAAGCAGTTTTTAGTGTGGGGAAAACCATGTTTCCATATTAACCAAATTGTTGGATAAACCCTTGGTAAATAACCCTTCCGCATGGAGGATTGGGAGGTGGTGGTTTTTGAGACCTGGCATTTGAGACGTTGTAATATTCTAAACCGGTTTGAAGGGGGAATAAGGTTTGAGTTTGGCATGCCAATATGACCGAGTAAGATTCGCTAACTTTTTAGGTGACATTGTAAGGCAAGTGGCAATCGAAGCCCGATTACGGATTCCGGAGCATTATCCCAAGTTGGCCAGGGTTAAAGGGGGCGAATTCCGGGCGGAACCGCCGGTTTTAACTGTTAATGAAGGCCTGTTAATCGTTAGCGGTAAAGTGAATCCCAGAATGATTTACCTGGCAGAGCAATCTGCTGCTGAAAGCGGGACCTTAAAAGAGGAGAATCTTCGGGATAGTGAATCAGACGGTTATCGGGCTCCACTGGAATATGGTGTCAGTTGGTGGGAAGAATCAGAACTCAACTTTGAGGAGAGAATTGAAATTCCCGGGCTTACTCCGGAGATGTCGGTCGAAGTTGATCTGAAACCCCAAACTGTGCTGTATGAAAAAGAAAACTCTTACGAGGTGGTCTTTCATGGCGTTTTGGACCTGATTGTCCATACGGCTCTACCGCAGTCGGTTGAGTTGGTCAGCGAGGTTACTACGCAACCGGCAGGCCGGGTTAACCTGCGTAAAGATCGGATTGCGATCGAAGAGTTTGCCGGAGTAAAGACAGCGTCGCTTCCGGTCCGGGCTTTATTATTAATACCGAATTATAAACCTGGTGTGCAGCGATTATTGGATTATTTTGTCAGACCGGTTGGAATCACCAGCGAGTTGTATAACGGTAAGGTTGCTGTTAAAGGACTGTTAGAAGTAGCAGTGATTTACGTCGGGGCCGATGATGAGGGCCGACCGACTGAGATTTTTGTGAATGACTGGAATCGGGAGACCGAAACGGCAATTCCCTTTGAGGCCTTTATTGATTCCGGCGTAGCAGGGAAAATCCTGGCCGAGCCCAAGATTACCGCTAAAAACCTGAAGATTGAGCACCATAGTCAGAGGGAACTCCACTGTCAACTGGATCTGGAATGTGATGTCCGGTTAATGGAGATCGTGACGAAAGAATTCGTGATGGAGGTGATCCCGGAAGCAGGAGAAGCCATTGATACAGAAGTCAACCTGGTTAATCTGGAAGAGTTTTGCGAAGAGTGTCAAGGATTAATCAACTTCGAACAGGAAGTGGTTTTACCGGCCGGCACTCCGGATATTGAACGGCTGTTGACTTACTGCGGAACCTTGGAAGACCTGGTAGTGGAAGCTGCCGACGATAAGCTGTCGATTACTGGTAATTTAAACATCGATTTATATTATGTGACCGAAGGCCTTGATGATCAGCGGCTCTTCCAAACCGGCTGGAATAAACAGAACAGTAATTGCCTACCGGTAAGCGGCTACCTGGAAAGTACAGAATTGGCGCCTGGAGTAGTGCTGCGTTCCCAGGTAGCACTGGATAGTCTAAAATTGGAATTGTTAGGTTCCCGGACTTTGAAAGTACAGGGAAAGCTCAAAGCCCGAGTGGTGGTTAAAAGCCCGCGGGCGGTCAGTGTAATTCAAAATTGTGCCCTGGTTACTCCGGCCGACCTGGCTTCCCGTCCCAGTATGCTGTTTTATATTGTCCAACCTGGCGATACTCTGTGGAAGGTGGCACGAAAATATCAGACCACCATGGAAACGTTAATCCAAGCTAATCAGCTATCCGGACCCGACCGGATTGAAACCGGTCAAAAACTGCTAATTCCCAAGCGCTTATTTACGGCAAAATAATAAAGCCCAAGGCCCTTCTCCATTAGGAGGGGGGTTTTATCTAATAAAGGTGACTTCGGACCGGACCCCCTTTCGTACCCTGGCACATAATATATAGCGACATTATAAGGAAGAAGGGATCTAAAATGAAGGTATTGGCGGAAACTACCGCCCAGGTCTTGGTGGATGATACAATTACCCTTCCCCTTCCGGCAGAAAAAATCGATGAAATTGTCGCCAGTATCCGCGATTTGGAATGTTTTGTCATTGAAAACAAAGTAATTTTCCGGGGAATTCTTCATAAGCAAATTTTCTTTGTGGATGAAAAGGGGTTTGTCCGGCATGTTGGAGTAGATGTCCCATTCAGCGGTTTTGTCGATGTTGCGGGTGTCCCAGCCGGGTCGTCCTGTCAAGTTACGGGTGAAGTGGTTTTTATTAATTTTAGTCTAATTTCTAAAAAAGAACTCCGGGAAACTGTAGTGATTGATATTGAAGTTACCGTATTTGATACACAAGTGAGAACAGCAGTCGGAACTAACTGTCCGGTGATGGTGGAGAGCAAATTTGGCTGTCCCGGGACAATCCGGGTCCGTAACAATAAGATTATCCAATAGGGATTATCAACTTATATTATAGTAACCAAACGGGCTGCCCCAACGGCAGCCTTAACTAATTGTTCCGATTACCCTCCAGCTTGCTGAAGTATGACTAGTGCCATTATGAATGGAAACAAGGCGCATTTTGCCAGTGATTCCATGCATTTGCGCAGCTAAATGGCTAATTGTTTCTTGTTTATTACGTTAATTATGTTATAATCGGAGCTGATGGAGGAGTAACATGCGAATATTAAAAAAAGATACATTTATAAAAGACGTTTTAATATTGCTCCTGGTCGGTATGGCAGTTTCGGCTTTGTTTGCTGCTGGCTTTGCCATGTTTACCGATAAATACTTCGGAAAAACAGTTACCGGCATTATGGGTGATTTTGGCCAGTATGACCTGTTGTTCCAAGGCAAAGTTGAATACAAGGCTGCGCTGGAACGCCAAATCCGGGAAGTGATGCAAGCCCATTTTCCCGGGGCAACCTTAAAACCGGGAATCAGTGCGGTTGGAAAGACGACTTTTTTCTTAACTTTTCCATCGAAGTATAAGACCAAATCCATCTTTGAAAACCTGGATTATTATTTTCATGACCTTCCGGGCAATGGCAATGTCACGATCATGACTGAACCGAAAATTAACATTGCCAGTGTGCCTCAAGGAGTCTTCGATCTGCTCGCTGATGAAGTGGCAAAAATTCCGGGAGTGGCTTTTACCTTTCGTGACGGTAACAGTATTGGGGTTATTTTGAAAGATGTGAGTCACAATGAAGCGGTTAAGAAACAGATCAATCAAATAATCGCTAAATACCAGATCCTGGAGGTCCGGGTAAACTCGGGTTATTCACAGGAAGAACTGGTGTCTATGAGTAAAAAGGTCTCCCAGTCACTGTTGGAGATTCCGGGAGTAGATTATGCGCGGGATTTAAGCCTGAATGACGGAGTTGAAGAGTATCAGTACATGATTAACACTTTAACCGCAGTGAAAAAGTTTTTACTGGCTTATGCCGCCGAAGTGAAGGTTACTCCGGAACCAGGGCAGCAACTGGAAGTCGGTGACCGGTTAGTTGTCAACGGCAAAGACGGCAGTAAGCAACCGGAAGGCGTATTAAAGCCCCTGGACGTGGTGATCAAGATTACCGCCAAAGATGACGCCGGGCTCCGGGGCTTGATTATTCAAGGCGATTCCGAATACTTGAAAGATAATATTGCTTACCGTCTGGAGACTGGTGATCGGTTCGGCGCCCGGGTTGGGACAGTTGAAGTATCCAGCCGTAAAACTCAGTTGGCCTACGCAATGGATCAGGGAGTCAATCTATTAAAACAGGTGCAAGGGGCAATTGACGGATATACGAAAGCCACCGGCAGCCCTGAATTAACAATTGAAAATATTCAAAAAGCCGCCGACCGTTTGGGTAATGTGCATAAAGCCTTACAGGTGGTTGAGGCGAATATCACGGGGTTAAGCGGTACAGTGAACCGGGACAGTCTCTCCGGAATGATAAATTTGATTAACGGCGCCGGAGATGACTTGGACTATCTGGCAAAAACTTTTGGCCGGATCCGAATCCTGGAGGACCGCTTTGATCAGGCGTTAACCGGTTTCGGGGCTGCCCGTTCTTTAGTAGGTAGTCCTTTGATCCAAAATTCTTTGGGCTTGGCCGGCGGGATTCTTGATAAACTCCAGTTGTTAGACAGTCAGTTGGGAATTGTCGAAAACTCACTCCGGCAACGGGTACAGCAGTTGGATGACTTCATCAACCGCTTCAATCCGTTGGTAGCGGTTTTACTTTCCTGGCGCAATAAAGCTCAGGAATTTGCGACTCAAATCGATAATTTCAGTACGGCTTTTACTCCCGGCAGTGAAAACCACCGGAAGTTGACGGAGTTGATTGCTGCTACCGAACAGGTCACTGCTACCGTTACCAAGGTTGATTTGTCAAAGATCCAGTCTAGTTTGGGAATGGCGGCGGACGGGTCGTTCGGGGATACCAAGATTGATCTGAATGCGCTGGTTACCGAATTGGAACAGATGAAGGAAGCATTACCCCGGTTATTGGATGAAGAGATTGGCAATACAGTCAACCTCATTGACCAATATGCCGGAGATGAAACTACCAGCGACGATAAAATTCAAGTCTTTACCAAAGCCGGAATCGATCAAGGAGTAGTTGCTACAGTGGTTTCCAGTGTCCTCAATCAAGCGCAGCCGGAGATCTTCTCCTTGCCGGCAGGAACAATCCAGCCGGATGTCCGGGGTGAGGTCTATAAAATCCTGGCCGAAGTCCGTTCGACTATTGCCGCCTTGATGGTGGTAGTATTGTGGGTTTTCTCATTTATCCTGGACCAGTCGTTAATAGTATCAATGTTGAAGCAGTTCAATTTACCCTGGATCGGCTTTAAGTTTCAATCTCGCTTTAGCCTTTTAAATAGAGTCGGCAATCTGTTGCTTGGTTTGCTTAGTCCGGCGAATCTTTACGCGGCAACGGTGGGCGCAGTCTGGCTGGTGACTACTTTGACATTATCCGGCGCCAGCGTACCCTACCTAAAAATGTGGCATCTGGGCGCCATCGGCGGAGGGTTCGGAATGTTATTGGCTGTAATTGCCGAAAAAATCAATCCAGTAAATAAAGAAGAAGTATTGGCTGGGCTCTCGCTGGGTTTACCATTCCGTACGATTATGCGGGAGATTGTAATTCCGGCCGGACGCCCCGGTCTGTTGCAACTCTTGAACCGGTCGAAGATGATTATGAAATAAGGTGGAAGCTAAAATGTTACAAATTACCGGTTTATTTAAATCCTACGGTTCTAAAAAAGCCTTAAAAGGAGTAGATTTGCAGGTTGACCGCGGCGAAACCGTTGTTTTGATGGGACCGAGCGGTTGCGGTAAGTCAACCCTGATCCGCTGCATTAACCGGTTGACAGAACCGGATTGCGGGTCGATTCAGCTGAGCGGTCAGGAAATTACCAAGCTTAATCTGAACCAACTGTTGGAAGTACGGCGGAAGATTGGTTTTGTTTTTCAACACTTCAATCTGATCCATCGGTTAAATGCATTGGATAATGTGGCAATGCCACTGCGTTTGCAAGGGGTTGATCCGGAAGAGGCTAACCGTCGCTCCCGAATAGCCTTAGGTAAAGTGGGTTTAGCCCATAAGTTACATGAACGTCCGGAAGAATTAAGCGGTGGAGAACAGCAACGGGTGGGAATTGCCCGGGCCCTGGTTTTGGAACCAGAAATCATGCTTTGGGATGAACCTACCGCTTCATTGGACCCGATCTTAGTAGGGGAAGTCATTGAAGTTATGGAGGAATTGGTTACAAGCGGTGATACTACCATGTTGATTGTCACCCATGAACTATCTTTTGCCAGACGGGCGGCAGACCGGATCGTCTTTTTGGATCAGGGGCGGATTGTCGAATCCGGTCCACCGTCACAAGTGTTGGAGACACCGGTTTCGGAGATTGGAATGAAGTATCGTAATTTGTTAAGGTATTAAAACCTTGACTTTGGAATGATACTAGAATATAATTTTGTGGATATATTTACTAGCAATTCAACGCAATATAGAGGTAAGGCTATCCAAAGATACTATTTTAGCAATTTAAAATCTCCGGTTCCGGTTTTGCTGTTCCAAAATAGTTGGTTATGATGTTTGTCCGAGTTTTATAGGGGGTTTATTAATGAAATACCAAAAAACCATAGCTACCGAGGTCGTCATTGCCGGACAGGCATTACACAAAGGTATTTTGGTAACGATGCGGCTATTGCCGCAACCTGCCAATACCGGGATCCGTTTTCGCCGGGTTGATCTACCGGGAAAACCGGAAATTAAAGCGACCGTCGGTTCGGTAATTGATACAAAACGCAGTGTAACCATTGGTAAAGATGGCTGGGCAATTTCAACCATTGAGCATTTAATGGCGGTATTTCAGGGGTTGGAAGTTGACAATGTGTTGGTTGAAGTTGATGGTGCGGAACTGCCCCTGGGGGACGGCAGTGGTTATTACTTTGCTACCCGGATCTTGGAAGCCGGTTTAGTTAATCAGGACAGTTTAAGAGATTATACCCGTATTACCGAACCGGCTTGGGCCAGGGGAGTTGTTTTAAAAGAAAATATACCTTTAAAAGCAACATTAATCGCTTTACCCAGCGAGGAACTGGAGGTCAGCTTTACCTTTAGTTCCGACCATAAAATAACCGGTACCCAATACTACCATTTTATCCTGTCACCGGAGAATTTTATGCGGGAAATTGCTCCTGCCCGGACCGTTGCCTTTACTAAGGAGATTGAATTCTTGCGCAGCCAGGGACTGGCCCAAAGCAATGATACTAACTGTGCAGTTGTAGTCGGTGACCATGGTTACGAAAATGAACTGCGCTACCCGGAGGAAATTGTCCGGCATAAAATTTTAGATGTGCTTGGCGATCTATATTTATTAGGACCGTTAAAAGCACATATTGTGGCGGTACGTTCCGGGCATACGCTGGATCTGGAACTGGCGAAAGCAATTGCTAACCAAACCAGAGTAAATGGTTTTTCGGCCTGTTGAGAAAGTTGCATAAATTATGCTCTAATTTCTAATCAATATACAGAGTTTGAAATTTCCGGACTTTAGTATATTGGTTAGAAAGACTATTATACTCTTACGCAACTTTCTTTTTATCCTATCTATTTTTAAAAAGGGAGGTAAATAGTTTGGATATTAATCAAATTAAGAAATTACTACCGCACCGTTATCCGTTTTTATTGGTTGATCGAGTTTTAGAGTGTGAACCCAAAAAGAGAATTGTGGCGCTTAAAAACGTCACTGTTAATGAGGAGTTTTTTAACGGGCATTTTCCGACTAAACCGGTAATGCCGGGGGTATTAATCATTGAGAGTATGGCTCAGGCGGCCGGCCTGCTGATGCTTTCCGAAAAGGAATTTGAAGGTAAGATCCCCTATTTTACCGGGATCGATAATGCCCGTTTCCGGAAGACGGTTGTCCCGGGTGATCAAATTGTGATGGAAATAGAAGTAATCCGCTTAAAAGGCAATGTGGGCCGAGTTAAAGCAGTAGCCCGAGTGGATAATCAAGTCGCAGCCGAAGCCGAATTTATGTTTATTATGGGTGAATAGAATTTAAAAAAATAGGCAATATATTGTGTAAAAACGAGTAAATAAAAGATATACTTAGCTGATGTCGGAAAACAAGCAAAAATTATTGTCCACAACTTTTCCTTACGTTACGATAGTAATTATGATTTTAAATTTTGGGTTACATATCTAATTTGTTTTCTTGACAGGGGGCCAATAAATTGAAGGTAATTGAGAATAAAATTATAAATTTGCGGGAAATCCATGAGACCGCATGTGTTCACCCCAATGCTAAAATCGGTCGTAATGTGGTTATCGGGCCTTATGCGGTAATCGGTGAACATGTGGAAATCGGTGACAACTGTATTATTGGTCCTCATGTTGTCATTGATGGCTGGACCACGATTGGTTCGGGTAACAAGTTTTATCATGGCGCCTCCATCGGGCTTGAACCGCAGGATCTGAAGTTTAAAGGAGAAAAGAGTTTTCTGTTTATCGGTGATAATAACGTTTTCCGTGAAAACGTTACGGTGCACCGGGGGACCGAAGGCGGAGGCGGCGAGACCCGCATCGGCAGTAATAGTCTGTTTATGGCTTATTCTCATATTGCTCATGACTGCCAGTTAGGCAATAATATCGTGCTTGCCAATTGCACCGCCCTGGGTGGTCATGTTGTGATTGAAGACCGGGTCACCATCGGTGGCCTGTGCGGTGTCCACCAATTTACCAAAATTGGTAAAATGGTGATGGTAGGTGGTTGTTCGAAGATTGTTAAAGATGTGCCCCCCTTTATTTTGGTAGACGGTAACCCGGCGAAAGTAGCAGGTATTAATGTGGTCGGCCTGCGGCGTAATAATGTCAGTCCCGAAATCCGGGATCAGATTAAAAAAGCGTATCGGATTCTTTACCGGTCAAATTTGATTATCAGTAAAGCCATTGAGCAAATGGATCAGGAACTTCAAGCCGGTGAGGAAATCGAACATTTTATCCGCTTCCTCCGTAACGCAGAACGTGGTATTTTACGTTAGTGTTGGCAGGTTTTCCTCAAAAAGTAGACTAGACGGTTGCGTCTAGTCTTTTTAGTATTGGGATGGTTGGGGAAAAACCGGAATACCGGTTTGGCTCATGTAGAAACGTTAAACTAGTTGCGAGGTGGTTAAGATTTGGTTAAAGTAAAACGGATCGGATTGGTGGCCGGCAGAGGTAATCTTCCCTTCGATGTTTTAACAGAAATCCAAAGGCGGGGGGCCGAACCGGTAGTTGTCGGTCTAAAGGGTGAAGTTGACCCCAAATTGGAAAAACAGGTTAATCATTATTGTCAGCTTGCCCCGGGGCAAATGGGAGAAATTATTGCTACTTTTAAGTCATATACTGTGGATGAATTAGTGTTTGCCGGGAAGGTAGGCAAAGAAGCTTTATTTAAAGGCGGTTGGGATCAGTTGGTACAGCGGATGTTAAGCGCTTTGCCGCAAAAGAACGATGATGCTATCTTGCTGGCGATTGTGGAAGAGTTTGAACGTAATGGGATCAAAGTTGCTAAACAGACCGAATATTTAAAGGAGCATCTGGCACCGGCCGGCCCGCTGTGCGGAGAGTTGACTCTGGCGGAGCTGGCGGATGTGCAATTCGGCTTTCGAATGGCTAAAGGTAGCGGTCAATTGGATTTCGGTCAAAGTGTGGTAGTTAAACAAGGAGTGGTCCTGGCAGTGGAGGCGATTGAAGGAACCGATCAGGCGATCTTGCGAGGCGGAACTTTGGGAGGACCGGGGACAGTAGTAGTTAAGGTTAGTAAACCCCAACAAGATGAGCGGTTTGATGTGCCGACGGTAGGCCCGACCACGCTTGAATCAATGATCACCGCTAAAGCAGCGGTATTAGCGGTTGAAGCCGGTAAGACATTGATTACTGAAAAAGCGGAATTTCTACGCTTAGCGCTGGAAAACAGGATTAAAGTGATTGCAGTTACCGGATGAGGCTAAAAATTTTGTAAAGAAACGGTATTTGCTAAAAATCCCGGCTAATGAACGAAAAATTGGCGTCGCTGGATTCCGGAAGCAACAAACCGGGGGCAGGATTTTAAGGTTTATCGGCGAAACAATAAAGTAAATTTTAACTTACAAGGAGAGTTAATGAAGCTAAAAAGGCTCCGTTTAATAGCAGGTATTACTATCGTCCTTTTAACCGGTGTAATTCTAGCCGGTTGGCTGCTCAAGGTGGGGGTGAGCCCGAAACCGGTAGCCAAACCAACGGCGTCGGCTCCCAAGGCTAATGAGAATGTTCTGCTGGGGATGACTATTAAAATACCAGGCAATGAAGGTAATAGCCACTGGGAGCTGAAGGTGACTAGGTTTTCCAGTTTGGAACATATCGGACGGATGCAGAGCATCAGAGGAGATTATTATCTGGATGGCCAACCCATTTATCATATTTCAGCCCGGGCGGGCGAGATTAATTGGGAAACCCGTAAATTGCGCTTTAATGACCAGGTCGAGTTTACCAGTAATGACGGAAAAAAACTCTCAGCGCAGGAATTTTTATGGGACCCGGTTCAAAACCGGATTTTCGCTGCGGACCAAGTAGTTTTGAGCTCGCCGGGACTGGTGGTAACTACCCGACAGCTGGAGGCGGATCCCAGGCTTGATAGGATCATATTTAAAGGTGCGACCAAGTTCATCTATGAACAGGTAAAAACGGCAAAACTGGCCGCAAAAACTCATCCCCGAGGTGAACGATGATCAAGCGACATTGGCAGATTTGTTTGGTAATCCTTTGTTACCTCATCAACATCGGCTGGGCTGACAATCGGTTGGAATTGACCGCCCCCGGCGGCGGTGAGATGGATTTGGGAAAAAACCTGATGAAATATTATGCTTCCGGTTCTCAATTGGTAACCGTTCGCTGGGATAATTATATTTTGGAAGCGGCTTATCTGGAATATTACCGCAATCAATCGGTTTTAAACGGTAAAGACCGGGTTAAGTTGATTCAAACCAAACCGGAGACCAGAGTATTAACCAGTGGCGTGATTCAACTGAAACTGAACAGTAATTTTTATACCGCTAGTCAGGATGTGGTGTTAACTTATGACCAGAAAACGCGGATATCCGGTGGTGAGTTAGAGTGGGATCAAGCCCGGAGTAAAGTCCGGTTAACCGGGGAGCCCTTGATTGTCTATGGCGATTGGAAAATCAGCGGTACTCAGATTGAAGGATTGATCGATCAAGGGTTGTTTATGGTAACCGGAAAAGTCCGGGCTGCTAATAACGAAATCACGATTGTAGCGGGGAAACTAACATTTGACCGCCGGACAGAACAGTATATTCTGGAGAATAATCCGGAGTTAGTGAAAGGCCAGAGTAGATTGACAGCTTCCGAAATTGTTTATAATCTTAAAACTAAAAAGATCTCAGCCAAAGGGATGGTCCAGTCCCAGATTATTAAAGAAAAACAGTAATTGGAGTAAATTACAATGTCAATTGTTGCATCCGAACTGGTGAAGGAGTATCAACACCGCCGGGTAGTCAAAGGAGTCAGTTTGAGAGTCGACCCCGGCGAAGTTATTGGATTATTGGGGCCCAACGGCGCCGGAAAGACCACCACCTTTTATATGATAGTTGGCTTGGAACGCCTGGATGGCGGCAGAATCTATATTAATGAACGTGATGTAACCTCACTGCCGATGCATCTCCGTTCCAAATACGGTGTAAGTTATTTAGCACAGGAACCTTCAGTTTTTCGTAAATTATCGGTGGAAGACAATATTATGGCTATTTTGGAGTTAACCCCTTTAAAACCGGCCCAACGCAAAGCAAGGATGGATGAACTTTTAACCGAATTTGGTTTGCAACCGATCCGTAAAAACATGGGGTATATGTTATCCGGCGGGGAACGACGCCGGGTGGAAATCGCCCGGGCACTGGCAATGGATCCGCAGTTCATCTTGTTGGATGAACCGTTTAGCGGCGTTGACCCGATTGCGGTAGCCGATATTCAAAGTATTATCCGGAAGCTGAAAGCAAATGGAATGGGTGTCTTGATTACCGATCATAATGTCCGGGAGACTCTAGCGATTACCGATCGCGCTTATATCATGTATTCAGGTGAAATCTTAGTATCGGGAAGCTCAAAAGAGATCGCCACCGATGAAAATGCCAAGCGTTTTTACTTGGGGGAAAGTTTTCGAATGTAACCGTGGAGGCTATTTGGTTTATGAAAATATTGACAAAATATATTCTCAAAGAGATATCCGGCCCATTGCTGTTTGGTTTTTTTGCATTTCTAAGTATGTTTTTAGGACTTGCTTTTATCGATATTTTGGGTGATGCCAATAAATATCAGCTGACACTGGGGCTGATTGTCAAATTATTGGTCTTGCGAACGCCCGAGTATATGATTCAAACTACTCCGATTGCCGTATTGTTGGGGACATTGTTGGGACTGGGGAATCTAACCAGCCACAGTGAGACCATTGCCATGCGGGCCAGTGGGTTAAACTTTGTGCAACTGGTCGTTCCGGTGATGCTGATTGGTCTTTTTACCAGTATCGGTGGGGTGATCCTAAATGAATATGTGGTCCCCCGGGCGCTGCGGGCCTATGAAAGTGCCAAGGACGCAGCACTACGGGAGAGAAAAACCGGAGTTATCCCCCACTTTAGCTATGATTTTCGCGAGGGTGATGTAATTCAAAAACGGCTTTATGCCGTCAGGTTTGACCCGGCCAGTGAAACAATGGATCAGGTAACGATTGAAGAGTTTAAAAATGGTCAATTAAGCCGGATTATTCAAACTTCCAAAATGTATTGGGAAGGTGGCGGCTGGTTCTTTAAAAAAGGTTCAATCTATCAGATAAATGATGACAATTTTTATCCCATCAAGGTAGAGGAGGGCTATATTAAATATCAACTTAATTTGACCCCAACCGAAATCCGCCGTTATGATGAAGATCCGGATAACAAAAGTATTTCCGAATTGAGAGCCTATATCAACAAACATACGGCGAAAAAATCTAAAGAACGGCAGCAACTGCTGGTGGATTGGCATATGAAATTTTCAATTCCCTGTGCCAGTTTTATTCTGGCGTTATTGGGGACTCCGGTAGCGCTGCAGCCGCAAAGACGCTCCGGGGCAGCCGGTTTTGGGTTGTGCATTCTCTTTATACTCTGCTGGTACGCTCTGATGGGAATCGGCTCTTATCTGGCCGGCGCTTCAATAATAGCACCATTTTTTGGGGCTTGGCTTCCCAATCTGGTTTTAGCAGGGTATGGGATTCATATCTTCACTAAGGTAAAAATTTAAAGTGAGGTTTAAAGCATGCCGGGGTTAATGATCATTGTCATAGTGATATTATTTGGCGGCACACTGGCATTCTTAGGCGACCGAGTGGGGATGAAAGTCGGGAAAAAGCGCTTAAGTATGTTCGGCTTGCGCCCTAAGTACACTTCAATGATTATTACCATTCTTACCGGCTTTTTTATCGCCGGGTTAACTTTGGTAACCTTGACTTTAATTTCCGAATATGCTCGGACAGCCATTTTCAAACTCCATTCCATTCAGGAACAGTTGACGGTTACCACCCGAAAGGCCCGAAATTTAACCAATCAGGTAACCCAGAAACAACAGGAATATAATCAATTAGATGATAAATATTCCCAGCTGAAGCGAGAATTGGTTCAGATCGAAAAGCAGTTGCAGACGACTCAGGCCGAATTGAATGCCAATAAAGGTCTTAATAAAGATTTAAATGTAAAAAACCGTTTTTTGGTTTCTCAAAACCAGCTTCTGGCCGATAATAATCAGGGACTGGTAATTCAGAATGATAATCTGACCCAAATCAGTGACTATTTAAAACAGAGAAATAATGAGTTAAATAAGGAACGGGAACGGTTGAACCAACAGATTCAAAGTTTGGAAACTAAACTACTCAGTATTCAGGATCGGACCAAAGTGATTGAAGAAAAACCGCTGCTGTTTTATGTAGGTGAGATCTTAGTGGCCCGGGTGGTTGAACCAGGCCTGCCGGAGGAGAAAATTCAGGCCAAGATCATTAACCCGTTATTACAGACTGCCAATGAAATAGCGTTAAAACAAGGAGCCATGATTCCCGGTAAAACCGACTATGCCTTGCGAATTAAACCAAGCCGACTGGAGGAAGTCTGCCACCAGTTGGCCAACTTAAAAAACAAAGCGGTATTAAGAGTGGTGGTCGAGAGTAACTCGGTAAAGGGTGACCCGGTGAATGTAACATTAGAGGTTTATCCGGATCAGGTAATTTTTAAATCCGGCGAGGAGATTGTGGAGACTGATTTGACCGCGCAATTGTCTGAATCGGAACTGCGGGACCGGCTCCTCAGTTTGTTAATTCTGGCGTATAACAAAGCAATTGCTAAGGGAATTATTACCGATGAACAAAACCTTCGCGATGTGGTCTCAATCGCTGAGATCGTTAATGTAATCAACTTAATTAAACAACATCCCCAAGATTCCTTTAAAGCGGCTTTGGTAGCTACTCGGGATATTTACCGGACCGGCCGGTTCAAAGTGAAAATTGAGCTAAAAAATCTACAGAAAGGCGGCGTACTAAAATCACAATCCTAGCGATTGATCCCGGTAGTCAAAAATGTGGTGTGGCTGTAGTTGATCAGCAAGGCCAGGTCCTTGAAAAGCAGGTTATTCCCATTACCGGCCTGGTTGACACAGTAACCGGTTTAATCAAGCAGCATGTTGTGTCAGTGATTGTGATTGGGAACCGTACCAATAGTAAAGTCATTAAAAATTCGTTGCTGGCCTTGAAGCTACCTGTGGTTACGGTTGAAGAAAACAATTCAACTGTTGAAGGCAGGTACCGCTATCTGAAAGAAAATACAAAAGGTTTAGCCAAATTGCTTCCGATTGGCTTAAGGATTCCCCGAGAACCATTTGATGATTATGTTGCGGTAATTTTGGCTGAAAGGTACCTTCAAGAACTGAAGTCTAGAC
>DATCLA010000211.1:0-4250 GCA_036564195.1 Bacillota bacterium
GTAGTAGTAAACGAGTAAAACGATTAAAAAACATTGGAGGAAACGTAAATGAGTAAAAACAACCCGCAACACGTAGTAACTGGAAAGGTCAGACTGAGTTTTGTACATTTATTCCAACCATATGCAAATCCAAATGGCGGAGAGCCGAAGTATAGCACAATGATTCTTTTACCGAAGTCCGACACGGCAACCAAAGCCAGAATCGACGCGGCGATTCAAGCTGCTATTACTGCCGGAGTTTCATCCCGCTGGAATGGTGTCCGGCCTCCGCAACTGGCGATCCCGATTTATGACGGAGACGGTTCGCGTCCATCCGATGGAATGCCCTTTAGTCCAGAGTGCAAAGGCCATTGGGTATTTACCGCAAGCAGTAAACAAGCCCCGCAAATCGTTGATGTCGGACTTAATCCTATTATTAACCAATCTGAAATTTACAGTGGGGTTTATGCCCGAGTATCAGTCCAATTCTTTCCCTATGCCAATAGCGGAAAAAAGGGTATTGGATGCGGCCTTGGTAACGTCCAGAAGTTAGAAGACGGAGAACCGTTGGGCGGCCGTACCTCTGCAGCGGATGATTTTGCCGCATTCGGTCCGGGTCCGGCTCCGGCTCCAGCTGCACAACCGTACCAAGCAACCCAACAGCAATATCAGTACCAGCCACAACAGCCGGCAATAATGCCGCAGTATCAACCGGTTACCGTTGGTCAAAATCAATTTTCACCCGCACCGACAGCGCCACAGCAACAACAAATGGACCCGATCACCGGGCGGCCGATTGTCGGTGGCATAATGGGCATCTAGCCGTCTTTGGCGGGAGCGTCAAAGCTCCCGCCTTAATTATCTATAGAGGAAATAACCATGCATCACCTTTCAATCGACCTTGAAACGTTTAGCAGTGTTGATATAAAAAAAGCCGGTCTTTATAAATACGCACAATCCCCAGATTTTGAGATCCTTTTGTTTGGCTATTCATGGGACGGCGCACCGGTGCAGGTGATTGATTTAGCCCAAGGTCATCCGATTCCAGATTGGTTAATTAATTCTTTATTCGATGTGGATGTTTTAAAACACGCCTATAACGCAGCATTTGAATGGTATTGCCTATCAAGATTTTTAGGGCAATACTTGCCGCTTAACCAATGGCGTTGTACGATGCTCCATGGTCTTTATTGCGGTTACCCTGGCACTCTGGCCGGAATAGGTGAGGCGTTAGGAATGCCGGAAGATAAACGCAAGATGGGGATCGGTAAATCGTTAATCACCACCTTTTGTAAACCCTGTAAACCCACAAAATCAAATGGTTACCGAACCAGAACACTTCCACACCATGAACCGGATAAATGGCAACTATTTAAGCAATACAACGCGCAAGACGTGGTTACAGAATTGGAAGTCGAACGCCGGTTATCATCCTTCCCGGTACCGGAGGACCAACAGCGTTTATGGGAACTGGACCAAATAATGAGTTTACGCGGGGTAAAAGTTGATCTTGATTTAATAGCCGGCGCTTTATACTGCGACGAAACGGCAGCGGCGGAATTAAAGGCCGAAGCGGTCAAAATCTCCGGGCTGGATAACCCTAAGAGCGTAAAGCAATTATCGGAATGGTTAACCGAGGAGACCGGGGAAGAGATTGAAAACCTCCAAAAATCGACCGTCAAAGACCTAATTAAAACGGTAGACAGTGACGCAGCCCGGCGAATGTTAGAAATCCGGCAAGAGATTAGCAAAACCAGCACCAAAAAATATGACGCTATGCAAACCGCTGTTTGTAGCGACGGCAGGGTTAGAGGACTGTTGCAATTTTACGGTGCTAATCGGACCGGCCGATGGTGTCTTACGGGAGATCACGAGGTATTAACCCCGGACGGATGGGTGAGGCTTGATGAATGGAAGGGCGGATATATAGCGTGTTGGGCACCGAGAACCGAATGCATATCATTCCAGAAAGCAAACGCGTTATCGTTCGACTATGAGGGAGAAATGTATCACATAGAATCACAGCGTTGTTCCCAGATAAGCACTCCTGATCATAAAATGCCTTATTTGAGTAAACAAGGCAACTGGGAAGCCGACACGGTTGAGAACCTTGCCCAAAAACGATTTACAATTCCTTACCCAGGCGGACGAAATGAGATAAAGGAAAAACCAAATAAGATTTTTTATTCTGGAAAAGTGTTTTGCGCTGAAACGGAAACCGGATTTTTCTTAGTTAGACGAACCGGTAAAGCCTGGATCACGGGAAATTCAGGTAGATTAGTGCAAGTTCAGAATTTACCCAGAAACCACATGCGGGCGCTCAGCTTGGCCAGGGATGTTGTTAAAGCGCGAAACCTTGACGGGATCCGGCTAATTTGGGGCAGCATTCCAGATACTCTTTCCCAGTTAATTCGGACCGCATTTATACCGGAAAACGGTTGCATCTTTATGGTTGCAGACTTTTCCGCAATTGAGGCCCGGGTAATTGCTTGGTTGGCCGGAGAGAGCTGGCGGCAAGAAGTATTCGCAACCCATGGCAAAATTTACGAGGCTTCAGCGAGTCAGATGTTTGGAGTACCAATTGAGTTAATCAAAAAAGGTAATCCGGAGTATGCGCTCCGGCAAAAAGGCAAAGTCGCTGAATTGGCTCTTGGCTATCAAGGCGGAGCTGGTGCATTGAGAAAAATGGGCGCGTTAGAGATGGGATTAACTGAGGAAGAACTACCGGACATTGTCCAACGGTGGCGGTCAGCAAATCCTCGGATCGTTGACCTTTGGCATAGGGTTGAGCAGGCGGCGATTGAAGCGGTTACAACCGGACGGCCAACAGGGGTAAACGGATTAATGTTCGCTCGAGAATTGGATAGCTCAAATGGCCAGGATTTTTTAACCATTACCTTACCAAGTGGCCGACAACTCTTTTACGTTAAACCCCACATGGCCCGGGAGGACGGTAGCTATAAAGACGGATTACATTATTGGGGTGTTAACCAGACTAGCCGAAAATGGGAAACCTCCCCGACATACGGGGGGAAATTGGTGGAAAATTGCATCCAGGCTATTGCCCGGGACTGTCTGGCCGAGTCGTTGCTTCGGTTAGAAGCGGCAGGCTATCAAACAGTTTTTCATGTGCACGACGAGGTGATTATTGAAGCGCCGATCGGCACCGATGACCTTGACCGGGTTTGCGGGATTATGGGGCAGCCGATATCCTGGGCCCCAGGGTTATTGCTCCGGGCGGATGGCTTTACGACAGAATTTTATAAAAAAGAAGATTAGGGAAATGGGGGTCAGATCCTGTGTGGATGTAACGCAGAAACATATTACGGAGGTGAGAGTGATATTGAGAGATTTAAATAACGATTTAAAGTGGTTAACTGAAAGTAAGCAAGCCAGAGATTTAAGTGATGATTATCTTCAAGAGATAAACCATCACACCACCAGAGAAGCTTATCAAAATTACGCTCCGGAGTTCTCGTACGGCATTACTTTTGTTGAATCAAATATAGCCTTGGAATGGTTACAAAGAGCGGTTGAAGCGGAAAAAAGGCTGAATGAAACAAGGAGAATTAACGGAGGTGGGTTGGGATGATTGACTTTTTCTGCAAAAATCTTTGGCGCTGGAAATGCGGATTACCAGAAATCGAACTTGACACTAACCCGTATCGGCTTACTTTAGATCAAATAAAACAACGTAACTGTAACCACCCGGAGTTTGCAACATTTGATAAAATGGCGGATAACCGCATGATAATGGGTTTTTACCGTTATGGGGAAGTCGGTAAACAAGGCATGATCCGTCGTGCGGAATATCTCAAAATGAAAGCTGAAGAATACTTAAAAACCGGTAACATGGAATGTTTATTGGACCTGCGGAATGTTGCCAGGGTGGAATGGGTTGAAAAATCGCATCCAAATGCCCATTTTAAATCAATAGATGATAAAAACCACGGAGAAAGGGGTTAAAACAAAATGCTAAAAGAAACACTTGTAAATAAATACTTTAAAAACGCTTGGAAATCCCAAATCTTTGTTGAGCGTTTCGAGAAAAACTACTATGTAACAGACAAAAATGTAATTTTAAAACTACCACTAAATGCGACTTTATTTAATGATCGGGCAATGTTCCCCGAACTACCGGAAGATGGTAAGTGTTTCGCTTACTCAAAAGTATGTGGCATCATTAAAGACGGTAGTAGCTCGGTTAAGCTTGTTCGGCCTGTTCAGCAATTACTTAGCTGCG
The DNA here is from genome assembly GCA_036564195.1 of Bacillota bacterium. Classification (GTDB taxonomy): domain Bacteria; phylum Bacillota; class UBA4882; order UBA8346; family UBA8346; genus DATCLA01. Next base: position 4,223 of record DATCLA010000211.1, read on the forward strand.
ATCTAAGCAGCGTGAATGTAACACCATG
>DATCLA010000212.1:0-6099 GCA_036564195.1 Bacillota bacterium
ATTGAGAAGTATAAAAAAATAGTTAAATAATTTTTAAAAATTGTCGATGTTAATTATTAGCAAGGAATAAACATAACATTATGTAAACTTTTGTAATGGAGGTCAAAATGAAATGATTGGAAAAGGTTTAAGGCCAATGAGTTCATTGAGACAGTTTAAGCGTACAAAGGTCTATTTAATCTTAATTTTACTCATTGCCGTTGGTTTGTTAGTTAACGGTTGCGGTAAAAAAAAGGTATATCGTGTCGGTATCTTGTGCGGATTAGATTATTTGGAGGTTGTCGCCGAAGGCTTTAAGCAGAAAATGACTGAATTAGGCTATATCGAGGGGAAAAATATTATTTATGATGTGCAAAAAGTTAAATCATATATGGAAGATATCGATAGGATCAGCAAACAGTTTGTTGCTGACAAAGTTGATTTAATCTTTTGTTTCCCAACTGAAGCGGCCTTAGGGGCTAAAAAAGCTACCGCAGGGACCACGATCCCGGTGGTTTTTGCCGTTACCAATATTGAAAAAACCGACCTGATTAAGAGTATCCGGGAACCCGGTGGCAATATCACCGGTGTACGTTACCCCGGTCCGGACCTGGCGATTAAGCGCTTTGAGATTATGCAACAATTAGCACCTCAAGCGAAACGATACCTGATACCATACCATCCGGATTTGCCGGTATGTTACCCTCAATTGGAAATTTTACGTCCTGCAGCTAAAAACGCAGGTATAACATTAATTGAGGCTCCCGTCCGAAATGCACAGGAGATTGAGGCTTTTTTAAAACAGCGGGATGAAGTTCCTGATTTCGATGCCATCTTATCCATTGCCGAGACAATATCGGTAACGCCGGAACCTTTTCTAGTTATGAATAAATTTGCTGTCAAACATAGAATACCGATGGGTGGCGCTTTAATGGAGGTTGATGGTTATTCGTCTATTTTCGGGGTAAATATTAAAGACAGTCAGTCCGGGGTTAATGCCGCTATATTGGCTGATAAAATCTTAAAAGGTACTAAGGCGGGTACAATTCCGGTAGTATCGGATGAGAGTTATTTTGAAATCAATTATAAAGAGGCACAAAAATTAGGGCTTAATGTAAGTGAGAGTCTGTTAGTCCAGGCCAATAGAGTAATTCGTTAAGATCAAGAGTTCTTTAAGTAAATTGACCCTCGTTTAAAGGAATACAAACTATATAGCTGAACAAAATGTTGATGACTGATTCCCCTTAACTTCAAAACTGGCTTTGAACTAATCATTAAGGAATTAGAGTTGGATCTTATTAAGCCGGAAAGATGTTCAGTTTTTAAGTTCAACATATATAGTAGCAAAGGAAGGATCTAAATGTTTAATCAATTCCGTAGGTCTTCCGTAACTAAGGGTGGCCAAATAAAAAACTTATTTATTAAGTTGTTTAATTTCAAAAATCATGAAACAGGCTTCCGGAGTCTCCGAGTAACTTTGGCATTTGCTTTTTTAGCATTAAGCACTATTATCTTATTTGTTACCAGTTCTTTGAATATGTACAACATCTTTGTGAATGACCGGAAAGTCGTTGCCAACCAACAGCAACTGATTGCTAAAGATGCGGCCAACACTGTAAAAAGCTATATTCAGGAAAAGCTCAGTATGTTGGAGGTGGTTGCTGCTGTTGGCAATTTGGAAACTTCTACTTATGAGGAACAAAAGTCGGTCTTGGATAGGTTATTGGGCCTCGAACCGGCTTTCAGGCAGTTAGTCTTATTAACTCCCCAAGGTAATGAAATCTGTAAAGTTTCCCGTTTATCACGGGTGGCCACAACCAAAGCGACCCAGGAGCATAAGACGGAAGCCCTTGAAGGAGTGAGAACGGCGGAAAAGGCCTATATCAGCTCTGTCTATATCGATGAAAGTACCTTTGAACCAATGCTAATCATGGCTGTTTCCATCCGGGACTTTTTCAGGAATACTAAAGGAATCTTAATGGCTGAAGTAAATCTCAAGTTTATGTGGGATTTGGTTGGGTCGATTCAAATTGGGGAAAAAGGTCAGGTTTATGTAGTTGACCGGAATGGGAACCTGATTGCTGCCAAAGATGTCAGCCGGGTTCTAAAAGGGGAAAAATTAACCCAATTGAAGAAGGTGTCTCAATTCATCAGTAGTAAGGACTCGCATTCTAAAAGTGGGGCTGATATTGTTAAGGGTATCGAAGGTAGTTTAGTTGTGGCTAGTTATGTACCGCTGGTCGACCCGGACTGGGCCGTCCTGGTGGAGCTTCCGGTGGGAGAAGCATATGAACAGGTAATAACCATTTTTATCATTTCCATACTCATTATGATCTTCAGTTTTGTACTGGCACTCATCGCCGGTTTTTACCTTGCCAAGCGCATTACCCAACCGTTGATTAATTTAAGAGATGCCACTAAAACTATTAGTGAAGGTAACCTGAATACGAGAATTAATGTTAATTCCAAAAGTGAAATTGGCGAGTTGGCTTTAAATTTTAATCAGATGGTTACTAGTTTGGGGAATTTGATTATCAATACTAAACAGGCGAGCCAAGTGATGCTGGAACAGAGCATGACTTTGCAAGAAAGCTCCAATCAGTCAGCGCAAACTTCGGAATCAATCGAAACTGCCATGAAGCAGGTAAGCCGGGGAGCTTCAGAGCAAACGCTGGAGACGGAAAAAACAGTTAATCACATGAACGATTTAGCGAAAATAATCGATTCCGTAGTTACTAATGCCAATGAAGTAGAATCAATTACCGGATTTGCTAAAGAATTGAGCCTGAAATCTAAAGAAGCAATTCAACTTTTGACTCAAAAGGCTCAGGAGACTGATGAGATTACCAATATAATCACAAAAAACATCAGTGACTTCATTAACAGCATTATGAAGATTAAGAGTTTTACCGGTATTATTTCTGAAATTACGGAACAGACCAATTTATTGGCATTAAACGCAGCAATTGAGGCGGCCCGGGCCGGCGAGGCCGGGCGGGGGTTTGCCGTAGTCGCTGAGGAAATCAATAAATTAGCTGGTCAGACTCGAGATGCAGCTAAAACTATTAATGATACGATTAAAGCGATCCATTCCCAGTCGGTAGCTACGGCCGACAGTTCCAAACAAGCCCATTTAGTAATCGAACAGCAGATCGATGCTGTTTTAACGGCTCGCGATTCATTTGACCGGATTGTCACAGCAATGGATGAAGTAATTGAAAGAACCCTTGCCATGATTGATAAAATTAAAACGATTAATGATTTCAAAAGCAAAACCGTGGATTCCATTATGGCCATTAGTACCGTTTCTCAAGAAGCCGCTGCTTCCAGTGAAGAAGTCTTGGCATCAACGGAAGAGCAAACTGCCATTGCCGAACAGGTCAAAGAATTGGCGGATAAACTCTATAATTTGGCGCGGAACCTGGTTACAATTACCGATTCCTTTGTAGTGGATAACATCCAGTAAATTCAATAGTTTGATGTCGTAATAGCGCTGATGGTAACTTGGCAGTTATGGCTAAAACCGGGTACACTTGTGCTCTGATTCAAGCGGTAATCTTGCTGATTGACAGGTTATCCTTTTTTTATTTGACATTTGGCTGCTTAAGGTTTAAAATTCCTTGTAAATTGGTAAAATTCTATTGCGAGTTGCTTAAACGAGAAAAAGGAGACCTGGGGATGAAATTTGGGATCGGGACGGAGCTGTTTTGGGTATTTTTTAAAGTGGGTATGTTTACTTTTGGCGGCGGTTACGCCATGTTGCCCTTAATCCAGAAAGAAGTGGTTGAGTCTAAAAAGTGGGTTTGTGAGGAAGAGATTGTGGATATCTTCGCCATTGCTCAGTCAACACCGGGGATAATTGCGGTGAATACTGCGGTTTTTATCGGTAAGAAGATTGCCGGGATTCCGGGGGCAGTGGCCGGCGCCTTGGGAGTGATTTTGCCGGCGTTTATTGCAATCATCTTAGTTTTACTGTTTTTACAGGGAGTTCAGGAACATCCGCTGACCGCCAAAGTAATGGCCGGGATCCGGGCGGCGTCCGCCGCCTTAATCTTATTGGCTGCGCTTAAAATCGGGAAGTCGGTCTTGAAAAGCCGGGGCAGGTATATCGGAGCGCTCCTGGCTTTTGTAGCCATCATAATCTTTGATATTAATGCCGCCTGGGTAGTAGTTGCCGGCGGGCTGGCCGGATACTTGGGGTACCGCTTTCGGAAGGAGGAACGGTAATGGGCCTGTGGTTGAAACTGTTTTATATCTTTTTTAAGGTCGGCCTGTTCAGTTTCGGCGGAGGTTATGTAATGCTTCCCATGATCTATCAAGATATTCAAACCTTCGGAATGATGCCGGCCGATGATTTTTCCAACCTGGTGGCTTTATCGCAAGTCACTCCGGGCCCGATCGCGGTGAATGCAGCAACCTATGTCGGATTTCGTGCCGGCGGACTGGGTGGCGCCGTCTTTGCAACTTTAGGAGTCAGCCTGCCTTCGATAATCATTATTTTAATCATTACCACCTTTTTGATTAAATTTAAAAACAGCCCGACGGCCCAGGCGGTCCTGGAGGGAATTCGACCGGCAACCGTGGGAATGCTGGCTGCGGCAGTGATCTTCTTTGCGAAAACTTCATTGGTAACCACAGACTTTTTTAGTCTGAAAGTGTTCCAAAATCCCCTAAAACAGATTAGTATTCCCGCCTGGGTAATCTTCTTTCTGACACTACTGGCTTCCAAAAAGTTTAAGATCGGCCCGATTGCCCTAACAATCCTGGGGGGCATCGTAGGAATCTGGTTATTTTAAATGCGCGGTGTGGCAAAACTGTAAAATGGAGCTACAATGCGAAGCCGGAATTACAATATTTTAGCTGTGGAGCAGCCGTAAAGGTTGCTTTTTTTTATTCATTTCCTGGGTTGGACAATAAAAGCCGCTAAAATTAAAATTTAACAATTATGTTAAAAGGTGGTAATAATATTTTGTCAAATATGTTGTATTAACAATTGTTTCGTATGCGGGGGTTATCAATGATAAAGCACTATCTTTTGTTGGCTTTAATAGTATTGATGCTAGCGCTGACCGGTTGCGCTCCCAAATCGGAAATGGGGATAGAGAAGTTATATGTAGCGGCATGGTTATGGCGGGATACCGGGAAAGTAACTTTTAGAAATCAAGTAACACTTTTTGATGAAATAAACCCGGTATGGTACAAGGTAACCGCTACGGAAGCCGGAACAACCATTACCGGTGCGGTTGACCCGGAGGTATTAAACTTATTAAACTTGGCTGTATCATACGGGGTTAGGGTTAAGTTATTGCCGACGATTCAGAAACTAACCAGAGATACTACGACTACCAACATTATTGATGACTTAAACCGTTCCAAGCACATTGCCCTTATTGTTAAATTGGTCACTGATAACGGATTTGACGGGATTGATATCGACTATGAAGCCGAAGGACTGACAACAGAAGATCAAAAAAACTTTACAGTATTCATTAAAGAGCTGGGGCTGGAACTTCGTAAAATCAATAAAAAGCTGTCCGTCTGTGTTTATGGCCTGGAGGCCGGTTTACATAAAACTTGGCAAAAGTGGGCGGAGATGTTAGATTATGTAGATACATTAAAAGTTATGGTCTATAATTGTGACCTAACTGATAAGCAGGAACCCAGTCCGATTTCACCATTAACCAGTTTGGAGCGGACACTCCGATATGCCCAGAGTTTTCCCAACGGAAGGGACAAAATCATTATCGGTCTGCCCTTTTATGGACGTCATTGGGCACTACAGTCGGATGGTTCGCCTTCTAAATCTACGGTTCGCTATACTGATCCCATAATTACAGAGGGAATTAAAAATTACGAAATATTACGTGATAAAGGCGAACCCTATTTTAATTATACCGATGAGAATGGTGTTGAACATACAGTTTACTTTCAAGATTACCTTGCCTTGCGGGAGCGTTTGGAGTTGATCTCCCGCTATCCCGGCACCATTAAAGGCATCGCTTTTTGGGATTTAGGCGGTGAGGATCCGTTGAACTGGAATGAAGTGGCTAGATATAAATAGGGGCTGTTATGTAAGGTACTTTTGCGAATTTACTTTTTAAAACCAGAATATTAATATAG
>DATCLA010000213.1:0-3427 GCA_036564195.1 Bacillota bacterium
TCTTAAAATTGTTGTAAAAAACAATAACTATAGCCATATCCTTATAAATCAATTGTGATCAGCAAACCGGTTTACCCTAAAGCAGAAACCGGTTTCATTCTGTCTGTTTTATTCGGGAATTCCCTAAAGCGTCTTGTAAAATATTGCGTTTAGTGTTATTCTTAAAAAGTGTTAAAATAATTTTGTAGTAAGGTTTGCTGAATGGTATTTATATGGTAATTTTTTCTACCGATTAGTTAATTAAATTATGTAGACACTAGGAGGAGAAAGATGTCTGAATGTGTTAAGTGTACCTGTTGTGGTTCAAAGGAGCAAGACGATCGTTATCTCAAATTGGAGGAGATCATAAGGGAGTATTCAGGCAAAGCTGGTGCACTCATCCCGGTATTACATAAGGCGCAACAGCTTTTCGGTTATTTGCCTAATGATGTTCAGGTTAAAGTCGCTGAAGGTTTAGGTGTTCCGTTAAGCGAAGTCTACGGAGTGATTACGTTTTATTCGTTTTTTACTACTGTACCCCAGGGTAAACATACGATTGGAATTTGCATGGGTACGGCGTGTTATGTTAAAGGTGCCGCCCAGATTTTGCAAAAACTCCAAGAAGAACTGGGAGTACAAGTCGGCGGAACTACTGAAGACGGCCTGTTTACTCTCACAGTAACCCGGTGTCTGGGCGCCTGTGGATTGGCTCCGGTAATGATGATTGGGGAAGATGTTTACGGTCGCTTAACTCCGGAAAAAATTCCGGAAATTCTTAACCATTACCGCCATAACAGTTAAGAGAGGGAATTTCACCTAAATTACTCGTAGATGAGAATTTGGGTTTTATTACTGCCAGATTTGTGATTTGGAGCACAAACTTTGGACGGATTAAATAGCAATACCGGTAAGGAGTAATGCCAGGTTACTCGAATGGTATAATTCGGGTTTTATTGTAACTAAGTTTGTGATTTTAAGAACAAACAGGCTAACTCTGTTGGCATGTCTGAATATTTGGGAACAGTTTACAAGAATGTTGTGGGGAGGTTTATTAGTAAAATGGAGTATCGGACCGAAGTGCGGATCTGTGCGGGTGCAGGTTGTATCTCTTCAGGTTGCAAAGAAGTTGCGAAAGAATTTTTTACCCAATTAAAAAACTTCCGGCTGGAAGATAAGGTAAAAGTAGTGCAGACCGGGTGTATTGGCAGTTGCGACCTGGGCCCGGTAATTGTGGTTAATCCCGATGGCATATTCTATCAGAAAGTTAAACCGGAAGACGTTAAGCTAATTGTGGAAGAGCATTTACTCCATGGTCAACCGGTGGAGAAGTTGTTTTATGAAGTAAAAGGGCAGGGCCGGTCGATCGCCCGTTATGATCAGATCCCTTTCTTTAATAAACAAGTACGTAATGCTTTACGTAACGTTGGTGAGATCGATCCGGAAGTAATCGATGATTATCTGGCCCATGATGGCTATAAAGCTTTAAAGAAAGTTTTAACCGAACTTAAACCGGTAGAAGTTGTGGAAATACTTAAAAAATCCGGCTTACGCGGCCGGGGCGGCGCTGGTTTCCCCACCGGTTTAAAGTGGGAATTTACCATGAAAGCTCCAGGTGACCGCAAATATGTAGTCTGCAACGCTGATGAAGGAGACCCCGGTGCTTTTATGGACCGCAGCGTGTTGGAGGGTGACCCGCATTCAGTGCTGGAAGCAATGGCTATTGCCGGTTACACCATCGGTTCCAACCAGGGGTATGTCTATGTGAGGGCGGAGTACCCGTTGGCGGTGGAACGTTTAGATCATGCAATCCGCCAGGCCCGGGAACGGGGTCAGCTGGGTAAGAACATTCAGGGGACCGGCTTTGATTTCGACGTTGAGATCAGGGTAGGTGCCGGAGCGTTTGTTTGCGGTGAAGAAACCGCTTTGATTGCCTCGATTGAAGGTAAACGAGGCGAACCTAGCCCTAAACCGCCGTTTCCTGCCAATAAAGGGGTCTGGGGTAAACCTACATTAATCAATAATGTAGAAACCTACGCCAATATTCCCATTATTATTTTAAAAGGGGCGGAATGGTTTTCCAGTACCGGTACAGCCAAAAGCAAAGGAACCAAAGTTTTCGCAATTGCCGGAAAGATTAACAATACCGGCCTGGTAGAAGTGCCGATGGGTACAACACTACGGGAAATAATTTTTGACTTGGGCGGTGGTATCCCGAACGGTAAGAAATTTAAAGCTGCCCAAACTGGCGGGCCTTCCGGCGGTTGCCTGACAGTCGAACATTTGGACATGCCGATGGATTATGAATCATTGGTTGCGGTGGGTTCGATGATGGGCTCGGGCGGGTTGATCGTAATGGATGAAGATACCTGTATGGTTGATGTCGCCCGCTTTTTCCTGGAATTTACCCAAGATGAATCTTGCGGCAAATGTACTCCCTGTCGCATTGGCACCAAACGGATGTTGGAGATCCTGACCCGGATTACCAAAGGGAAAGGGGTTCCGGAAGATTTAACGACTTTAGAGACGCTCGCCAAGAGTATTAAGATTTCCGCTTTATGCGGGCTGGGGCAATCCGCTCCCAATCCGGTCTTGTCAACCTTGAGGTATTTCCGGGATGAATATGAGGCTCATATCTATGATAAACGTTGTCCGGCCGGAGTTTGCAAGGCCTTGTTGTCTTACCGGATTAATCCCAATCTCTGTAAAGGCTGTGGTTTGTGTGCGAAAAATTGCCCCGCTAAGGCCATCACCGGTGAACTGAAACGGGCTTACCAGATTGGCTCAGAGTGTATTAAATGTGGACTTTGTCTGCAAAAATGTCCGTTTAAGGCAATCGAGTACCGTTAAGTTACGACTGAGACCTAATTTATATTCTTTTTATAATAGAAATGAAGCTGTCCTTAAAACAAGGGCAGCTTTTGTAATCTTTTTGAATTTGAATAATATTGTTTAAAAGTTAAAATAATACTGTCATTTTAATTAATGATTATATTGTTACAAAAATATTTAATTCTTTGCAAATTTTAATGGACAATCTATATATAGTGTTATAAAATAAATATACCAACAATATATGGTATAAACGGAGGGGTTGGCATGGAGCTATCATCTAATGCCCGGGCAGTTCTGGAACGGCGCTACTTACAGAAGAAAGACGGAAAAGTGATTGAGTCACCGGAAGATCTGTTAAGACGAGTGGCTAGGACTATTGCCGGAGTTGAAGCAACCGCTTTTGGGACTTCCCAGGCGGAAGTTGCCGAACTAACCGAGAAATTTTTTGCAGTGATGGATCAGAAGAAGTTTATGCCCAATTCGCCCACATTAATGAATGCCGGGCGGGAACTGGGGCAATTATCGGCCTGTTTTGTCTTGCCGATTGAAGATTCGATGGAAAGCATTTTTGAATCCTTAAAACTTGCAGCATTAATTCATAAAAGCGGCGGCGGAA
>DATCLA010000214.1:0-14792 GCA_036564195.1 Bacillota bacterium
GATAAATGCCAGCCAGATGGTAGTGAAAACAGCGATAAAGGCTACCGGACTTTCAATTTTTCGCTTTCCAGGAATAAAAACAAGTACCATCAATGCCCCATACAATAAAGTCGCGAATGAAAAAAAGCTTTTTTTAAATTGATTTTGGGATTCCTGTTCATATCGCAACTTCATCCCCTCCAATACGGTTTGCGATATCCTGATAAAACAAGCTCATCAAGGTGGTCCGTATTTCATTGTATTTTCCGGATTTTACAACTTCTTCCCTTGGCAAATCTTTTACCAAGTCAACCTTGATCTGTTCTTTGATCTTTTTTGGCTCCATGAAGATAATCCGGTCGGCCAGAAAAATGGCTTCGTCGATATCGTGAGTAACAAAAAGGACAGCTTTTCGATTCGAGTTTTTTTTACATAAATTAACTGTGAGCTCTTGCAACTCCAGGCGATTCTTAGGGTCCACCGCTCCAAACGGCTCATCCATTAACAAAATTTCCGTATCCATTGCTAAAGTTCTGGCAATGGCAATGCGCTGCTGCATCCCGCCGGACAATTGATAGGGGTATTTGTCGCCGTAATTCTCCAAACCGACCAATTTTAAAAACTCAACGGCTCGATCATTAATTTCTTTTTGGTTCCGGCATATATTCGCTTGCTTGATCCCAAAGCAAACATTTTTCTTTGCAGTCAGCCAGGGAAAGAGCGAATAATGCTGAAATACAATACCACGGTTGGTTCCGGTTCCCGTGACCAGTTTCCCGTCAATATAGATTTCTCCTTCAGTCGGAGCATTCAATCCTGCTAAAAGAGAGATGAGTGTACTTTTACCGCATCCCGACGGACCGACTAGACAGACAAATTCGCCCGCTTCAATTTGGATATTCACCTTATCGATGGCTAAAAACTCTTTCGCAGAGTCTTTAAAGAGTAAAGACACGTTGCGCATTTCAACCTTGCTCAATCTGTCATCTCCTTTCCGAATTAAGGAATTGCATAATTTCTGATTTAAGCTTTGGCTCACAATATATTGATAGTTACATCTGAATTAGTCACTATAGATTGTGGTCAAAAGTTTTATTAAGGTATTATGCAATTCCCGCAAATGTTAATTATCGTACTTATCGGAGAATGCTTTTAAATTTAAATAATCCTGATCATTCGGGTATCTTTGCAAAATATCTTTTAGTGCTTCTTTGAAGATACCGGTGTCTATATGGTCTCCAATCTTTACTCGCCGTTCTTTGACAACCCCCTCCTGAACCAGATATTGATAAAAATCTCCGACCTTTTTTTTAGCGGGAGAAGGATTATACTGTGAGGCATAAGTTCCATAAAGCCCGGTTTCGATGTATACACGGTTTTGCCCTGTCAATTTCATCATTACTTTGATCGCAGTTTCAGGATGGCTTTGAATCACCTTATAAGCACGGATCAGGGCTCTTTGGTAAGCAACATAAGCTTTTCTTTTCTTTTTAAGGGAGTCGGCATTGGCTGTCTGACGGCAGCAAGGATAGCCGGGGTCTAAGTCCGCGACATTTAAAATTACGGACAATCCCATCTGCTTGGCAATTGCTACGCCATCAGATGTAATATAGCCTACATCAGCCGTTCCTTTGGCCACCGCCTGGATAATCGGCATATTGTCAGCCAGATCACTGATGGTAATATTTTTTTGGGGAATGATCCCTATTTTGCGGAGCTGATTTCTAACCACAAAGTCACCGGTGAACGAGCGTCCCGTAGCCCAGTTTTTCCCTCTCCAGTTTTGCCAATTGGAAAATTCTTTAGCCCTGGTGGGCTTAGTGATGATCGCTCCGCCTTCCATGGCGGAACCTCCGAAGATAACCAGATTGGAGCCCTTCGCAATAAACTGAAGTTGTCCGGTAATCCCCACGGGAACCACATCCACCTTTCCCAGGGTCATAGCGGTGATTGCATCGGCTGTATTTTGCAAAGTCACGCATTGAACCGTAACTCCTTCTTCTTTAAAATAACCAAGGGAATATGCAATACTAGTTAGCGATGCTTTGATAGCCGCCGGAAACCAGGCTACTTTTAAGGTTCCGACGTAATTTGAATGGCTGGCAATGGCGGCCTTTTTTTTACCCGGTTGGGAACCAGATACCGGGAGAGTCAATACCAATGCAAATATCAAAATAACCTTGGAAATCCCGGTGATAAATTTCCTCATGACAACCATTCCTTTCGCTATTTAGGATGAAATAAATTTCTTAATTCAATTAATCTAAAAGGCATATGTTTATTCAATATTGGCATTCTTGTCAATAATATAATAGTAGGGATCTTTCTGATACCATTCATCCTTAAACGGCAGCTGGACATTTTTTCCCAAATTTTTAGCATAATTAGGATTGGAAATGGTTCTGGCAATCCTTCTGGATAAATCATAGGCCCCTTGATAGCCCAAGATCGGGAATCTTTGGGCAAACAAAGTGATGGAGGGGATCCCCGCCTTAGTAAGCCACACTCCAACCCCCGGATGGGAAATTGCCACATCTGGCTTTAACCTTCGAAGCACGTTAAACAACTCGGAGGGTTGCGTGGAAATGCTGTTGGATACATCCCCGATGGTTGCTTCAATTTCGCTAAATAATTTGTTTCCGAAAGAATCGTAGTTAAAATTTCGAAAACCGACTACCTCCATTCCGATCTCTTTAGCCAGTAATCCCGTAGTACCGATTCTTAAATAACCTCCGCTGATGATAACTTTTTTGCCTTTCACTTTTTCTTTAATCGGGATTAACGCTTTCTCTAATTTTGCTTCCTCTTTGGCGATTAATTTTCTAGCCTCTTCTTGTAATCCGAAATATGTGGCAATTTCCATTACAAATTTTCCGGTTGAACTTATTCCAATGGGAATATTGGGTAGGATATACGGCATATTAAATTTCTGTTTCAGAAATTCCAGGAAATATAGATCATGGACATGACAAAAGCATACATTCAGCGCAGCTTGGGTAATCATCCGCCACTCTTCCGGTTCCTTAAATTCCACAAAAATCTGCACGTTTAAACCGATTGCCTCTAAAAGGCGCTTGATCTCAGCTTCATCAGCCGGTCCGATGGACCAGGCATTAAATAAATTAACAGTCCTGCTTTTCCGATACTCATATTGCCGGACCTGCTGTTCATAATCACGATCGTTTTTATTGAAAGGACGATAATCGACATCAGGTATAGGCTCAAATCTAAATTTTTGCAGGATCCCATGGTAAACTACATCGTAAGCGGAAGAAAATACTTTTGTCTTAAAACCCGGGCAGTGCAAAGGTACCAGAGTCGCCGTCACTTCGGACTGAAGCTGATTTATCACATCATCGAGGTCATCCCCGATGATTGCCGGAGTGCAGGACATCAAAACAAAGATCGCACTCGGTCTGAACCTTCGGTCTGCTTCCAAAATGGTCTCTTTTAACTTCGACTCGCCACCGGATATTACATCGGTTTCAGTCAAATTGGTGCTAAACCACCTCGCGCCTTCCATTTTCACTCCTCTGGCTGCGCCATAGGTTTTAATGCTGAAATCGATAATATGGCTTTGTGAGCCGCATCCTACCGGCCCGTGCATTATCACTACGGAGTCTTTTACGGAAAAAGAGATCAGTGTAGACACCATCATTTGGCAGAATGTCGCCTGGTTAAAATTTCGATCACAATTATTCAAGCATCCCTTTTCCGCGCAACTCATCAGCTTACTGGTGCATCCTCCATAGGCAAAACCGGTACGACGGCTTACTTCCCTGCTCTCAGGAATTTTTGTGTCAAAATTAACATTGAATATCAATCGAATCACCTCCCCGAAATTTGAGCACTGATCAAATCTTCCAAAAGATTTAAACCGCCTTTAAATCCGGCATAACCTTTGGAAACTATAATCCTGTTAATAACGGGATAGCTGATCGATAACAAACTACCATTTAATACCTCCGCCAATTTTCGATCAATCGTACTCCCGAGAACAAATGCAGGTGAAAGTGTTTCGTAATAAGGATCCGCTCTAAATTGAAGGTTGTTTTGCGTGATATATTGCTGTATCCGGTAAGTATCTGTTTCAAAAACCAGCTCGGGTCTTTCGGAAAAATCAATCTGATCAAATGCCTGCTTGATATGATTTTTTTGTTCTTCTGACAATTCGTCAGTAATAAAGACATACTTGGTAATCCAGCCGATCTCATTATCAAGGTATTTTGCATATGGCAATGCCTGTGTGGCATTGGCAATCACCACCGCATAGTTTTGAAAATCGGTATCCGCAATCAAATCGGTCGCCCTATCAACATACTTGAAATAACTGTCTGTTTCTCTGTGAAGCGCTTGGGATACCGCTTCATCGTCAAGTCCCAGCTTAGCGGCAACTTGGCGGATAAAATCAACGGTGGCTTGATTTCCGATCGGTAAATCGGTAATTAGATAATCGATCCCGTGAGTCTGCCGGGCCAGGAGCGCGGCTTCGGTTCCGTATACTCTTGACAACACAATGTTTAAGGAGGCTTCTCCGGCTCTCAGAATATTTTCCTGGGTCTGATCATGGGTGAAAAAGGTGTTCGTTTCCACTCCGATCAGTCCGAGGATTCTTTTGAGCTCTTCAAGATCACCTCTGAAGTAAGGATCGTATCCCGGAACCAATCCCAAGATATTTACTAAATTCTTCTGTTTCTGACTCTTTTTGGGAATATACTGCGCAAAAAGCTCTTGAATAAGGATTGAATAACCATAATAAGAATTTCCCTTAAATCCTCCGGTGTCAATAAATAAAATCGGTTTGTCTTTCGGACCTATCCCTTTCAAAACTCCGATTACATCGTCGCCGATAATATCCGTCATACAAGTGGTAGTTACCACATACAGATCGCCATCCATTACTTCAAAAGCGCTGTTGATTTCGGTGATAAGCCGCTCACTGCCGCCGAAAATAATGTCGGACTCGCCAATATTCGAGCTGGGTACTGCCGAATTACCGCAATAACCTGCACCTAAATAACCTCCAAGGGAATAGGCGGCTGAAAGATTACCGCCGCAGCCCTGGGCGCCATGGATAATCGGGATAGTTCTGGGCATCGCGCTTAATGTTGCCAAAACTCCACCCAGCATACACGAGAACCTTGGTCTTTCGATATAGGACATTGCTTTCGCTCCTTTCAGTCAGCTTCTGACTAAACTTGATCCCCAGAAAATAATGGGGTTGATAAATAGCGCTCACCGGTATCAGGCAGAAGCACCAAAACATTTTTTCCCACGCTCTCTCTTCTTCTGGCGATCTGGGTTGCGGCAAACAACGCAGCGCCGGATGAGATACCTACCAAAAGACCTTCTTTCCTTGCCACTTCCCGCACTGCCGCGAACGCTTCCTTGTTTCTGACCCGGAATATTTCGTCCACAATTTTTCTTTGAAACACATTGGGTATAAAACCCGGTCCAATACCTTGAATGGCATGAGGCCCCGGGGCTTCACCCGAAATGACGGACGAATCATAAGGCTCCACCGCAATGATTTTTACATCCGGATTGTTCTCTTTCAGTACCTCGCCGACACCGGTTATTGTTCCCCCGGTACCTACTCCCGCGACAAAATAATCAACCTGGCCATCAGTATCTTCGAGAATTTCCCTGGCGGTAGTTTCCCGATGAACCCTGGGATTGGCTGGGTTGTCAAATTGCTGTGGCATAAATGAATTCTCAATCCGGGAATTTAATTCTTCCGCTTTTCGGATTGCCCCTTTCATCCCCAGCGTACCAGGGGTCAATACTAGTTCAGCTCCCAGTGCCTGTAATAACTTTCTTCTTTCCACACTCATAGTGTCCGGCATTGTCAAAATGATTTTGTAACCCTTAGCGGCGGCCACAAAAGCAAGGCCAATTCCTGTATTACCGCTGGTAGGCTCAATAATTGTGGTATCTTTATTGATCAGCCCGTTTTTTTCAGCATCGGTGATCATGGCATAAGCAATTCGGTCTTTTACACTGCTTAAAGGATTAAAATATTCCAGCTTGGCGATTAAATTTCCGTAAAGCTGTTTATCTTTGGAATATTGATTTAATCTAAGCAGAGGTGTATTCCCTATTAATTCCGTAAGGCTATCTACTATTTTTGGCATAAAGACAACTCCTCCATCTTTTTCTCCCACCGTCAACTACTTTGTTAAATATTTGCCGCCACGCTCCGGACCTCCCCGGCCTCCAGCGCCAGCAATTGATCAGCCCATCGGGCGGCCCATTGCCGTAAATCTTTGATATCAAGCGGAGTAGGAATTTTGGAATCGGTATGATTAGCAATTCTGGCAGCTAACTGTTGATACACTTTGGCTTGTTCCGAGTTTGGAGCAGCTTCAATGGTAGTTTTACCCTGTAGTTCACTTTGGGTAACCGTTACCGAGCGGGGTACATAACCAATGACCTGGGTACCGGTTTGTTTGACAAAATCATCGATGATCTCTTTGGCATAAGGCGCATTGATGGAATTGGCAATCACCCCGCCCAATAAAGCGCCTCCGGAATTGGAGTACTTTTGGATTCCCTTAAACAAGTTATTGGCGGCATAAATCGCCATAAAATCCGCAGATGATACTGTAAAGACATGTTCGGCAATGCCTTCCCGGATCGGCACTGCAAATCCGCCACAGACCACGTCGCCTAAAACATCATAAAGCACAAAATCCAGATCCAACTCCTCAAAAACCTTTAATTGTTTTAACAATTGCACCGCGGTAATGATTCCTCGGCCGGCGCAACCAACGCCCGGAGCCGGACCGCCGGCTTCCACGCAGTAGACTCCGGCAAACCCTTGAAAGAGCACTTCTTCGGCTTTAACAATACTCTTTTCCCGCAACGTATCAAGGACGGTCGGAATGTATTTCCCGCCCCGCAAAGTATTGGTGGAATCACTTTTAGGATCACAGCCGAACTGCATCACTTTGTAGCCGGCAGCAGCTAAAGCAGCACTGATATTGGAGGTGGTAGTGGATTTTCCGATACCTCCCTTTCCGTAAATGGCAATCTGTTTTGTTTTTTTGGACAAACCGGTCACTCCTTTTGTATTTTTCAAACCGAAATAGGATCAACCATGGGAAAAGGTCTCCAGAGGCTGATCATAAAGCTTTTCAGATAATTCAAGATCTTTGCCGGGAATACCGCATGCATCGGCCCGGCAGTGGCGACAATGCTGGAATACAGGCAAAAACTTCCCGGCTGCTTCCCGTACCCGACCTAATTCATAACAATCAGGTTGCTGATAAGCGGCAAACTCCTGTTGCGGAATAAGCGGAATAATATTGATCAATGAAGCGCCGCAATCAGCGGTGACTTCAGCTATATGCCCAATATGATGGTCATTCACGCCGGGAATAAGTACCGTATTGATTTTAACCACCGCTCCCTGTGAAACAATTTCCCGGATACCGGCTAATTGAGCTGCGATCAGGAACCTTGCCGCATACTCCCCGGTTAAGTATTGCCCCTGATATTGGATATGGGAGCAAATCTTTTGCAATACCTTATAATCAACCGCATTCACCGTTACCGTAACTGTCTTCACTCCGGCGGCAATAACCCGCTGGGCTTTTTCCGCTAATAATAAACCATTAGTACTTAAACAATTAATCAATTGTGGGAATCTCCGGTGGATCAATTCAAAGGTTTGTAAGGCATGATCAGTCGCTAAGCTATCACCCGGTCCCGCAATCCCGGCAACTGTTAATTCCGGGCACATCTCTAAGGCCTTTGAAACAAGAGCTACCGCCGCCTCCGGAGTTAATAACATCCGGCTTACGCCCGGCCTTTGTTCCCATTTATTAAAACCCCGTTTACAAAAGCGGCATTGAATATTACAAGCCGGACAAACCGGGAGATGAATCCGACCGCACTGCAGATTCGCCTCACCGTTAAAGCAGGGATGCCGTTTGAGTAGATGACCGAATTGCTCCTCGTTAACCGGTTGCTGAAGCATTTTCATTCCTCCCTTTTTCTATTTGACAGCTCATTGGAAGGCGGCATTATTAAATAAATAGCAGGGTTGATCCACAAACTTACTCAATCCGGTAATCACCTCCATATTAAAACATGAAGACCGAGTTATCTTTGAAAGTCAAAAAAGATAACTCGGTCTCCAGTGCTTCTGGTCAACCTGATTCTTGTATGAATTCAGTGCTTACCCCTTTGTTACAATCGTAATCGTATCAGACTTAGGATAAATCATAAATTTTTTTATGTCGGCTGTAATTCAGGTTTCTGGCAATTCTCGACATTTCAATTTCTCCAAATCATCAAAGTCTAATTACTTGTATTCCTATTGATTTACTAAGGTTTGTTAATACTTATATTACAACCCTTTCACCCATTTGTCAAGATTTTCTTTTCGGATCAATCTTAACCTTTACATGATGGAATTAAACGGAAGTTCAACAGAATTCATTGGCGAAATAGGGCCTGGAAGAATTAAAGTCGGAAGGTAAATGTAAGCAAATTTTTCCGGAATCCGGAGCTATTCTTGGAGGACTAACCGATGAAACCTCAGCAGAACATTAGCAAAGAAAACGAAACCGTTGGAGATCGCTAAATGGGGTTTACCACAACTTCGTTATTTGTTTTAATGCCTCCTCTATAAAATCCGGTATGACTATAGCTTTAATACCATGTTCACTTAAATAACGCTCCGCTCCCGGGCCGATTCTGGCCACCAATACTGCTTGGCAGTCGGCAAGCAGTTCCACGGTTTTTAAATGCTTGTTTTCATCCGTCCCTTCTAAATTACAAGAAGGTGTATTTTGGCGTAATTCCAAAAACCGATATTCCGATCCATTAATATCAAAAACAAGAAATTGTTTGGCCCTTCCAAAATGATCGTTGACATATTTACCGTCGGTACTGGCAACCGCTACCCGCAAAAACACAAAACCGCCTCCCCTTATTCAAATATCTTCTAAGTCAGTAATCTAAAATATCCATAAGTATAAGCTTATTTTAAATCATTCAAATCACCCATGGCTACTCAAAAAATAGGTTATTAGCCCCTGGAATTCCTATTCGATCTCTAAATTAAGCCAAAGCCAACGTTTTGCAGCTATTTTAAAGCAATACGGTATTGTACCAAGGAGATTCCATCGTCCCGCCGAAACGTCCCTAACCTAAGTCGGCCAAAGCGGAGATCATCTCGATCCTTAGCTATTTTCAGAAAAGTATTTTGTGGTTTTGACTTTAAGCTTATCATTATTTTCAACCCAATCGGAACTATGAAAGCTGAAGCAGAAATATCGGGCAAGGAAGGTAACATGCCTAGACATAATTTAACCTTTACCTTGCCCAGGTTTTAAATTAAAGCCGATTATTGGTTTAAATCATCAATTAAATCCTCCGGCTCTTCTAAACCCACCGATAGCCGGATGAGATTATCGGTAATGCCCAACCTATCCCGTTCATTTGCCGGAATCGCCGCGTGGGACATCCGAACTGGGTAAGAGAGAATGGATTCTACTCCACCCAAACTGACCGCCACCGACCACAGTTTAACTTTATCCATAATCCGGCGGGCCCTTTCCTTCGTATCGGTTTTGAATGATAAGACCGCTCCAAACCCGGAAGCCTGAAACTTATGGATATTGTAACCCGGATGGTCCGGAAGTCCGGGGTAATAAACATCAGTCACCCATGACTGCCCTTTTAACCATGCGGCAATCTCCAATGCGGATTGCTGTTGTAGTTCCATTCTGGCTCGGAGTGTTTTGATCCCCCGCAGTAATAACCAGCAGTCATGAGGCCCTAGAATGGCGCCGAAGCCATTTTGTACAAAGTTGATCTTGGCGGCCAGTTCCTTTGATTTGGTAATCACCGCTCCGCCGATCACATCGCTATGTCCTCCCAAAAACTTGGTGGCGCTGTGAATTACCAGATCCACCCCCAAATCGAGCGGACGTTGGAAATAGGGGGACATAAAGGTATTGTCAATCATCGTAATCAAATGATACCGCTTGGCGATTTGCACCGCTCCGGCAATATCGGTAATTTTCAGTAGCGGATTGGATGGGGTCTCCAAAAATAACACCTTGGTGTTGAGCTGGATTGCTTGTTCGATATTTTCCAACCGGGTCATATCCACAAAAGTTGTTTTGATGCCGAATTTATTAAAAAAACTGCTTAAAATCCGGTAGGATCCTCCATAAATGTCCTCGGTGGCCACGATGTGATCGCCTTGTTCCAGGATTGACAGAGCCGAAGAGATGGCTGCCATTCCTGAGGCAAAGGCACAAGCGTTCGTCCCGTTTTCCAAAGCTGCCAGCACTTTTTCCAAAGCCTCCCGGGTCGGATTCCCGGAACGGGAGTATTCGTACTTACCCGGATGATCAATATCATGCTGATGATAGGTGGAGGCCTGATAAATCGGAATGCTTAAAGCACCGGTATGCGGGTCAAGTTCATTTCCATTGTGTAAAATCATAGTTCCATATTTCATCAGTCTACTCCTTTCCTTCGATGGCTTGTTCCAAGTCCTGAATCAAGTCGTTCACATCTTCAATCCCCACGGATAATCTGATCAAATCTTCCGTTACACCAATCCGTTCCCGTATTTCCGGAGGAATATCGCCATGGGTTTGTTTGACCGGATAGGTAATGAGTGTCTCCACTCCGCCCAAGCTTTCGGCATAAGTAATGACTTTTACATTATTAATAATCTGTGTAACCAGATTCGCATTTTGTACCCGAAATGAGAGCATTGCCCCAAAGCCGCGGCTTTGCTTGCTATGGATTTCAAAACCCGGATGCTCCGGAAGTCCCGGGTAATAAACCTTTTTCACTTTTGGATTACGGGTTAACCAGGCGGCAATCTTCCCGGCGTTCTCCTGTTGTTTTTCAATTCGCAAAGAGAGGGTTTTAATCCCCCGCAGCATCAGCCAACTGTCCTGCGGTCCTAAAATTGCTCCCGTCGAGTTCTGGATAAAGCCAATTTTTTCACTCAATTCGGGCGAACCTGTGACCACAATTCCCGATAACACATCATTATGTCCGCCCAAATACTTGGTCCCGCTATGGATCACGATATCCGCTCCCAGTTCCAAGGGGCGCTGCAGGTAAGGAGTCATGAAGGTATTGTCAACAATGGTTAAAATGCCCTGGGATTTAGCAAGAGATACTATTTCAGACAAGTCGGTAATTTTCATCAACGGATTGGTTGGGGTTTCAATAAAGATCGCTTTGGTTTTACCCGGAATGATTCCCTTCTTGACTGCTACAGGCTCGGAAGTGTCAATATAGGTAGCAGTAAGTCCGAACTGCTTAAAGTTCTTTTCCAAAACCCGGTAGGTTCCGCCATATAAATCATTAGAAACGATCAGGTGATCGCCGGAGGAAAATAACATCAGCATTGCCGTAATCGCCGCCATTCCTGAGGCAAAGGCATAACCCCGGTCGCCTTTTTCCAACTCCGCCATTACTTTCTCCAATACTTGCCGGGTCGGGTTAATGGTTCGCGAATAATCATAACCGGTGGAAACACCTACCGCCGGGTGTCGGAAGGTGGCGGTTTGATGAATCGGGGTGCTGATGGCGCCGGTAGTCGGATCGCTACATAATCCGGCATGGGCTAAAACAGTCGCAATTCTCATGGGATTTTCCTCCTTAGATTTTAATGATGGAAAAACCTCTTCCCCAGACGGAAAGAGGCTTTTAATATTTCCATAAAACCTCTCTCATCTTCCGGGTTTCCCCGCCGGAATTGGCACCTTAATCACGGTAATTAACCGTAAACCGGTTGCCGAAGGATCATCGGGCCGTTCCCTTCCCTTCTCTGGATAAGAGTGATGAAGATCAATCTAATTATAAGTAATTCAATTAAATTAGTCAACTATTTAATAATAAAAACTTCCCCCGAAAATTTTTTTGCAAATCCCCACTATTTCCATTTCAATAATGGTGAAAATTTACAGAATCCACCGCAGTTTGATAGCAGGTTTCTTTTTACTGAAGGACTGCGGACTGTGGGAAGAGATCAAGCTTGCAGCGGACCTACCAAGTTTTTTACCGCTATTTGAAGCGTTTCAGGCTTAACGAGTTAGTCACCACCGATACCGAACTGAAAGCCATGGCCGCGCCGGCGATGACCGGATTCAACATCCCCAAAGCCGCAAAGGGAATAGCGATGATGTTATAAAAGAAAGCCCAGAAAAGATTCTGTTTGATTTTGAGCATGGTTTTACGGGATAACCGGATCGCCACGGGAATAGTCCGCAAATCGCCGCGCATTAGAGTGATATCGGCAGCTTCCATAGCAATATCCGTACCGGTTCCGATGGCCATCCCGATATCGGCGGTAGCCAGAGCAGGCGCATCGTTAATGCCGTCGCCAACCATAGCCACAATTTTGCCGGCTTTCCTGAGTTTATCGACTTCTTCGGCTTTATGCTCCGGTAGCACTTCCGCCAAAACTGCAGTGATTCCCACTTTTTTCGCGATTGCTGCAGCCGTTCTCCGGTTGTCTCCAGTAATCATATAGACCTCAATACCAAGTTTTTGCAATTCCCGGATGGCTTCCGTCGAATGTTCCTTTACCACGTCGGCTACAGCGATTAGCGCCTCCAGTTGATGATTAACGGCCATAAACATAACCGTTTTGCCGTCATCTTCAAGATGCGCGGCAGTCTCTTCACTGGATTCGAAGTTAATTGCCTGATCCAACATTAGTTTACGGGTGCCGATGAGAATTTCCTTACTTTCATACCCTGCTTGGACTCCCTGGCCGGGTATAGCCAAAAATTGAGTAACTTCCGGAATATCATCGAATACTTTTTTGGCGTGATTAAAAATAGCCACGCCCAACGGATGTTCCGACTTCTTCTCAGCAATAGCGGCCAATTTCAACAATTCCTGTTTTGAAAAATCACCCAGGGGCACTATATCAGTTACTTCCGGTTCGCCTTTGGTGATCGTCCCGGTCTTATCAAGTACCACTGCATTGATCTGATACGCTTTCTCAAGGTGTTCGCCGCTTTTGATTAAGATACCGTTCTCAGCACCCTTACCCGTACCCACCATGATAGCTGTTGGAGTGGCCAGGCCTAAAGCGCAGGGACAGGCAATCACTAACACTGCTACCGCACTTACAATGCCCATTTTAAGGTTGTACTCCCCAAAAGTCCAAACCAGGAAAGTTGCCACGGCAATCCCTAAAACAATCGGCACAAACACTCCGGAAACTTGGTCAGCTATCTTTTGAATCGGCGCTTTGGAGTCTTGGGCATCCTCCACCATTTTAATGATCTGCGCTAAAACAGTATCCTTGCCGATTTTGGTAGCCTCGAATTTGAAAGCGCCAAACTTATTAATGGTTGCTCCAATGACTGTATCTCCGGTTTTCTTCTCCACCGGCAGGCTTTCTCCGGTCAACATCGACTCGTCAACCGCTGAATTTCCCTCAATAATCCGCCCGTCCACCGGAATCTTTTCTCCGGGACGGACTACAATTACCTCTCCGACTTCCACTTCTTCAATCGGGATGTCAGTTTCGATACCATTTCGAATTACCCGGGCGGTTTTAGCCCGCAGTCCCATTAATTTTTTAATTGCTTCCGATGTTTTCCCTTTAGCTACCACCTCGAAATATTTACCCAACAAAATCAAGGTAATAATGGTAGCCGCCGCTTCGAAATACAAATCCTTCATCATCGTTCCCGGCATCGGCTTTTGAAACAAAGCATTATAAACACTATAAACATAAGCCGCCGTGGTTCCCATGGCAATCAATACGTCCATATTGGGGCTTTTAGCGCGCAGCGCATAATAAGCGTTTTTATAAAAACGGTAGCCAATGATGAATTGGACCGGGGTGGCCAGAACAATCTGAAAACGCCAATCATGTAAAAATGGAATATCGATACCAAGCAGGGTTAAAACCATGGCCAGAATCAACGGTGAACTTAAAACAGCGGCAATGGTTAACTCCCGCCGCAGCCGCTTCAGCTCTTTTTCCTGTTGTTCCTTTTCCAGATCGCGGCTAACCTCTGGCTCTTTTGCCGCTCCGTAACCTAAAGCAGCAATAGCCCCAATAATATCGGAAACTTTAAGCTTGGAGCGGTCAAACTCCACCGCGGCTTTTTCTGTGGCCAGATTCACCACGGCTTTGGTTATTCCCTCCATCTTAGCAAGTTTTTTTTCGATCCTGGCTGCACAGGCGGCACAGCTCATCCCGGTAATCTTTAGAGTCACTTTATCCCCGGATTGTACCGTCCGGGTGATGCCGTAACCCAGTTTTCGTACTGTCGCTTCAATTTGCGGCATCGTGGTCAATTCCGGATCATATTTCACCATTGCCTTTGCGGTAGCGAAATTGACCGTGGCTTGTTTGACCCCCGGAAGCTTCGCCAAGTTTTTCTCTATTTTCAGCGCACAGGCAGCGCAAGACATACCTTCGATCCGAATGATCTCTTTTATATCCATGTTTTACCACCCCTATCAAATATTAATTCCAGGTCGAAAAGCAAAGGTTAAAAGTTATTCAACAATCATTCGGCATTGAACTTTCGGACTTGCGACTCAGCAAGATCAGCCTCTTAATCTTCCCTAACCAAATGCGAGGATTTCCAAAAAGATAGACAAGAGTGTAGAAAACAGCAATAAAAAAACTAGGATTTTATTCCTAGCTCGTATTTTGCATGGTGCGCCCGACAGGAATCGAACCTGTGCACCTGGCTCCGGAGGCCAGTGCTCTATCCCCTGAGCTACGGGCGCTTCTTGATCAGCGATATTTATTCTACACTAATTTGTCCCGTTTGACAAGGCTTTTTTACAGTCTT
>DATCLA010000215.1:0-4803 GCA_036564195.1 Bacillota bacterium
CGCATCGTCCGGAATTTATAAATCTCAAACAACCGTTTCCCCTTACCGATCCGCTTTTGCTTGAAAAATACCGGACCCGGTGACGAAAGCTTAATCATCACCGCAATACCTAAGAATAACGGCCAAAACAGAAGTAATGCCGTTACCGAAAGCACCAGATCCAAACCACGTTTCAATCTTGCATACATTGGTATATCATCCTTGGTTTCAATTTGAGGTAATATTCCCAGTAACAGGTTTAATGCGCAAAGCACTACCTCATAAAATTCAACCACCTATTACCTTTTCTTTTAGCAAAACCTTTCCATCCGGGATTTCTATTTCTGTTTGTAGTTTCTTCCGGCTGCTACTAATCCACGCAACGGTACTACTTCTGAGACATTACTGTCGGTTTCAGGTATACCGTAAGTTTCATCCGGTTGGTAACCACTGTAGGTGGGCACCAACTCCGCTAAGATCCGCTTGGTCTCCTGGGCAAAACGGGATTGCATCAGTTGTGCCAAACCCTGTTCCAGCTTTTTCGGATCGATTCCCTCCAAATTGGCTACAAAAATCTTTTCATGGCTGGTCGCGGTAGTCCCTTCTTCAGCGGAGAGTAGCTCTTCAAAGAGTTTCTCCCCCGGCCGCAAACCGGTAAATTTAATCTCAATGTCTTTATAAGGTCGCAATCCGGCCAGTTCAATTAAGGTACAGGCCATATCGACGATCTTCACCGGCTCGCCCATATCCAGCACAAAGACTTCACCGCCTTGGGCCATTGCTCCGGCTTCCAGCACTAACTGGACTGCTTCGGGAATCGTCATGAAGTAGCGTTTCATCTCCGGATGGGTGACAGTCACCGGCCCTCCGGCAGCAATCTGTTTTTGAAACAACGGGACAACGCTACCCCGACTGCCCAACACATTGCCGAAACGAACCGCTACAAACTTGGTCTTGCTGACCATATTAATACTTTGAATCACTTGCTCGGCAACACGTTTAGTAGCTCCCATCACACTGGAAGGGTTGACCGCTTTATCGGTGGAGATCATTACAAAAATTTCGGAATCGAAGGAGTGAGCTGCCTCAGCCACATTTTTGGTGCCAAAGATATTGTTTTGCACTGCTTCCTCCGGTTGCAACTCCATTAAAGGCACATGTTTATGGGCTGCCGCGTGAAAGACTACCTGCGGCCGGAATTGACTGAAGACACTCCGGATCCGCAGTCTGTCCCGGACATCGGCAATCACCGGTTTCAGAGGTAAATCAGGGTACTTGCTATGTAACTCTTGTTCAATCTCATAGATGCTGTTTTCGCCTTTTCCCAGCAATACCAGACATTCCGGTTTAAACCGGACCAGCTGGCGGCAGAGTTCGGAACCGATCGAACCGCCCGCGCCGGTCACTAAGATCCGTTTACCCTGAAGATACCCGGCTAATTTGTCCAGGTCAAGCTTTACCGGTTCGCGCCGCAGCAGATCCTCAAGATTAACTGCACGTAACTGTTCGACCGTAGACTTACCGTTAATCAATTCTTCCAGCCCCGGCATGATTTTAACCTGGCAGCCGCTCTCCCGGCAGTCGCGGATGATCTTAGTTAATTGCGACCCGGAAAGCGATGGGATGGCAATAATCGTCTCGTCCACCCGGTATTCAGTAACCAAGCGTTTCAGGTCATTACTACTGCCCAAGACCTTAAAACCGAGCAACCTCTGTCCCCGCTTGTAGACGGAATCGTCAGTAAAGCCGACAATGCGCTTAGTTGCTTGGTGACGCTGTTGGATCTCCCGGGCAACCATGAAACCGGAGTCACCGGCGCCGACGATCAATACCCGTGCCTGGCCCTGTTCCGGGATTAGCCGCATTTCCGCAATTACCCGGATACACAGCCGGGACCCGCCGACAAAGAGAATATTCAAAAACCAACTGATAATATAGAAACTGCGGGGTAGTGAAGCAGCAGAGGCTAACATCATAATAAAATTCAGCACCGAACCTACAGTTACTGCAGCCACAATCCCCAGCAGTTCACCGATACTGGCATAGCGCCACATCCGGTTATACAAGCCGAACAGGCCGAAGGTTACCAGCAGGATTACGAGCATAACCGGGAGATAGCGGCAGAGCAAAGTAAGATAGGCAGAAGCGATCTTCCCTTCAAACCGGATAAATAAGGCCAGATAGGCTACAATAGCAATAATCGCCGCATCAATGAGCAATAAAGTAAAAGAAACCAGCTTGCGCCGCATCCAGTTCACTTCCATTCGCAGGTTTATCAATCTACAATCATCTATCCTTTATACTTCTCATCGACTTTGCACTAAAAAGCGGATTACTACTCACTACGCTCCGGCCTCAATGTCGGCACTTCCGAACACCAGCTCCCGTTCTTTAAAAACTGCCCAGCCAATTCCCAAAAAAACTGTTATGATTCCGGTGAGCAGTATATTGATTACTGTTGAAGGCGAATGCTTCTTGTCCGGGATCACCGGAGCGTCAATGATCTGGATCTCCACGTTATTCTCTCTAGACTCGGCGATCCTTGCTTGTTCCAGCTGGCTCACAAGTAAGGTATAGATCTGCTCGGCTACCTTCTGCTCCCGGACTAAGCGACCGTACTGTAATAACTGCTCGGGGAGCCTGTCCAGTTGGGCCTTTTTTTGATTGTAAATCTTGGTTAACGATTCGTGTCGTGCTTCCAGTCCGGCCACTTCCACCAGGCCTTTAAGGTAGTCGCCCGCTACTTCCGGAGAGGTGATATTCGCCTCTTCTTGCTGCATTTTACTGATTAGTTCCGCCCTTTGGGCCAGCAGGCTTTTGACTGTAGGGTGCCGGTCGGTCAGAGTCTCCCTGGCCCGGGCCAGTTGTACTTCGACCTCACTCAATTTTAACTTATACTGTTGCAGCACTGGATTAATGGCGGCACGGATCGACTCTTTCAGGCCGCCTCCGTTTTGGGCCAGCATCGTATCGGCCTCATGCAGGCGACGCCGGGCTCCATCCAAGCCGATCCTTACCTCTAGCCTGGCTTTTTCCAGTTCTGCAAAGTATTCAATGGCCTTAGCGACCTCTTCAGGTAACATCAGAACCCCATTTTGTTGTTGATAATTTAATAGCTGTTGCTCGGCACGTTCCAGGCGTGCTTCGCTTTTAGCCAATTGTTCTTCGATAAAAACCCGATTCGAGCTATTATTCTGATAGATCTCATTTTCCAGTACCTGTTGGTATTCTTTGGAAATCCGCTTGGCTAGTCTGTAAGCCAACTTAGGGCTTTTTGCCAATACCGCAATAGAGACTACACCGCTTTTTTCATTTTTAACTGTGATTTTTTCCTTAAATCTTTTAACATCTTCCTGCTGGTGCGGCTGCCCTTCCGCTTTCAAGACCCGCTTCAAAAACTGCCGTGCCAAAACAATATCCCTGCATAAATCAGCATTGGCACCTCCGCCCACACTCGGCAGAAAACTACCCAAAGCCCCTAACTGTGAGCCGAACGCAGAGAGGATTCCCGAAGAACTCTTTTCATGAATATAAAAAGCAACATCACTTTGATATTGTTTAGGGATCCAAAAGAAAGTAACTATCCCCACTATCAGAGCGGCTGCGAAAGAGACACCGATAATTGGTTGATAATGTTTTTTCACTGCCTTCCATATGTCTACTAAATTAATTTCACCATCGGTCTCTGCTATGTACGCCATATCCATACCTCATTCTGGTTGATTTTGATGATCGTCAGACAATTACTGCGCCTATTCGCTTAATCGTTAGATAGATCCCGGATCTGGTAATAGGCGTTGATAAATGGCAGGATATCCCGGGCAAAGTCGACTTTATTACGGGCAAAGTATACCAGATCGCCATCGTTCAAAGTATAATTCAGACTCAAGTCGCCTTTCTTTAACAGCCGGTCCAGGTTTATCTCGGTGTAGGAGTCGGTTTGGCCGTTCCGGACCAGGTAGACCCGTTTGGAGTCGGCATTTTTGGTAAAACCGCCGGCCGCGCCGATCGCATCCAGAAGATTATGGCTCTTCTCAATCTCGCACAGCCCCGGCTTATTAACTTCACCCAGTACGTAAACACGGGTGGTGCCAAACTTCAGAATCTCGATGGTAAGTCGGGCTTCCGGATGGTATTCACTGAGCTCCAACCGGATTTTAGCGGCCAATTCCTGCAGTGTGAAGCCGGAAGCCTGATATTCGCCGACTAACGGGACAACCCGGAACTTGACCACATTTACAGTAACTTTAGGCTCTTTAACATACTCCCGTAAAGCAAGCGTCAGTTTTTGAACGAGTTCCACCGGAGTATACCCGGCAGCGGTAATCTCGCCCACCAACGGAAAGGAGATTTTACCGTCAGGGCGGACCGTGATCTCCGGTTGTTGCAACTCCGGGCCGCAACCCCAGACTCCGATGCTGAGCACGTCTCCCGCGTCCAACCGGTAGTTTTGGCCTTTAGCAATCCCAAAAGCCACCGCTACCTTACCGTCCGGCCGCACTGCTGTCTCGAATTGCTGCAAGGGTTGATTGCCCCACGACCACAAATTGAAACGCAGTTGGTCTCCGGGCCTAAGACGGTAATCTGCCGGTTCTGCTCCAGCTACAATTGGGATTAGTAGACCGGCAGCCAAAAAAAATAGGCATGCTATCTTTTTGAACCTCATGTAAAAACCTCCGCCATGCACTTCTATCTATTTCTCAATTTATTTTATTCGACAGAGCCGATCATACTCCTTTCAAAGTTTATTAAAAATAGTTCATTTTAGAAGTTATAATTAATGGCAAAAACAAAAACCCCCGGAATTATTACCGAAGGTTAAAG
>DATCLA010000216.1:0-29816 GCA_036564195.1 Bacillota bacterium
GTCGAGTATTTTATCGACGGCACCGAACCGAACCGAACTTGTGAGCGTAATCATTTTCGCATTAACTGGGATGAATTGTTTGGCGATCCCTTCGATCATAAAAAAGAGGCGAAACCTGCTAAAGAAATGCCTCAGATTGAAAAATTAAAACCCCATGAAGAACAACATGATAATAAAAACCGGCTGGGTGAGTTTTTCCGCAGGCTGATCCAGAAAATTTGAGCGTTTGAAGAGTAATAATGCTAAAGCTGATGATTTAATGCGCCGCAGTTATCGGATAAAACACCTGTATGGTCTGGACCTTGGGTGTTTTCCGTTATAATTATGGTAAAAACAAAAGAAGGAATATGTAATTTTATCCCATATATGGTAGAATAAATAAAACGAAATAACAGGAGGTAGTAATTATTAAAGAAAAGGCAATCTTTTTCTGGGTGGCAATTTTCCTTTTTATACTGGGCGTTTTGAACCTACTAAAAGTAATTGTGATGAAACCTAAGTATATTGCCTGTTTTAACATAGCAACCTTTTTTCTGTTCAGCGCGGCGGTTTTATTTGAACTCTCACTTAAATGTCACAATGTGATGGCGGTTAAAACCTTACGTTACCCGGCGATTGTATTACTGGCAGCCGCAGCAATTATGCTAACTCTATTCCCATTAATTCTGGTAGAAAAGGATTTTCAAACTTATGACCTGCCGCTGATACTTGGTAATTCAGGATTAGTTTTAATGGTCTCTTTCATCAAGGAAATAATGGATGACTGGAAAAAGATGCTGCGTAAAAAGGCGCGACGTCGCTATGAGGACATTACCGCAACTTACTTCGAACAATTGCCTAAGATAACCCAAACACGGAAAAAACCGGTTTATTTTGAATTTGACTGAATTTTATTTCGCTCACTGATTTTATGAGTAATTTAAGAGTTGTATTTAAAAGGAAAAAATAGTAAAATAAGAATGAAAAAGTAAAATTTAAAATATGCATCTGGATGAGTAGAATGGCTTGAAAAAAGGATGATAGATGATGAACGATCTGAAAATTGATTTCAAGACGAGTTTTCTATCAAATTCGGGCATATTTGTTAAAAATAGCGGTGTTTATGCTTATCAACAGTTAGACCGGTATGCTTTTTGGGTAATCGCAGACGGATTGGAATTAAATCAAGCGGAAGTAAGCGCCAGGTTAGCAGTTGAACAGATTAAG
The DNA here is from genome assembly GCA_036564195.1 of Bacillota bacterium. Lineage (GTDB taxonomy): Bacteria > Bacillota > UBA4882 > UBA8346 > UBA8346 > DATCLA01. The sequence goes on from DATCLA010000216.1 coordinate 1,207, forward strand.
GCGGATTTTACCCGTAATCCTACAATGAAGCGAAGCGTTATTCGGAAGTATCTGATTAACGCGGAACGCCGGTTGGAAAAAGAAGATGCTGGAAGGGGATTAAAGGCCAGCCTGATCTTAGCGGTTACCGATTATTCCAATCTCATTTGGGCGGTTTGCGGTAATTCCCGCCTGTACTACTTCCGGGAGCAGGAGTTTTGTTTTCGCAGCCGGGACCAGAGTAGTATTGAAGCGCTGATTGAAATGGATAATTTAGAGGAATACGGGAAACAAACCCAAGCCGAGCAACATTATTTGACTAATTATTTAGGGATCGGGTCCGGTTTTGAACCGTATATTTCACAAAAATATCGATTATGTAATGGTGATGTCTTCTTACTTTGCAACCCCGGATTTTGGCAAATAATTCGTTACGATGAGATTACTGTGCTCTTAAAGTCCGCCGGGGAGCCGGCGGATCTATTAAAGAGTTTGCAGCAACTGATTGAAGGCAAGGAAAGTAAGGTTTTAAGTAATTATGTGGTAGGCGCGATCTTTGTTAACCAAGTTTCAGATCAACCAGATTATCAAGGGTATGCTGTTAAAGTTGGGGCAGTGACTTTAGCAACAGTAATTTTGGTGGGGAGTGGCCTCTTCGCATTTCAGACATTAAAAGGTTCTCGCCTGCATAAACAGGCTGAAGTTGAAAAAATAAAGCTGATTGCTTTTCAGCAGCTGGTTACCGTCCATGAAAAGAAAGGCGACGATTTAGTTAAAGCCGGCAACTTTAGCGATGCTGCCGTTGAATACCAAAAGGTTTTAAATGTCTTAACCGCCAATGCCGATTTAACTTCACCCGGAACCGCGGCCATTCAGAAAAAATACCAGTTTGCCAAGTTAATCAATGAAGGCGATTATTATTTCAGAAATCAGCTCTACCAGGTTGCCCTGGACCGTTACTTAAGAGCAAAACAGACGGAAGTATATGAATATTTTAAAGTCAGTTTAGACCAAAAGATCAGTGTTGCTCAAGCAGGATTAATTGTTGCAACGTCAACCCCTCAAGCCGCCCCCAAAAGCACCGGGGTTGCAGCTGCCGCTTACCAGCCCAAGCCGATAGTAAAACAAAACCGAACCAAAGCTGTCGATGTAAAGAAATCAATTTCCAATTCAGGTAATACCAGTGCAACCGAAGTTCAATCCTACAAGCAATCTGCAGCAAGGTTCCCTGAAGCTCAAGCCTACAAGCAACCTGCAGCAAGGCTCCCTGAAGCTCAAACCTACAAGCAAAATTCAGCGGCGCTCCCTGAATCTCAAGCCTGGCGTTTGGAGCAGTCTGGTGATGAACTTGCCGCTAGAGAAGAATATAAAGAAGCCACTCGGGCTTACAAAAGAGCGATCAGTATTTATACCAAAGCAGGATTGACCGGAAAAGCTCAAGCTGTCAAAGAGAAACTCAATGCAACCAGGAGAAAAATGCGCCGTCGTTTTATGGGCGCACGCTAACTGTTTCTGGATAATTACGGGTAAGTAGGCAAAAAGTTTAGCCAATATCAATAAACCCGGAGGAAGCAGAGGAAAGGTCCCTGCTTTTTTAGGTAAGTTTGTTTCATTCTACAATATGGTAAAATATGGTAAGCACAGCGGCAGATTTAAGCACTCTTCTACCCGAAACTACCAAAGTCCACTTTTACCAAGTTATGTTCGAGCAAATAGCAATTTACAACTGCAGGTAAGTTATGGTAATATGATTTGGGAAATAATGTAATTATTGAAAGATGTAAAGAATTTTCCAGAATAAACCTTAGGGCACAGTGTAACCACTGAACTCAGTCCTAATCTTCCGGCAGCTTATTTCCAATCTACTTCGGAGTGTTGCAACTTGAAAGAATTGATTCTTGAAAAACTAAAAAAAATGGAAGACCTCCAACAGCGCAAACTTCTTAAAGATATTATGTCCGGGTTCTTTTCCAATCTCATTGATTACCAGACCAGTTTCAATCAGCACTTGGAAAACCGAGTTTTTAGCGAGGTAAGTGATCCCGCCGCTCCTTATGATGTGTTTGTGACACTTGTCCCACGCAGCAGTGTTGATCCGCTGGATAATTTTCTGCATCCGGTTTTTCCTGAAGATTTAGAGGAACCACAATATGACATGGTTAAAATCAGCACCGGACTGCAAAAAAGCGAGGAGATCAAGGTATTCACCATCTTTGTTAAATGTGATTACCTGACCCTCAAAAAATTACTTGCTAACCGGAAAACCTTTCCGGGGGAGTTAGTAACCGATCAAAGCCGCTATCCGATCCGGATCAAACTGGAACAAAACCAGAGCTACTTACTTCAGATCGAGCACCTCTACAATGTGTTTCAAAAGAACGCACTTCCTTGGAAGACTTTGAACAACCCCTACGCCTACCGGTTTTTTGACGTAATTATCACTGAGTGCGCTGCGGTTCCCGGTCAGGAGGAGACAATCACCGAGATTAGTTTCAACTTAGAAGAGTTCGAACCTTATAAAACCATCGACCAGATTTTGTTATGGAATATTGAACGGATCAAGACTAGTAGTTCGGGTTTTCCGATGCCGGCGATCGATCGGATCAATTATGAACATGTAATTTCACTCAAAAAATATGGGGCAGATAACGGCTTTTTAATTGACGAAGAACCTTTATATTTAAAATACATGCTGCGCAGTGCGGAAGAATTGACGATAGTTTCACCTTATGAAAAGGTTGATGCCTGGAATTTAATCAAGATTTGCCGGCCGCCAGAAAATTGGGCTGCCAACTACCCGGTTGAACCATTATCAAACCGACGGGTTAATAGTTTTATCAGTAAATTTGCCCAAAAGCAGACTGCTTTGGTCAGAACCAAGGGCGAAATTTTTCGGATCATTAACTCCTACAGTATTGCGAAGCATTTTGGGCTGAAAGATATTATTATCTGCGATCATAAAGGCGATAGTGTTGTAACTTATGATTTGAACTATTTCATTACCGATGATATTCGGGTAGCCAATGAAAAGAAAATTATGAAATTACAATTTGTAGCTTTAGATCAGGAAAACGATTTTATCCGGTATGACCTTTTAAGTTTTCTGGTTTCAGAGGTTCAGATGTATTTTCCGGATTATGAATGCATTGGTGAGTTGGTATGAACTATGTTTGGGATTTGGTAATCAAGGCGCATCAGGCCGGGATAGCGCTTGAAAATATCACTTTTAAACTGGCCAAAATCTACTCTCCTTATCTGGAACTGAGTCATGAAAACCTTAACTTCAATGAAGTGGACCCAGTGGTTGAAATCAACCCATACTACCGTTTTTATGAAATCTTTAAAGACCTTTTTAACATTAATAATGATGAAGACCTTGAATTTCGTAACACTTTATTGGATATCACCATTCACTTTTTAACCCGCATCGATCTGATCCAGGGAATGAATAAAACTGAATATTATCAACGGTTTATTCATCGGGAGCTTGCGGCAGGGTTGCTGGGCCCGATGGTCCAAGCACGTTTGAAATTTTTTAATGAAGCGGAACAAGCAGTGTTAGTTGAAAACTACTACCGGCTGTTGATTACCGGGGAGATGATCTATCTGTTACGGGAGACTATAAGGAAGATTTTTAAAAACTCTTTCATTTATGTTAATTATGAGACAACTAACGAACTACTCTTTTTCATTGCCTGTGAGAAGACCGATCAAAACGAAATCAAGCTGGAACTAATCAAAGATCTGTTTTTACCGCTAAAATTATCTACGCTTACTTACTGGAAAGACCATTTTGGCGTGATTGGGATGGACGAAACAATGAGGATCGATAGTATCGCCCTCTACTAACCTTAGCAATATTATAGCGAATGAACTAAGTTAATGATTACTAATTTCACATTCTCAAAGTTGGATGTGAATTAACCCAAGGAGGCAGAAAAGCAGATGCCGTCGTATCGACTGAATGTTGTCACTGCCGGTTCGAACCGTCGTTATAAGCGGGAAGATTTGTTAGAAATGACTACCCTGCAGTTACGGAATATTTGTTATCGTGAGAAGATTGTGAAAGGGGTCGTCAATACCCTGGACCGGGAAGGCCTGATCCGCACGATCCTCAAGTACCGGGGTGAAGAGAAACACTATTTAATCAACGCCTATCGCGAAGCCGGATTTGAACGGGTCGGTGATGCGTTACGGACCTGTTTAATGACACGGCTGCCGGACCACGATAAAATTAAAATTCCCGCTAAGATTACTTTGTATCAAGACATTGGGATCACCGAAGAAGATATGTATAAAGTAAGCGTTGAAACGGAAATCGGTGAGTCCAATGTATTGTTGCTTAATGATCAAAAGGTTTTGTGCGGTATTTTTAACCTGGTCCGGGCGGAACATGCAGATGAAGCCAACTTGTATTATCTGGTGGCGGAAGCCCATAATCTAAACTTGGAGTCGAGCAATTGTCGGAATTATCATTTTTTGTTTTTTAAAAAAGATGATTCGGAATATCTGTTTAAGACCTACTATTCCGATAAACTGTTGCCACCGGCTAACTTGGAGTATTTCAAGGTCCCTGTGGTAGATCTGGAAATCAAGCGAATGCAGGAGACTGCCGCAGTTCTAGCTATAGATTTCGGCACTTCCAATACTACTGCCGGAGCGTATCTGAGTAACAACTATATCCCGAATCCCTGTTTTAATGATATCTTAAACCGGCGGATCGAGTTAAACCAGATTAATATTGTTAAATTTAAGGATGTTACCAGCAAAAGCGAACGCTGGCTGGAGGTGTTGCCCACCGTCGTCTATGTGGCCAACTGCGCCGATCCGAATCAGATCAAGTATTACTTCGGCTATGAAGCGAAAAGCTTCATGAAGAGAAACAATTATACCAGTAATTCTAGTATATTCCAGGGAATCAAACGTTGGGTTAATAATTATCAGAAAATCGAAGAAATTTATGACGAGTCGGGTAATGTGGCCAAAGTCAAACGGGGCGAAATTATCCGGGCTTACCTTCTTCATGTGATTGAGGCGGCGGAGCGACAGTTCAAATGTCGGTTTCGCAATTTACATATCTCAAGCCCGGTCAAACTTAAGCAACAGTTTATTGAGATGTTTCGGGAGATTCTGCCGGAGTATAACATTGCCTCCGATGATGCCCTGGATGAAGGAATTGCTGTGTTATATAACACTATTGCCGACCAGATCGAAAAGAACAAGTTCATTGACGGTGAGGAGTATAAGGCCCTGGTGATTGACTGTGGAGGCGGAACTACCGACCTTTCCTCTTGTTCTTTTCGGATTGAAGAAGGGCAGATCTCCTATAAAATTGAGGTTAGAACCACCTTTGAAAACGGTGACACCAATTTCGGCGGTAATAATATTACTTACCGAATCCTGCAGTTTATGAAGATCGTTTTTGCCGAATACTACCGCTCCAAAAAAATATTAGATATTGACAGCCTGATTGACATTCCCAGCGCCGATATTTTCCGGATCGTAGATGAGTTGGGTGTTGCCAAAGTTTATGAACATTTCGAGCAATGCTATGCTGAAGCGGAACAAATTATTCCCACCCGTTTCAAGGAGTATGAAAACCGGGTCAGCGAAGATTACCAGCGGGTGAAGAACAATTTCTATTTTCTTTGGGAAATCGCTGACAATATGAAGAAGGAATTTTTTCAAAAAACCAATATCCTGCGGAACCGTTTCGATGCTTCAGAAATGAACGATCAAGAAAGTGACCTGCATATTACGACTTTAAACAAATGGTGTCTTTCCATTCTCAAAGACGGTAATTTTAAGGATGTCTTTGAATTTCCCGATGTAGTCTTTAACATCAAAGAAATTAACAAGTTAATCAAGGGTGACATTTACGAAGTAGTGCGTAAGTTTTTAGAAAAGTACTACGAGAACCGGGAACTGCAGGACTATTCAATTATCAAACTGACCGGCCAATCCTGCCGGATCGATATTTTCAAGGAAGCATTAAAGGAGTTTGTTCCTGGCAAAAGCATTGAATTCAAACAGCGCAACGATGATGACGAGATCGTCCCCGATTTGAAATTGGCTTGTCTCAAAGGAGTATTACGTTTTATTAATTCCAAGAAAATTGGGGATATTGAAGCCACTATTATCAATGATATTCCGGTAATTCCCTATTCTGTCAGCGCCTTAACCTATAATAAACAAGAAAAGATGTTGATCTACAGCCTGGATAAGATGAACCAGGCCAAGGGCTTTATCTCGCGACCCATTGGAGTGGAGGAGATCCGGTTTTACCTGAAAAACCAGGAGGGTGTCTTAAAACAGGAGTTCATCTTGGAGAACAATTTTGAAAGCTACAACCTGACCTACCCGGAGGAGATTACCAATCAATATCCGGGCAAGATCTTTCAGGAAGATACGGATACCATCAGCAACGGTGAAGTGCGGTTCTTTCTGTTCGCCCATGAACGCAACTGGGGTTTTCATGTGGTTCCCATCGCCCGTCATGAGGATCAACTTTATATCGGACACCGGAAATACTTTGCTTTTGAAGACGAACTGTCTGAACTGGACTTTTTCGACGGCTTGAAATAACGGGAGCCGTGAGTAGAGTTAAGCGGGATTGGCTGTTACGGCCTAATTTAAGGAATTGTATAATTCATGATTTAAGCTTTGGCTCATAATATCTCATAATATATTGATAGATACATCCAGGCCAGTTAATATATATTGTGGTCAAAGGATTTATTAAGGTAATTATGTAATTTCCTCAATTGGCAACCCAGTTAGACGTCTCCAAGGAGGAATCACCTTGTTTAGTAACTATTTTCCCAACTTCGCCAAGGGAAGAATCTTAAAAACCGAGATGCTGGAGAATCTGCGGGATTTTCCCCGGGACTTTCTGGATATTTATTATCAATCGTATTCCAATGGGGTTATCGCCGGAGCGGGCTTGATCGTTGGTGCGAACACCCTTACGGTCACCCGTGGGATTATTAAATATAACGGTAAGATTTATCTGTTGCGCGAACCCTATGAGACGCCCTACTATAATACCAATTTAGAAATGGTGGTCAAGGTACACTTTTTCGAACCGACGGTTGGCAGTGACTTCACTACTGCCAAAACCAAGATTAGTATTGACGAAGTTAATACACTCGGCCCGCAGGAATTGGAACTGGGCCGGTTCAAGTTGCGTGAAGGCGCCCAACTGCGTTCGGACTATAAGGATTTTTTTGATTTTAATACCGAATTCAACACAATTAATATTATTCAGGTGGAATACGCCGGAGTAGGTAAAAGCACACTGGCGCCGCTGTTACTCAAATATTTCGCTTCAGTCGTTATAAAAAGTAATACCACCAATGTCTATGATATCGCTTTCGCCATGGAATGCCTTAACCAAGAACGGGTGGAACGTGATCTGATCATTTATTACCTTGCCCAGCGTCAAGGAATTCCGGTTAAAGATTATAGTAACAAAGAGATTTATCGCTATCTGACCTTAATCGTTAAGGAACTTGGTAGCGGCGTCCGGCGCAATACTGACCAGCGTCAAAAAAGACCGGGACGGATTGTGGTGGATTGATGCGCTAATAACTGCTTCTTTGGACCGGATATCCGGTAAGCAGCAACATGAAAATAACAATATATGGATATAATGTTATAATAAGTTAGATTTTGACATAAAGTTTATTTAGGCAAAGTATGATCGCAACGAAAATTTTGCTTCTGCTAATGCAACTTGTGCAATCAATTTTATCTGGACGTGGTACAGCAACTATGTTATCTTTAGATTATATAAATAACTTGTAATTTTAAATTTTTTGGGGAGTAAGTTGATGTTTACCATTGATTTGCATAATTTGACCTTGGAAGCAGCTCAGCAACGAGTTATTGAGGGCTTAAATAATGCCTGGCAACATCGTGAAAAGGTAGTCCGGATAATCCACGGTCAAGGCAAACATAGTGAGATCTTTCCGGTAATTAAATCTTTTGTCCGTCATTGGCTGGAAGAATCGGATTTTGCCCAGGAGCATGTGGAGATGATCTACCGGGGTGAGGACGGGTCGCCCTATACTAAGCCGAATGCCGGTGAAACAGTTGTAGTTTTTCGGGAAGGAATTGTTAAAACAGCTCAGCTAAATCCGGAAGAGGAAGAAGAGTATGAAAGCAGGCGCAACTCTAAAAAAATCCGTGCTCAAAGGCTCCGTAAGGCCCGTAGGCATACTAATTGGCGTTGAAAAGATTATCTCGCGCAAGGTTAACCAAATTTGATCCAGAGGTAAAATAAAATTTAAATATCAGGTTAAAAATTAGCTAAAATCATTGATGAATCGGCTTTTTTTGCTTTTTTAGTAGGCAGGAACTGTTGTAAGAAATGGCGAATTTTTACTTTGTATTTGAAAGGGGGATTAATTTGAATATTGAAACCGAGAAGGTAGGTAGAAATCTGTTTGTCATAATCGATGGCGAATTAGACTTAGAAACATCCCCGCTCTTTCGTAATGTGGTCGAGGAGTTTCTAGATCGTGACAAAAGTATCAAACATTTGATTTTAGATCTGAAGAAAGTCCCCTTTATCGACAGTTCCGGACTGGGAGCAATCTTAGGGAGATTTAAAAGGCTTAGCCAGGAAGGTGGTCACCTTTCCGCTATAAATGTTTCACTTCAGGTTAAAAAGATCTTTGAATTGTCTGGATTGTTGAAAATTATGGATATCTATCCGGACCGTAAACAAGCTCTTGAAAAAGCCGTATGATGGAGGTTGGGAGATGGATAATAATTATTTTAAGCTTGAATTTCCCAGTTCTCCGCAGAATGTCGCTCTGGCGCGTTCGATGGTCGCGACGTTTGCCGCACAACTGGATTTTACTTTGGCGGAAATTGAAGAAATCCGGGTTGCAATCTCCGAAGCTGTTTCCAATTGTGTTATCCATGCCTATCCGGACCGGATCGGTCTGGTAAAGCTGGAGTTGAGTCTGGAGAATCAGGATACCTTGTTAATTAAAGTCCAGGATTTTGGAGTAGGTATCGCCAATATCGAACAGGCGAAACAGGCTACTTATTCCAGCCAGCCCGAACGAATGGGGCTGGGATTGGTTTTTATGGAATCATTCATGGATGAGATGGAACTCAATTCCAAACCGTTGGAGGGAACCACCGTTATTATGAAAAAGCAACCGGAACGGGGGTTCGCCCATGCTGAGCTCTCCCGAAGCAGTTAGCCACTGTTTGAACCTGGCGCCAGACGAGTTATTATCAGATGATCAATTTCAGGAACTGATTGCGTTATCCAAAACCGGGTCGGCCGAAGCCAAAGAAACCCTAATAAAACATAATTTACGTTTGGTAAGGAGTATTGCTGGGCGGTTTGCCGGACGAGGTGAACTCGATGACCTGTTTCAAATTGGATGCCTGGGGTTAATTAAAGCGGTAGAACGGTTTGAGCCCGGGTTCGGGGTTAAATTTTCAACTTATGCGGTACCTTTAATTATCGGGGAAATTAAGCAATATTTACGCGATTCCGGTCTGATGAAGGTTAGCCGGAGTATTAAAGAGACCGCTTGCCGGGTGGAAAGGTTGCGGTTAGGATTATTAAATGAGTTAGGCCGGGAACCGACATTAACCGAGTTAGTAAATGTGACCGGTTTACCCCGGGAAGAAATTGCCAGCATTTTAGAGGCTTCTCAACCTGTAACTTCGCTGTATGATTTGACTAATAGTGACGAAGGTGAGGGGACAAGCTGGGAGCAATTTATCGGCAATGATGCTGATTACACCCAATGGCTTGAGCATTACACCCTTCAGGAAGGTCTGGCGCAGCTCCCCAAAAGGTTGAAATTACTGATCGAATTACGTTTTTTTCAAGAAAAAACTCAAACTGAAGTTGCAAAACTGTTTGGTGTATCCCAAGTCCAGATTTGCCGGTTGGAAAAAATTGCTCTTGAGCAATTGCGGATATTCTATCAAAATTGTGGGTAATCTGGATAACACTAAAGCGGTTTCGTAAAACTAGGTATGTTTCACTGCTTTAGGTAAATATTTTGGTGAGGATTATGAAAAAATCAGGGTTATTAATCTTGACTCTGCTGCTTGGTATCTTACTAGCCGGATTAATTATTTGTCTTTCGTTTGCCAATCGTAGACAGCCTTCCCGGGCTAAATTTGTCTTATTCTCTCTGGCCCGGCAGGTTCGGTTTTGTTGTTAGTATTGATTATTATTAATTGATTATTAATTGATTGCTAAAACCCCTTTGACTACTGCTCAATAATGGGTTTTTTTATTTTAATCTTTCTTTAGCAGGAAGTGACAAGGGGGATCGCGAATTTATAAAAATTTATTATAAGCTTTTTAAAACAAAATTAAATTTGCAAATCTCCTTTTAAAGCTGGTGATCATATTAACCGGATAAGCAATTTAGTAATTAAAGATCAGACCTTCGATTTTTCAACCCGGGTGTATATAATGGGAATTATAAATCTCACCCCGGATTCATTTTCTCATGACGGACTTTACCGCGAAACTGATGTGGTAGCGCGGGCTTTGGCCCAGGCTTTGCAGCTGATTACCGAAGGAGCGGATATATTAGACCTGGGTGCGGAATCAACCCGTCCCGGTGCAGCGGAGATTTCGAAAGAAGAAGAAGCAAGGCGACTGTTTCCGGTGTTAAAAGAGTTAGTAAGCACGGTTGAAATCCCGATCTCGGTCGATACCTATAAGCCGGAAATTGCCGAAAAAGCAATTGAATACGGAGCGTCGCTGATCAATGATATTTGGGGTTTAAGAGCTCCCTCAGATCCGGAATTTCGAATGGCAAAAGTGGTTGCCGCGGCCGGTGTTCCGGTAGTGATTATGCATAACAAAGCTCAAGCCGATTACCATGATGTGGTAAAAGAAGTTATTGATGGGCTGCAAGATTCAATTAATCTCGCAGTAGCGAGTGGGATCGATTTCCAAAAAATCATTATTGACCCAGGGATTGGTTTCGGGAAGACCCATCATGATAACTTATTATTATTACAAAAACTTGATCAACTAAAAGTCTTGGGTAGGCCAATTTTACTTGGTACTTCCCGGAAATCGGTGATTGGTAAAACTTTGGGTTTGCCGGTTGAAGAAAGATTGGAGGGTACGATTGCCGCCAATGTTTGGGGAGTTGCCAAAGGCGCTAATATTGTCAGAGTTCACGATGTTAAAGCAATTTCCCGGGCGCTGAAAATGTGTGATGCCATTAGCCATGAACGATAATAATTTGATCTTTATCGGGTTAGGCAGTAATCTCGGGGATAGTCTCATGAACTTAAAAACTGCCGTCGAAAAATTGGAAGCTACCTTCCAGGTACGGTTGACAGTTTCATCGGTCTACCGTAGCGAACCGGTGGAAGTTATCGATCAGCCCTGGTTTTTTAACCAGGTAGCGTATTTTACACCGAATGGGGAGGTTACTCCGCTAAATTTGCTACGCCAACTTAAGGACCTTGAAAAACAGTTAGGTCGAACGCCGGGGGTTCGTTACGGGCCTCGGGTGATCGATTTGGACCTTCTTTTTTTTAAAAACTGGATTTTCCAATGTGACTGTTTGAGTATTCCCCATGCTCAGCTTCTCAAACGTTCCTTTGTTTTGCAACCGCTAGCGGAGATTGCCCCACAATGGCCCGATCCCCGTACCGGTCTAACCATGAGCGCAATCTGGGAACGACAAAAAGAAAAACTGAGCTTTTGTGAAAAGGTTGCTTCTGGTAAAGTAAGTTGACAGTGGAATCTTGGATCGTATATAATAGATCTGTTAATTAGCTTAGAGTTTATATTTTTATTAGACTTTGTGAAAACAGTTACAATTAATAAGAAAGCAACAAGTTTGTAAGATCAATGATACTGATTCTAGCCAAATGATGAATAGTCTGAAGGAATAAATTTTTTAAAAATTTTTTCTGAGAAACGATATTAATCGATTTTAGAAAGGATGGCTAAAGTGGAAACGGTAAAATTGACGATTGATAACAATCAGGTGGAAGTACCGGCGGGTAGTACGATTTTGGATGCGGCGAAACAGGCGGGAATCAACATCCCGACTTTGTGTTATCATCCGGAATTAGGTACAAAAGCAATGTGCCGTCTCTGCCTGGTTGAAGTTGAAGGAGCTCGCACTCTGCAAACAGCTTGTTCGCAACCGGCAACTGAAGGTATGGTGGTTAGGACCAATACGCCGTTGGTCCGTGAAACTAGAAAGCTTAATTTGGAATTATTACTTTCTAATCACCCGCAAGACTGCTTGAATTGCATCCGTAACCAAAACTGTGAACTTCAGGCAATAAGTGAACGGCTGGGGGTACGTTCCCAACGGTTTAATGAGAGTAAACCTAAACGTCTGCCCGTGGATGATTCTTCACCGGCGCTTGTCCGTGACCCTTCAAAGTGTATCCTGTGTCGACGGTGTGTGGCTGTCTGCCACCAGGTGCAGGGAGTCGGGGCCATTTATCCAATCAATCGCGGTGATGCAACAGTAATTGCACCGACCGGCGGAGCGCCTTTAAATAACGTAGCCTGTACTTTTTGTGGACAGTGTATTCAAGTTTGTCCAGTAGGTGCCATCTATGAGGCGGATGACACACCGAAAGTCTGGGCGGCTTTGGCCGATCCCGATAAGCATGTAGTGGTTCAGACTGCTCCGGCGATCCGGGTGGCCATCGGTGAAGTGTTGGGTATGGCGCCCGGGGCGATTACTACCGGGAAATTGGTTGCTGCTTTACGCCGGTTGGGCTTTGCTAAAGTTTTTGACACTGATTTTGCGGCCGATCTGACGATCATGGAAGAAGGCTATGAATTAATAGAACGTCTCGAGCACCAAGGCAAATTGCCGATGATTACCTCTTGCAGTCCAGGCTGGATTAAATATATCGAACATTTTTACCCGGAATATCTTGATCACCTTTCTTCTTGTAAATCGCCGCAGCAAATGTTCGGAGCCATGGCTAAGACATATTATGCCCAAAAGGCCGGGATTCCTGCGGAACGGATTGTAGTCGTTTCAATAATGCCTTGTACAGCTAAAAAATTTGAAGCGGGACGACCCGAGATGCATGGTAGTGGCTTTCAGGATGTGGATCTGGTCCTGACTACCCGGGAGTTGGGACGGATGATCCGTGAAGCAGGGATTGATTTTGAAGCTCTTGCTGAGGAAGAATTCGATGCGCCGCTGGGGATCTCCACCGGAGCCGGGGTAATTTTCGGTGCTTCCGGCGGGGTAATGGAAGCGGCATTACGGACTGTCTATGAAGTAGTGACCGGCTCGGAACTGGCTACAGTTGATTTTGACCAAGTCCGGGGATTGGCCGGAGTAAAAGAGGCTACGGTAGACCTCAGTGGGAAAACAATTAAAGTAGCAGTGGCCAATGGTTTGTCCAATGCCAAAAAGTTGATGGATCAGATTAAAGCGGGCACTGCCGATTATCAGTTTATAGAGATTATGTGCTGTCCCGGAGGTTGCATCGGCGGCGGCGGTCAACCGATTCCTACCAACGGTGTGACACGTGCCGCCCGCATGAAAGCAATTTATGAGGCTGACCGGGGAATGCCTCTCCGTAAAGCCCATCAAAATCCAGCGGTGCAGCAGTTGTACCAGGAATACTTGGGAAAACCTTTGGGGGAGAAATCCCATCGGCTGCTTCATACCAGCTATACTAAACGGGGTAAGTATGCCGGATTTTAAGAGTGAAAGGACTTTTTGATACCATATTTTACTTAAAAAAAGATCATTTTAACTATTGACGAACCAAAGGGATGATGTTAAAATGATTTTTGTCCGAACGGGGGAGTAGCTCAGTTGGTTAGAGCGCTACGTTGACATCGTAGAGGTCATTGGTTCGATTCCAACCTTCCCCACCATTAATTTTAAAATTAACGAGCTTTGCATAACTTGCCAGGCTCGTTTTTTTTTATGTATTTCACTTCTAAAAAGCGGAAATTGCCCCTGCCTTTTAGCTAGTATACAAACTATTTGGGCGACATATAATAGTTTTATAGCGGGGAGGGTTTACAATGACTATGTATATGATCGGTACCCTCAAAAATGAACCAGAGTTAAAAGAGCTTTTGTTTAAAGAGATCAAATTCCTGAACCGGGAAGGCATTAAGATTAGCCTTTCCGAAAAAATTCTTGGTAAAACTTCCTTTATTAAATGCTCAATCGAAGAAGAAAATACAGAAATCAAAAGCGCCCATGAAAAAGTCTTACGGTTTTACCTGGCTAATATCATTACCGATTTTTTAATGAATGAAGTCACCAAAACATACATTTACCGGATTGCCCGGGAACGCTGCCATGAATTGGGAGAAGACGGGTTTGGTATAATTTTGCAGTCTTCTTATTCTTATTTAAATAATCTCCATGATGAAGGTGACATTGGAAAGACATTATCACGTCATAACCGAATCCTAACTGAAGTCGGTCAATATTTGGAAACCAATAATCAACTTGATCTGGAAGGTTTTTTCCGTTTCCGGTTGAAAGACTATTATCAAGAATTAACCGAATCGGTGGATAAAGCAGTCAATAATTTTGTCATGGAAAAGGAATACCTGGAGTTTCTCAGGTTATTACGCTATTTTGTCGAAGTCCAGGAACCGAAGATCGAGGAGGTCCATGTTTTATTCCAAACCAAACAGGACTTTTTTATTCTGGACGAAAATTTGCAACCGGTCAAACCCGGACAGCTTGAAGGAATCCTGGCTCAACTGGACCAAGAAATTGAGTATGAAGATTGGCTATTAAGCGCCTTAATCACGCTTGCACCGCGACGGATCATTTTACATATTGTCGCTTTAGTTGAGGTAGTCGAAACTATCATCAGTGTCTTTCAAAATAGAGTTACTGTATGTAAAGGCTGTCAGCTTTGTGGCTGTGGCGAAATGTCTCTGTGGGAACAGGCCGGACAACCCGAATTAAAAAGGCCATAGCGGTATTATTAACTTACCCCTGCAGCTCGGTTGCTCTTTATAAGTTGAATTAATGCTTCCTTTGCCTTCTTAAATCTCCTTCCACCTTGAGCCTAGTTTCACCTGACCAAAGTATACGAATTATTAAAATTTGTGCTTTGATTGGCTTGACTTTTGCCACAACATCTGATAAATTTATATTAATAAAGGCCTTTAAGACTGGTCCTGTGAGGCTGGGAAGGTGTGAATAAAAATATGCGGTTTTGCCACCCTTCTTTTGCCTTGCAGTCAAAGAAGGGTTTTATTTTACTTGACTTATCTTGATTTTAAAGGCGGGGGATGGCAATGATCGATTCAGTTAAAGCCCAATTAATGGATGAAGAGAATATCAGACGTGCCCTCTATCGTCTCTCCCACGAGATCACCGAAAAAAACAAAGGCATTTCAGATCTGATTTTAGTGGGAATCCGGACTCGGGGAGTGCCGCTGGCTAACCGTTTGGCAGAATTTATTAAACAACATGAAAACGCGGCAATCCCGGTAGGTACCTTAGATATTACGTTTTATCGGGATGATCTCTCGCTAATCTCCAACCAACCGGTGCTGCACCGGACCGAATTACCATTTAACATTACCAAAAAGAAACTGATCTTAGTTGATGATGTATTATTTACCGGTCGGACAGTTCGAGCCGCTCTGGATGCTTTAATGGATCTGGGAAGGCCGGAACTGATTCAACTGGCGGTACTAATCGACCGGGGTCACCGCGAATTACCAATCCGTGCCGATTATGTCGGTAAAAACGTTCCCACTTCAAAACGGGAGATTATTCATGTTAAACTTAAAGAAACTGATGGCGAAGATCAAGTGGTAATCTCAGAACTAAATCCCGAATAATCCCTTTAAGAAATGTCCAGCGAGGCATTGAAGGGAGGAAACGGATTAACAAACCTTAGTCTAAATCCTCCTTTCATTGGGAGGTTTTTTTATGGGTATATTATGATGAACTAAATAGGCAAGGGTAAATAGTTCAAGTTTAACAAAAATATAGTAACCGAATAAATTAGAGGAGGCTAATCAATGTCAACTAAAAAGGAAATCGAAGTTATTGGGTATTTACCGGATGATACCCCGCCATTATGGAAACTGATCTTTTTCGCCTTACAACAAATGGTAGTAATGTTTCCGGCTACGGTTATGGTCGCATTATTGACCGGGTTTCACATTTCAACCACTATTTTTGCCAGCGGTCTGGCAACCATTGGATTTTTGTTGATTACAAAAGGACGTATCCCCCTGTATTATGGATCCAGTTTTTCTTATATTGCGGCAATAGTCGCAATTACTGGGGTCAAAGAATTCGGCGAAGTTGCTCCCGATTTTTTGATTTCTCAAGCTCAATGCGGTATTATAGCTTCCGGTTTAGTTTCAGTTATTGCCGGATTAATCATTAATCAATTTGGACGAGAAAAAATTGAAAAAGTCCTACCGCCGTCGGTTACCGGTAGTGTAGCGATTGTAATTGGTATTTCTTTAGCTGGATCAGCGATGAGCGGGGCCGCTTCCAACTGGACTGCAGCTTTGATAACTTTGTTGGCCACCATTCTATTTTCA
Source organism: Bacillota bacterium (assembly GCA_036564195.1). Lineage (GTDB taxonomy): Bacteria > Bacillota > UBA4882 > UBA8346 > UBA8346 > DATCLA01. The sequence continues at coordinate 17,729 of DATCLA010000216.1, forward strand.
GTTTACTTAAAGGGGACCTTGGGACAACTTCCGATCCTCTTTGGAGTATTAGTTGGTTATGTTGTCAGTTGGGGGTTGGGGATCATTGATTTTTCCAATATCACCTCAGCCGCCATTTTTGAAGCGCCGCATTTTACTTTTCCGGTCTGGAGTTGGAACGCGATTATTGCCATTATGCCGATTGCTATTGCTACAATTCCCGAGTCCACCGCCCATTTATATCAAATTGACCTTTATGTCAATAATTTAGCTAAAAAAATCGATTCTAAAAAAGAATACCCAATTGCCGGATTATTAGGGGTAAATTTGATTGGTGACGGTATCGCAGATATGATTGCTGGAATCATTGGAGGGCCGGCAGGTACCAATTATGGTGAAAACAATAGCGTTATGGCTATCACTAAGAATTTTTCAGTGCCAGTACTCTTTTTGGCCGCAATCTTTGCAATTATCCTTTCATTCTTCGGCAAACTGGCCGGAGCTGTCAACTCCGTTCCCGGAGCGGTCATCAGCGGAGTTTCGATTTATCTCTTCGGTGTCATTGCCGTACAGGGCGTGGCCTTGATGCTGTCGGAAAAAGTTGATCTTTTCTCTGCGAAAAACCTAGCAATTGCTTCAACCATTCTGATGATCGGAATTGGTGGCTCCTTTGCTTTTCCCAATGGAATGATTCCGGTATTCGGGCTCCATTTACCGGCGATAGCTACTGCTGCGGTATTTGGGATTTTATTAAACCTGGTCTTTTTGCTCCTCCCCGCCGAACAGATGGATGCCGTTAAAGATTAAAATTAATTGATACTCAGGTGCAGTCTTAAAAAAATTGCGACTGCACCTGAATATATTCCTTTTTACGGGATGGCTTTATCAACAATTGTCAGGGTTTTACTAAATCTGGTTATTCCCCAGACTCCCGTTACAGAAGGAAGACAGCAAAACATTGACAGCCTAGGAATGTTGGCTGTTCTGTTTGTGGCGTCATATTTTCGTTGGAGCTAATGATTCTCATAACATGCTGGGATAAGCAATTAGCGGAGGGTAAAAAAGATGGTGAGTTTACCGAAAGACCTCTTAGGCTTGAGGGAACTGTCTCCGGAACAGATCAACTTGATTTTAGATACGGCGCTGGTTTGTAAAGATATCTTTAACCGGCATTTAAAGAAAATACCGACTTTACGTGGAAAAACAGTGGTAACACTCTTTTTTGAGCCAAGTACCCGGACCAGAACTTCGTTTGAGATTGCCGCCAAATGGATGAGTGCTGATCTGATTAATCTGACAGTCGCTTCCAGCAGTGTGGCCAAAGGGGAGAGCTTTGTCGACACCGCTCGGACTCTTGAAGCTATGGGCGTGGACATAATTGTGATCCGCCATGCGTTGGCAGGTACCCCCAGATTGTTGGCTAATTCGGTTAAGGCTCATGTTATCAATGCCGGCGACGGTGCCCATGAACACCCAACCCAGGGTTTACTCGACCTCTTTACCATCAGGCAGAAAAGAGGAAAGTTTGCCGGCTTAAAAGTGGCGATCGTTGGGGATATCCTGCACAGTCGGGTGGCCAAATCTAATATCTGGGCCTTAACAAAACTTGGTGCCCAGGTCACAGTGGTTGGGCCACCTACCTTGATTCCGGCTCAAATCCGTCAGTTGGGAGTTAGGGTTGAGACTAACCTGGATCGGGCTTTAGAAGAAGCTGAAGTCGTTAATATCCTGCGGATCCAGTTGGAACGCCAAACCAAAGCTTTTTTCCCCAGTTTAAAGGAGTATTCTAAATTATTCGGTGTTAATCTAGAGCGTTTACAAAAAGCCCGGCCGGACTTATTAGTAATGCACCCCGGTCCCACCAATTTGGGGGTGGAGATCAGCGAAGCAGTTTCAGTACATGAACAGTCGGTTATCACTGAGCAGGTTACCAATGGTGTGGCAGTACGGATGGCACTCCTATATCTGTTAACCGGAGGAGGAAATAAAGATGCGCTATTGCATTAAAGCAGGAGAAATTATCGACCCGGCCGGTGGCTTTGTGGGAAAGGGCGATTTATTAATTGAAGCCGGTAAAATTGCCGCGGTTGGACCGGAGTTACCGGTGGAAGACGCCATAATCATCGATGCTACAGATAAAATAGTCTGTCCGGGTTTGATTGATTTACATTCACATTTACGGGAACCGGGCCGGGAAGACGAAGAGACCATTGCCAGCGGGACTAAAGCTGCTTTGAAAGGCGGGTTTACCGCTGTAGCTTGTATGGCTAATACTACTCCGGTGGCAGACACTTCGGTGGTGATCGAATATATTCTAAGCCGGGCTCAGCAAGCCGGTTGGGCAAAAGTCTATCCTGTCGGCGCTATTACTAAAGGGCTGCAAGGTGTGGAGTTGGCGGAAATGGGTGAACTGGCCGCAGCCGGCGCAGTAGCGTTCTCGGATGACGGTAAAACGATTATGAATACTGCAGTGCTTCGTGCTGCGATGGAATATTCCAACCTCTTCGGCTTACCGTTGCTGTTGCATCAGGAGGATCCGGACTTGGCGGGGAACGGTGTAATGCATGAAGGTTACTGGTCGATGGTCTTGGGTTTGCCCGGTATCCCCGATATTGCGGAGTCGACTGTGATCAGCCGGGATCTGGCCCTTGCCGAATTTACCGGCGCCAAAGTCCATTTTTGCCATATCAGTACCGCTAAGAGTGTGGCTTTGTTACGGGAGACCAAAAACAGGGGCGGGGTCAGAGTTACTGCGGAAGTAACTCCCCACCATTTCAGTCTGGACGATGCACTCCTTCAAGACTATGATCCGGTTTACCGGGTTAGTCCGCCGTTGCGCAGCGCGGCGGATCTGACGGCGGTCCGGGCGGGGTTAAAAGATGGGACCATCGATGCGATCGCTACCGACCATGCTCCGCATACCCGAGAAGAGAAACACCGTGAATTTGCTCTGGCGCCTACCGGAATGATCGGGTTCGAAACCGCGTTAGCAGTAGCCTGGACCAGACTGGTAGAAGAAGGCTGGTTAACCAAAACCCAATTAGTTGAAAAGCTTTCGGTTAATCCCGCCCGGATTTTAAATTGTCCCGGAGGCCGGATTCAGCCGGGAGACTGTGCTGATGTATTAATCTTTGACCCACGGCGGGAATGGACGGTCCGCGAGGAAGATCTGATCTCTCTGTCTAACAATTCCCCGTTTATTGGGATGAAGCTCCGGGGGATAGTGGATTCGGTCTGGGTTAACGGAAACTTAAAATATGCTAACGGAAAATTCAGTGCCTAAAACTTAAGCAGCCATGCTTGGGAAGGAATGAGGGGATCCATGGTTCAGTTAAAAGCCTTAATTATTGAAAATATTGCCTTAGCCCCGGGTTACTACCGGATCAAATTTATGGCGCCGGAGATTGCCGCCCGGTTCCAACCGGGGCAATTTATCCATGTTAAAGTTGCCGGGGAAAACTGTACCGATCCCTTGCTCTTCCGGCCGCTGAGTATCTACCGCGGGATTACGGAAACTGGTACGGTGGAATTAATCTATAAAATTGCAGGTCGCGGCACCGCCATCCTGGCCGGTAAAGCCCGCGGCGAGCTGTTGGAAGTAATCGGACCCCTCGGTACCGGTTTTCGTGTGCCCGAAACCGCTAAACACCTGCTATTGGTCGGGGGAGGCGTGGGAATGCCCCCTCTCTACTGTCTGGCAGAGACCGTGAAAGCCCGGCGACCGGAGGCGACCTTGACGCTGTTTTATGGTGGCCGCACCCAACAGGATCTTTTGGAGTTGGACGATTGGAAACGGCTCGGGGTGAAAATTTATCCTGCCACTGAAGACGGCAGTTACGGCAGTCAAGGTTTGGTGACAACTGTTTTAGCAGCCCAATTAGACCGGTTGGCCGGGACCGGCTACGATTACCTGGCGGCTTGCGGGCCTAAACCAATGTTACAAGCGGTGCAGCAGCTCGCTGTTAAACACCGGATTAACGGGGAATTATCACTGGAAGCACAGATGGCCTGTGGGATCGGAGCCTGTCTTGGCTGTACTTGTCAGACTGAATATGGTTATCGCCGGGTCTGTGCGGACGGGCCGGTTTTTAACTTAAGAGAGGTGAACCTGGATGTCTGAACGTCTCCAAACTAAAATTGCCGGTTTGACGTTAAAAAATCCTTTGTTGCCGGCTTCGGGGACTTACGGATACGGCCGTGAATATTTACCTTTTTTTGCTCCCGATCTGTTTGGGGCGGTGGTCACCAAAGGAGTAGCGCTCCAGCCTTGGCCAGGCAATCCGCCGCCCCGGATCTGTGAGACTGCTTCCGGAATGTTAAACGCCATCGGTTTGCAAAACCCGGGAGTGGAACAGTTTATTGCGGAAGCGTTACCCTTTTTACGCCAGTTTTCTGTCCCGGTCATTGTGAATTTGGTAGGCAAGACCATCGGGGAGTATGTGGCAGTCGTGGAAAGACTGAATGAATGTCCGGAGGTTTCCGGGTATGAATTGAATATCTCCTGTCCCAATGTGAAGGAAGGTGGAATTGCTTTCGGTACCCAGCCCGAACTGGCCTATGAACTGACCGCAGCAGTTCGGAAAGTCACAGCACGGCCGTTGATTGTCAAACTTTCACCTAATGTAACGGATATTACTCAAATTGCGCAGCAAGTAGAGGCGGCAGGGGCGGATGCCCTAAGTTTAGTCAATACTTTGCTGGGAATGAAGATTGATCTCCGGAAGCGTCGCCCTTTTCTGGGCAACATTGTCGGCGGGCTGTCGGGCCCGGCCATCAAGCCGGTAGCTTTGCGAATGGTCTGGCAGGTGTATCAACAGGTTAATCTCCCCCTGATCGGGATGGGAGGAATAGCTTCCGCTGCTGATGCCTTAGAGTTTATCATGGCCGGAGCCAGTGCAGTTGCCATTGGCACAGCGCTCTTTCGCGATCCGGCAGCGCCTCAAAAGATACTCTCCGGTATTGAAGAATTTTTAATTAAAGAAGGTCTGTCCAATCTTTTGGAATTGAAAGGCGTGGCCCATAATGCTATAATTTAAACTGTTAACAGATATTTTTGAAATGCTTTGGGAAGGCTAAAGCCAGAAAAGTTTTCGGCTGAAACCAGTACCGGGTGCTCGATACGTTGAAGTCAATTATCGAAGCGGTCCGGGCCGTTCCCAAATAGAAAATGGAGGAGCTAATGCCGTTAGTTGGAATTGTAATGGGAAGTGATTCCGACCTTCCAATCATGAAAAACGCTGCCGAGATCTTGACTGAGTTGGGGGTAGACTATGAGATGACAATTATTTCCGCCCATCGTTCTCCCAAGCGGGCTTTTGAGTATGCTTCAACTGCCGCCGAGCGGGGCTTGGAAGTAATTATCGCCGGGGCCGGCGGGGCGGCTCATTTACCGGGGGTGCTGGCGGCACTGACACCATTGCCTGTAGTCGGAGTCCCGATTAAAACCAAAACCTTGGACGGAGTTGATTCGCTCTATTCAATTGTGCAGATGCCGAGCGGAATTCCGGTGGCTACCGTCGGTATCAACAGTGCCAAAAATGCCGGGATTTTGGCAGCCCAAATCGTAAGTGTGGTTGACAGCACTTTGCGTAATAAAATTATTGAATACAAAAAGAAACTGGCTAAAGAAGTCAATGATAAGGCGCTCTTATTGGAAGAACTGGGCTTTAAAGCCTATCTGGCTCAAAAAGAAGCAAAGTAACACTGTTTTAACGCCGGTAGATTGACAATCAACCTTAGGTTTTGTTAGAATGTTAATGGTAATTAAAGATAATTTCTTTGAAAGTGCATCTAGGGTTCCGCTTGGTGGTAACGTCAAGGACAGGACCGAGTGGTGCAGGCACTTTAAAAAGTGTTACACCGTAGAGGGATAAAAGCCCGGGCGGATAGGTTTCATTAAGCCTATCCGCTTCAGCTTTTAAAAGGGGGTTAATCGTTTTGGAACGTAATATCTTTAACAACCTCAGTCCGTTAGACCATCGTTATTATGCTTCAAATCAGCTACTCTTTGATCAGTTGGAGCGGTACTTTTCTGAAAATGCTTATATCCGATATGAACTGAAGGTTGAAGCCGCCTTGGCGCGGGTATTGGCCAAACGGGGGCTGTGCACCGAGCAGATTGCGGATGAGATTGCCAAAGCCTGTGATACAGTACAACCGGAAGAAGTATATCTGGAAGAAGAGGTTACTAAACATAATATCCGTGCGCTGGTAAATTGTGTTCAGCGTCGGGTCAGTGAAGCCGCCCGACCCTTTGTTCATTTTACTGTTACCTCGGTTGATATTATGGATTCTGCTACTGCGCTGCGTTTTAAAGAAGCTACCGAAAAAATAGTCTTGCCGAAATGTTTGGAGTTAGAAACGATTCTGATTGCTATAGCCCGGCGTGAGAAAGATACGGTCCAGGTAGGCCGGACTCACGGTCAACATGCGGTGCCGATCACCTTTGGTTTTGCCATGGCTGAGTATGTCAGCAGATTTGGAGCCCGGATCGAGGCAATTAAACAGACCGGTTCTAACTTACGCGGCAAAATCGCCGGAGCGGTCGGTGCTTATAATGCTATCAATCTCTTTTTCGACGATCCAATGGAGTTTGAAGCGGAAGTATTATGGGAATTGGGTTTAAAACCGGCTACCTACTCCAATCAGATTGTTGAACCGGAATATTTAACCGATTATATTCACACAATTGTATCCGCCTTTGGGGTCTTAGCAAATCTGGCTGATGACATCCGCCATTTGCAACGGACCGAAATTGGTGAAGTCGGTGAAGCTTTTGAAGCTACCCAGGTTGGCTCGTCCACCATGCCTCATAAACGCAACCCGTGGAACTTTGAACATGTTAAAAGTATGTGGAAGGAGTTCATGCCGCGGATGATTACTCTATATTGCGACCAAATTTCCGAACACCAACGGGATTTGACTAATTCCGCTTCGGGAAGGTTTGTCCCAGAGATCGTGGTCGGATTTGTAGCGGCAGTGGACCGGATGAGCCGGGTGTTGCAAAAACTAGTAGTAGACCACGAACGAATGAAAAAGAATTTTAATTCTACCAAAGAAATGGTGATTGCGGAACCAATCTATATTTTACTGGCTTCATTGGGCCATCCCAACGCGCATGAAGTGGTCCGGTTATTGACCCTTGAGTCACAAAAGACCGGTAAAACCTTACGGGAGTTACTGGTCGCTAAAAGTGAACTTTTTCCTTATTGGAACCGGCTCAACCAAAAGCAACGGGATATCCTGGAACATCCAGAAAAATATACCGGTTGGGCTGCTCAAAAGACTGAAATCCTCTGCAACCTATGGGAAAAACGGCTTTTTGTCTAGCAACTGGCTAGTGGAGGAAGTTACAGAAATTATAAAAACACGCTCTGTTTGCTGTTTGACTCCTAAAAAAATAACGAGGTATTAAAGATGACCGATGAATATTCCGAACAAATGAATCCGGTTTGGGACGACAAACCCAAAGAAGCCTGTGGCGTTTTTGGGGTTTATAGTGATGATCCCCAGTTTGACGTCTCAGGACTGATTTATGTCGGCTTGTATGCTTTACAGCACCGTGGTCAGGAAAGCGCCGGGATAGTGGTCTCCGATGGTCAGCATATCTCGATTCATAAAAATATGGGACTGGTTGCGCAGGTTTTTAATCCGGAGATTTTAAGAAAACTCAAAGGTCGGATCGGCATCGGCCACGTCCGCTACTCGACTACCGGGTCTAGTTTTCTTGCCAATGCTCAGCCTTTGATAGCCCGCTGTTCCCGAGGGGTCTTGGCGGTAGCCCATAACGGTAACCTGATCAATACCGAAGAACTCCGAACCCAGCTTGAGAATGAAGGATCGGTCTTTCAAACCACTACCGATACCGAAGTGATTATGAATTTAATCGCCCGCCATACTAAAGTGGATTTAGCCACAGCAGTGCTCAATACTGCGAAAGCGTTGCGGGGCGCATTTGCGGTAGTGATCATGACTAAAGATACCTTAATCGGATTACGTGATCCTTACGGCGTACGTCCGCTCTGCTTGGGAATGATTGACCAACACTATGTACTGGCTTCGGAAAGTTGTGCTTTTACCAGCATCGGAGCAAAATTTATCCGTGATGTTGAACCCGGAGAGGTGGTGGTGATCAATTCGGAAGGATTGCATAGCTATCGGTTGCCGAAAGCTGAAAAGAAAGCGCTTTGTGTCTTTGAATATATCTATTTTGCCCGTCCGGACAGCACCATTGACGGCCTGACCGTCCATTTGGCCCGAAAAGCCATGGGACGGCAACTGGCGTACCAATTTAAGCAAGCGGCTGATGTAGTGATTCCGGTACCGGATAGCGGCCTGTCTACCGCTTTGGGCTTCGCGGAAGCATCCGGAATCCCTTATGATATCGGATTGCTGAAAAACACCTATGTCGGCCGGACCTTTATTCAGCCCCAGCAAAAGCTGCGGGACTTAGGGGTACGGATCAAACTAAACCCGGTTGAAGGGGTAATCCGGGGCAAGCGGGTAGTAGTGATTGACGACACCATTGTCCGGGGCACCACTACCGGTCGGATTATCCGGATGTTACGGGACTTCGGTGCTACCGAAGTCCACATGTGCATCAGTTCGCCTCCGATTACTCATCCGTGCTATTATGGGATTGATACTTCTGTCCGTAAGGAATTAATTGCTGCCACTCATTCCGTCGAGGAAATCCGGAAATATATCGGTGCGGATACTTTAACCTATCTGGAGGAAGCCGGATTAGAACGTGCCTTTGAGCCGGAGCATGGCTTTTGTTACGCCTGTTTTACTGGTTCTTATCCGCTCGGTGTCCCCCAAACGATTATTAATAATAAGAATTTTTTAGAGGATCAATGATTGAATTATGGAGGTTAACTTGAAACGGCTGGGTGTATTGGTGTCGGGGGGAGGTTCAAACCTGCAAGCCCTCATCGATGCTGTCCAAAGTAAAAAATTGCAGGCAGAAATCGCAGTGGTGATCAGTAATAAACCGGGAGTTTATGCTTTGGAACGGGCATCCCGGCACCGAATTCCGGCCATAGTGATTGATCATCGCTGTTATAAAACCTCGGTTGAATTCTCGGAAGCAATTTTAAACTGTCTACTCGCCAACCGGGTCGATCTGGTTTGTCTTGCCGGATTTTTACGAATTTTGGATCAGTGTGTTGTCGAAAAATTTCCTAACCGGATGCTGAATATTCACCCTTCATTACTGCCGGCTTTCGGCGGTAAAGGGATGTACGGACATCATGTCCATGAAGCGGTTATTGCCTCCGGGGTTAAATTTTCCGGGGCTACTGTCCATCTGGTAACCCCTGAAACCGACGTCGGGCCCATTGTTGTCCAGGACATTGTGGCGGTAACCGATGCAGATACCCCGGACACTCTGGCTGCAAAAGTATTACAGATCGAGCACCGCATTTATCCGCAAGCCGTTAAATTAGTGCTTGAGGAGCAAATTGTTATTGAAGGGTTACGGGTTAAGCAAAAAAGACCTTGTAATTGAGGTGGTTAAGTGCTTGCTGTCAATGAAATTAAAGAACAGCTTCCCCATCGTTTTCCCTTCTTATTGGTTGACCGGATTATTACGATTGAAAAGGGTCATAAAGCGATTGGGATTAAAAATATTACTGCTAATGACTTTTTCTGCCGGCAGGAATACTTTAACGATGAAATCATGTTTCCCGGTTCGTTACAAGTAGAAGTCATCGCTCAACTCGCCGCTTTTGTCGTAATGGGTTTGGAAGTGGCCAAGTCCAAAATGCCATTATTAGCCAGCATCAATAAAGCCCGTTTCCGGCGGATTATCCGACCGGGCGATCAACTCCGTATCGAAGTTAGCCTGAAAAGATTAAAAGCCGGGATCGGCAAATTTACCGCTCATACCTACATTAAAGACGAATTAGCTGGGGAAGTTGAGTTTACATGTGTCACAGCGGAGTAGTATGAAATCTGAAATAAGTTGACGAGGAGGAAGAAAGGAAGAAAATGAAGGCAGTTTCCGAAACCAGGATTACCAGTTTGCCGTTGCTGGCCAGAGGTAAAGTCCGGGATCTCTATGACTTGGGGAAACAGTTATTATTGGTGGCGACCGATCGCTTATCAGCTTTTGACGTCGTCTTTAATGAGCCGATCCCTGCCAAGGGACAGGTATTAACCGGTTTGGCGGCGTACTGGTTTGAAAAGACCAAGGCGATTCTGCCCAATCATTTAATTTCGGCAAACATTACCGACGTGCCCGGTCTGACTAATCAGGAACGGGAGGTATTGCGCGGCCGTTCCTTATTGGTGAAGAAGGGTGAAGTTGTGCCAATCGAATGCATAGTCCGTGGTTATCTGACCGGCAGCGGGTTGAAGGAATACCAACAAACCGGTACCGTGAACGGGATTGCTTTACCTGCCGGTTTAACCGATGGAAGTAAGCTGCCGGAACCGCTTTTTACTCCGACAACGAAAGAAAGCACCGGTCATGACCGGCCAATTACCTTCCCGGAATTAGGAAATCGGGTCGGTACGGAACTGGCGGGACGATTACGCGATTATTCTCTACGGTTATATCAATACGCGGCTAATCTTGCTGAAAAGTCCGGCATTATTATTGCTGACACTAAGTTTGAATTCGCCTGGGTAGACGGGGTCTTAACCATAGTTGATGAGATTTTTACTCCGGACTCTTCCCGTTTTTGGCCCCTGGATCAGTATCAACCTGGAAAACCCCAGCCTAGTTTCGATAAGCAATATGTCCGGGATTACCTTGAAACTTTGGATTGGGATAAAAAGCCTCCCGCGCCCCGGCTCCCGGAAACAATTATTGCCCGCACCAGTGAGAAATACCGGGAAGCCTATGAAAGAATTGTCGGTAAAACATTGACGGTTTGTTAAAGAGATCGGACGGGAGAGGAGGACTCGAATTGAAAATATTAGTAATCGGCAGCGGCGGTAGGGAACATGCAATTACCTGGAAACTGGCACAAAGTCCTTTGGTAACTAAACTGTATTGCTGTCCCGGTAACGGCGGTACCGCCACACTGGCGGAGAATCTTAGCATCGATCCGCAGGATCTGGAGGCCATCGCTGCGTTTGCCAAGGAAAAGCAGATTGATTTAACTGTAGTCGGTCCAGATGCCTACCTGGCGGCGGGACTTGTTGATTTACTGCAACAAAAAGGCTTACGGGTTTACGGACCGACTAAAGCCGCTGCCCGGTTGGAATGGAGTAAAGTATTTGCCAAAGAATTTATGCGGCAAAACCAGATTCCGACTGCGGCTTATCAAAGTTTTGACGATCCCGACGCTGCCAAGGCATATATTCAAAAAGTCGGGACTCCTTTGGTGATTAAAGCCGATGGACTGGCAGCGGGAAAAGGGGTGAGAGTCGCTTTTGATCAGGACACTGCCTTACAGGCAGTTGAAGATATCATGCAAGCCCGGATCTTTGGCGCCTCTGGAGCCCGAGTGGTGATCGAAGAATACCTTGAGGGAGAAGAAGCCTCACTTCTCGCTTTTTGTGACGGAAAGATTGCCGTACCTATGCTACCGGCCCAAGATCATAAACGGATTGGTGATGGTGATACCGGGCCCAACACCGGAGGGATGGGAAATTATGCCCCGACTACCGCAGTAAATGCCCAACTGTTAAGACGGATCGAAACGGAGATTCTGCAACCGACTATGCAGGCAATGGCGGCGGCCGGCACACCGTTTGTGGGGACCCTCTTTTTAGGGCTGATGCTTACGAAATCAGGGCCTAAACTTATCGAATATAATGCCCGTTTTGGTGATCCCGAAGCCCAAGTGGTTTTACCGCTTTTAGAGTCGGACCTTGCTGAAATCTTCGTTAATGCGCTTACCGGAAAGTTGGAACCGGCAAAAATCAAATGGCACCAGGGCCGGACCGCTGTTTGTGTGGTAGCGGCTTCCGCCGGTTACCCTGGCTCCTATCAGACAGGCAAAGTGATTACCGGTTTAGATGAAGTTGAAGATTCGCTGGTCTTTCATGCCGGAACCAGGCGTGAGCCAGACGGAACCATAGTGACTCAAGGGGGACGGGTGTTAAACGTAGTTCATCTGGCTTCCAATATTGAAGCGGCTCTTGACGGAGCGTACCG
>DATCLA010000217.1:0-5767 GCA_036564195.1 Bacillota bacterium
GTAATCAGGATGAGAGGAATTGCATTTAAAGACGAGGTTTGGGATTTGATCCGTCAGCTGACGCTCGGAATGGAGCTGGTGTTTCGTCCGATTGTTGCATCTTTTGGGCTAACTATGACCCAGACCCGCCTTTTGGTGGAAATAGCCCGCAGTGACCTGGCTACAGTCGGAAGTTTAGCCGACCTGGTTGGTTTGAGCAGCGGTAACGCTTCACTGATGTGTAAGAAACTGGAACGGGCCGGGTTTATCAGGCGGATCCGGGACTCTCGGGATGAACGGGTAGTAAAGTTAGTGCTTACGCCGCGGGGAACGGCGACGCTTCAAAAGATCGACCAGGTCCTGCAAGATAAATATGGGGCGTTTCTTGAAAGTAAAGCACCGCAGGATTTTGAGACAATTATTGCCGGAATGAAAAAGATTAATGAATTATTAATCGAAATGGGAAAGCTGAATAAAAACGATTGTGAGGCCTGACATGCGGACAGAAAAACCACCTAAAAAACCGTTACTCTATTATTATGCAGTTTCGATGATTGTTTTAATGTTGCTGAATGCTTTGGTCTTTCCGGTGTTTTTAAAGAAGCGGGTTACCGAGACGGACTATGGCACCTTTCTGACCAAACTGGAAAACGGTTCGGTCACGGTGGTGGAAATTCAGGAAAACCAGATTGGTTATATTGCCAAAGACCGATCAGGCCGGGAACACCTGTATGTCACCGGGGTCTTTAACGACCCCGAACTGGTCAATCGGTTGCGTGCCGCCAAGGTAAAGTTTTCCAGGGTGATTCCGAAGGAAAATTCGCCACTGGTAAATTTCCTCTTAACCTGGATACTTCCTTTTATGGTGTTTATCGGTTTAGGACAACTGGTAGCCGGACGAATGTTAAAGAATATTACCGGCGGTCATAATGCGATGACTTTCGGTAAAAGTAATGCTAAAATTTATGTCAAAGCGCAGACCGGTAAGACCTTTGCCGATGTGGCCGGGCAGGATGAAGCTAAGGAAGCCTTGAAGGAAATTGTCGGATTTCTGCATAACCCTTCCCAATATGCGGCAATCGGCGCCCGTTTACCCAAAGGAGCTTTGCTGGTAGGCCCACCGGGTACCGGCAAAACTTTATTGGCGCAGGCCGTGGCGGGTGAAGCCAACGCGCCGTTCTTCTCCATCTCCGGCGCGGAGTTTGTGGAGATGTTTGTAGGGATGGGTGCTGCCAAGGTCCGCGATTTATTTAAACAGGCTACTGAAAAAGCTCCCTGTATTGTATTTATCGATGAAATTGATACAATTGGTAAAAGACGGGACCACGGCGGGATTGGCGGCAATGAAGAACGGGAGCAGACCCTGAACCAGTTGCTCACCGAAATGGACGGTTTTGACAGCCGGAAAGGCGTCGTAATTTTAGCAGCGACCAACCGGCCCGAAATCCTGGACCCGGCATTGCTGCGTCCGGGCCGTTTTGACCGGCGGATTCCAGTGGAATTACCGGATCTTAATGGTCGTGAAGCAATTTTAAAAGTGCATGCGCAAAAAGTAAAAATGGAAGCGAATGTTGACCTTAACGCTATTGCCAGGGCCACTTCCGGAGCATCCGGTGCCGAACTGGCTAATATCATTAATGAAGCGGCATTACTGGCGGTAAAGTCCGGCCGTACCAGGGTTTCCCAAAAAGACCTGGAGGAAAGTATTGATGTAGTTACCGCAGGCTATCAACGTAAGGGAGCAGTGATTGCACCGAAGGAAAAACAGATTATTGCCTATCATGAAGTCGGACATGCCCTGGTTGCGGCGAAACAATCTGAATCCGCCCCGGTCCATAAGATTACGATTATCCCCAGGACTTCCGGGGCGCTTGGTTTTACCATGCAGGTGGCCGAGGCAGAACGGGTCTTGATGAGCCGGGAAGAAGCCTTTAATAAGATTGCCACTCTTACCGGAGGACGGGCTGCGGAAGAGTTGATCTTTAATACCGTTACCTCAGGCGCGTCTAATGATATTGAACAAGCTACTAAAATTGCCAGGGCAATGGTAACCCGGCTGGGAATGAGCGACAGCTTTGATCTGATGGCGCTGGAGACCTTGAGCAATCAGTATCTGGGTGGCGATGCTTCATTGGTATGTTCGGCGGAGACCTCGGCCCAAATTGACCGGGAAGTGCTGGAAATCATTAAAAAAGCCCACCAAAAAGCCATTGAAATCCTTAAAGATAATCTGGAAAAGTTACATGAGTTAGCCCGCCGGCTCCTGGAAAAAGAGACGCTCACCGGAGAAGAGTTTATGAAGCTTCTGAACCAGTAGCCTCATTGAATATGTAGACAGCAGGAGAAGCTGACCATAATGTTAGTAATCTACAGTATTAAACTGGTGCTTAGAATTGCAGTGTTGATCTTGGCGATTCTAATTCACTTAAATGACAGACATAGTTTAGTTATTTCCAATGGCTTGACCTTAAGTAACGGAATTAAACCGTTACACTTTGTCTGGTTGATCTTTGCTGCAGAAATGGTCCAGAAGTTGTTCCCCAATCAACTGATTAGTCTGGGCTGTCGGAAACAATTTAAATCCAGCTACCTGCCTGCAAAAGATAGTCCGTCCCCACCGGAACTTACTGCCGCAATTAACGCTGAAAACCGGGCTGCAAAAAAAGTCTTAGCAGCCTGGTTTGGCGGCAATGCGTTAGTCGGTATACTTTATTATGCCGGATTGATAAATGAAGCTGATCTGGTACTGTTGTCCTTAGTTTATTTCGTCGGTGATTTGATCTGTGTATTGTTCTTCTGTCCTTTTCAGTATTTCCTAATGAAAAACCGTTGTTGTATTACCTGCCGGATCTTTAATTGGGACGCGATTATGTTCGTAACCCCGCTATTGTTTATCAATAGTTTTTATTCATTGAGCCTGGCCTTACTGGCATTGCTCTTGTTAATCTATTGGGAGCTCTGCTACCGGAGGCATCCGGAGCGGTTTTTAGAGGTCAGCAATACAAATTTACGCTGTCAGCATTGTAACGAAAAACTATGTAAGCTGAAGAAAGTGAAAAATCTATACAGTCAATTCGGCCGCCATCTGCCCCATCGCTAACTTAATCCGGTGATGGGGTAATTTTTAGGAGTAATAGGGTTGACAAGAATAATTAACCATGTTAAAATTTATTATAGTTAAATAAACGGATGGTTTAGTCCGTAATCAGTTTTAAAGGAGTGTTGCATCATGAAAAAATATGTCTGTACGATCTGTGGTTATGTCCATGTGGGTAATGCTGCCCCAGCCAAGTGCCCACAATGTGGAGCCGGCCCGGAGAAATTTAAAGAGGTAACTGACGGGACCAGGCAGTGGGCTGATGAACACCGCATTGGTGTGGCCAAAGATATTGATCCGGAGGTATTGGAAGGCTTACGGGCTCATTTTACCGGAGAATGTACTGAGGTAGGTATGTATCTTGCCATGAGCCGTCAGGCTGACCGGGAAGGTTACCCGGAGGTTGCCGAAGCCTATAAACGAATTGCCTTTGAAGAAGCGGAACATGCCGCTAAATTTGCCGAGTTGCTTGGCGAAGTAGTCTCAGCCGATACCCGAACCAATCTGCAATTGCGGGTTGAGGCAGAGTCCGGTGCTTGCCAGGGGAAGAAAGAAATTGCCACCAGAGCCAAACAACTGAATTATGATGCGATCCATGATACAGTCCATGAGATGTGTAAGGATGAAGCCAGGCATGGGGCAGTGTTTCAAGGATTGTTGGACCGGTACTTTGGTAAAGCCTAATTTGTTTTTAAAACTGTCGCCTGGCGGGTAAAGTACCGTGATTTAAAAACTATCTATTTTAAATTTAAAGCTAACCCATTTTTCACAGGACATAAAACTGATACCAAATTTCTATGACAATGCTGAATAAAGACCGGATGTTTCAGATCCGGTCCTTTTTTTTATGGATATTACTGATATGAACCATTAAGTAGGGTAATAACCGCAACTTTCCGCTTCTCAAAGTAATTGAAATAATTACACCTAGAAACCGGAAAACTATTTTGCCTTGATAATTGCTACTTCCATTATACCCAGGATGTCAGAGAAGTAACTGAAGTAATTACAAAGGAAACCGACTGGCCCTGTTGACTGGAGAATTATCGTACTAAATAAGCTTAATTTGTTGCATTTGCAACTGTTACTTAGTATAATCTAATTAGTTGTTAATGCAACTAATTAGTCCGTTGATTGCCAATGGGGACAGTTTAATTTTAAAAGGCAGTAAGCTTATTAAAACGCTAGACATCAGAGAGGATGAAGGATGTTTTGCAGGACAATGAATCATCCATTGGGTGCTGGGTTTCCATTCTCTACCGGTACCGCCAGAACTACTTAAGCAAAAGACTGGACCCTTATAATATTGGCAGTGGCCAACATATGTTTCTTTTAGCTTTAGCTTATAATGACGGAATCAGCCAGGAAGAGTTATCGGAGCGACTGAAGCTGGATAAGGCGACTACCGCCAAGGCCCTCAAGAAATTGGAAGATGAAGGATATGTGGCTCGGGGTATCGATGCTGCCGATAAACGGGCCTATCAGGTTTTTTTGACCCCATTGGCTTTGAGGGTTATCCCACTGATTAAAAAGGCGGTCGAGGATTGGGAGCAACTGATTACTGCCGACCTGTCGGAAGATGAAAGCTTTTTAATTAAACAATTGCTACGGAAGATGGCTCAAAATGCTTGCCAGTATAAAAAGGGGAGTTAAAAGGTGATTTGGTTTTAGAGCTCACAATTACAATTTAAAAAAACCGGTTGTTATTGTTCAAGTAAGCTGATTTTCAAATTGATTACGGAAAGAAGTTGTCTGCCTGGGGACAACAATTCAGTAAGCGGCAGGGAAGGAAAAGTCTTGAGAAATTTTAATATGATGCAAAAGTTAAATGATCTCCGTTTGTTCGGCAGAAATCCGATGTGGCGCGAGGTGTTCCGGATCACCTGGCCGGCCTTTATTGAACTGGTGATGTCGACAATGTTCGGTATGGTCGACATGATTATGGTCGGTCGCTTGAGCCCGGCGGCCATCGCTGCAGTGGGACTTACTAATCAACCGTTTATGCTGCTTTTGGCAATCTTTGCTGCAGTCAACATCGGAGGTACTACCTTGGTAGCCTGGAGCGTCGGAGAAAAGAACTTGGCTAAAACCAGGGTGATCACCAAACAGATTATTGTCCTCAATTCCACCTTGGGGTTAGTCATCGGTGTTGTTGGAGTACTGGGAGCACGGTCGATTGTCCGGTTTATGGGCGCTCGTCCCGATACGATTGGAATGGCAACCATCTATTTCCAGATTGTAGCTGCAGGTTTGGTTTTTCAGGCGCTAATGATGGGGATTACCGCCTGTTTACGAGGCGCTGGTGAAACCAAAATTCCTATGGCTTATAATGTTGTTAGCAATCTATTGAATGTGTTCGGCAATTATGTCCTGATCTACGGGATGTGGTCCTTTCCGCGCTGGGGTGTTGCCGGAGCAGCACTTTCAACTTCATTATCCCGGTTGCTGGCCTGCCTGGCTGCATTATATGTGGTCTATTTTTCCGGGCAGTCCATGATTAAATTGAAACTTAAAGGTGGTTACCGATTCAATCGGGAAATCATTGGGAAAGTATTCGCCATTGGCCTACCCGCGGCGCTGGAACAGTTTGTCCTGCAAAGCGGCTTAATGTTATTCGCAAAAATTGTTTCCGGACTAGGGACGGCCGGTTTTGCCGCCCATCAAATCGGTTTGAATATCAGCGGCCTGTCA
>DATCLA010000218.1:0-12147 GCA_036564195.1 Bacillota bacterium
CCTCTATGCAATAGTTGATTCGTAAAGCAACAACTCCCAAAATTGTTCCGAAAGGGAAAATAATTTTAACTGTGAATTTTAAAAGAACCACTTGTAAATCGGGTGAATATTTTTTAAAGATTTTCGATGATTACGACGATAAAATTAGAAAGGTCGGGACGATGAACAAAGACGATGAGCAAAAACGCACCACAAAAATATCATAAATTGCCTTGGGAGATGCGGATCCGAGAAGAACTAGCCGGTTGGAACCGGGGGCTAAAGCGGATTGCCGGATTGGATGAAGCGGGCCGCGGGCCGTTAGCCGGACCGGTCGTGGCAGCAGTTTTTGTGATAACCCCCGATTTTTACCTTGAGCAATTACATGATTCCAAACAATTAACCCCGCACCAACGGGAAGCTTGTTACCGGTTTTTAACCTCCGGAGCCTGGGAGTACGGGGTGGGAATTGTCGAAGCCGACGAGATTGACAGGATTAATATTTATCAGGCATCCCGGCAGGCCATGTCCAGGGCTTTAAAAACCTTAGCAGAGAAACCCGACTATTTACTGGTAGATGCATTGACAGTTCCGGATACTGACATTGCGCAACAGGCCTTGATCCACGGTGATGCCCTTTCGGTAGCCATTGCCGCTGCCTCGGTAATCGCCAAATATACCCGGGATCAACTGATGGTGGAATATGACAAGCTTTATCCCGGTTACGGTTTTGCCCAACATAAAGGATACCCTACTGCTCAACATTATGAAGCTCTGGCACGTCTGGGCCCGACGCCAATCCACCGCCGCTCTTTTCGTCTGCAAAAGGAGGCGGTTGCCCCGAGCTTGGAATTGTTTAAGTCTTGAAAGGTTGACAGAAGATGCAGTTGAATCAGATTAAGCTGTTGCCGATTTTAAAAACCGGGGTCTGGGGCGGAAACTTGATTCTCCAAGACGGGCAACGGATTATCGGAAAGATAATTGGTTCCGCACCTGACGGGGTCCTGCTTCAACTGGCCGGCAAGACCGTTCCGGCCCGGCTGGAAGGGACGTCACTGAAAACCGGAACTTTAGTACTGCTCCGGGTCGCCTTGGCCGAAACCGGAAGGGTCGAATTTAAAGTACTAGCCCGCTGGACCGGACTACAGTTGCCGCCATTGATAACTTCTGCCTTCTATAAGGCGGGACTGACCGTTCCACCGGCAACCATCAACGCAGTCTGGGAGGATCTGCAAAACTTTATCGGGAAATATCAGCTGTGTCCTCCCCCGCAAATTTGGGTGTTTTTATTTCAGCAGCAACTACCTTTTACAACGCAGACGTTCCTCTTGTCCTGGTTATACCAGGACCGGGAATTACGTTCTTATCTTTGGAATAAGCTTTACAATTCAACGGTAGTTAAAGATAATCCGGAGCTGTTCCCTAAGGTGATCGTTCCCGCCAATTCATCCCCATCCGCTGCCGCTTTAACCGGAAAACGGCTGGAAAATGATTTCCCCGGTAGTGAACTGCCGTCTGATTCATTCAACATAACCGAAGCCAAACAACTGATCGCTCTTTTAAAGCAAAGCGTCAATCTGAACCAGGCAGGTACGGCCGCAACCGCGGCAGGGACTGAGCTGGTCGTCCCGTTTTTAGTCGCTACCGCTGCTAATCATATTGAAGAATACTCACTGCACTGGCGTGAAAAAGCGGCGTCTACCGGCCACCCGGAACCGGAGACTCAATTGCGGCTGCTAGTTCCTACTGAAAACCTGGGCGTGGTTGACATGACAATGCTGATTAGTAAAAACAAAGTCAGGATTGGATTTAAAGTTACCTCCCAGGTAGTCCGGGATTATTTGTCAGAGCATTTAGGAGAGTTACAGGCAATTCTCGGTGACAATACCCGGATTACGGTGTCAGTCAGCGCGGTTGCCAATCAGATTGAAAGCAGGTTTGATTTATGGGTGTAAAAGAGAGCGGGCCTTCCTCCGGTAAAAAGTCTAAATACGCAGCTGCCCTCCGGTACCGGCCGGCAATGGACCGGGCACCGGTAGTGGTGGCGTCCGGCCGGGGCGTGACTGCGGAAAAGATTTTGCAGTTGGCAAAGGAGGCTGGGGTGCCGGAACACCAGGATCCGGCCTTAGCTCGGATCTTAGCCAGGCTGGAACCGGGAAGCGAAATTCCGGAAGCCACCTATCAATTGGTGGCTTCAATCTTAGCCTTTATCTGGCGGGTTGATCATGAATATCCGCAACAAAATCGGGCTAACCAAACCGGCCCGAATCCTAAAAAACTGTACTGACAGAGCAACCAACCAGCAGGAATTTGCCAATCTTACAACGAAAATTACCAAATATGGATAACAATTATAATTATAATAAAGCCTTTGGTTCCCGGGGTGAACAATTAGCGGCCGACCATTTAAAATCTTTGGGATATAAGATTGTGTTCCGGAACTACCGCTGCCGCTTTGGTGAGATTGACCTGATCTGCCGGGACGGTACAGTTTGGTGTTTTGTAGAGGTGAAAACCAGAAAAGCTTCTCAGTATGGGGAGGGGTGGGAAGCAATTACACCTTTGAAACAGAAACACCTATATAATGTAGCCTTATACTTTTTAAACCAGATTCATAACACCGACGCCGCTGCTCGCTTTGATGTAATATCTATCCGTTACCGGTCGGAGTCCGATTATGAAATCTGTCTGATTCAAAATGCTTTTTCGGTTTAAGTGGCAGTTGGAACTGATAAACAGAGGTGACGGCGTTGTTTGCAAAATTGGAAAGTCTGGCGGTTAACGGGGTTGACGGCTACCCGGTACAGATTGAAGTGGATCTGGGAGGCGGTTTGCCCAGCTTTGACATTGTCGGACTGCCGGATCTGGCCGTAAAGGAGGCTCGGGATCGGGTGCGGGCCGCAATTAAAAATTCCGGCTTGGACTTTTACGACCACCGCATTACCGTGAATCTGGCGCCGGCTAACATTAAAAAAGAAGGTTCCGGGTTTGATTTGCCGATTGCGATCGGCATTTTGACTGCTAAGGGGGATGTAAATGCCGCCAAAACCGGGATGGCTATGTTCGTAGGAGAATTGGCCCTTGATGGCAGCGTTCGGCCGGTTAACGGTATGTTGGCAATGGCCTTGGCTGCTCGGGAAGCAGGCAAACCGTATTTAATCCATCCGCTCGAAAACTACAGTGAGGTTGCAGTGGTCACGGGGGTTATTCCTGTTCCGGTCAGTTCTTTGAACCAAGTAAAACAGTTTTTGAACGATGAATGGGAACCAGATCTTAATTCCTTAGCGGCTGAAGTTAAGGAGACGGATTTCGGGGAGAACGAGGAAGACCTAGCGGATGTTAAAGGTCAGGAACAGGCTAAACGGGCGCTGGAGGTGGCGGCGGCGGGAGGCCATAATATTCTAATGATCGGTCCACCGGGGTCCGGTAAAACTATGTTGGCGCGGCGGTTGCCCGGAATTTTACCATCTTTGTGTCGGGAAGAAGCGATTGAAATTACTAAAATCTACAGTGTCAGCGGTCTCTTGCCGCAAGGAGCGTCCCTGGTTAAAAAACGTCCCTTTCGGGCGCCGCATCACACAACTAGTGCCGCCGGACTGATTGGTGGGGGACGGATTCCCCGGCCCGGCGAGGTGAGCTTGGCCCATTTTGGAGTACTCTTCCTGGATGAACTACCGGAGTTTGGCCGGGAAGTACTGGAAGTATTGCGCCAGCCTTTAGAGGACGGGCGGGTAACGATTGCCAGGGCCACAACTACCTTGACCTATCCAGCTAAGTTCATGCTGGCCGGGGCACTTAATCCATGCCCGTGCGGGTTTTTTGGCGACAGCCGGAAACCCTGTTCCTGTACGCCGGTGCAGATTAACCGCTATCAATCCCGCATTTCTGGCCCTTTACTGGACCGCTTTGACCTACAGATCGAAGTACCGCGGCTGCAGGAGTTTGAACTGGATACAGTTCCTCAGGGAGAGACCAGCGCCGCCATCCGGCAACGGGTTGAAAAAGCCCGGGATATCCAAAGACGGCGTTTTGCCGGAAAAACCTACTTTTGCAATGCCCATATGAGCTCCAAAGATATCCGGGTCTACTGTGAGCTTGACGCTAAGGGGCGGGCGTTACTACGCCAGGCTTCACAGCGGTTTTCCTTTAGCGCCCGCGCCTGCACCCGGATTATCAAATTGGCTCGGACCATTGCTGACCTGGATGGGGCAGAGTCCATCGCCGTCCCGCATCTGGCGGAAGCGCTCCAGTACCGGAGCTTGGACCGAAAGTAGGGAGGGGCCAGTTCGTAACCAGGTAAATCGATGTCACCGCTGTTTACTAAAATAGACCAACACCCACAGGATTAGTCCAAGGGAGTGTAAGATGAAACGGAAAAATAGTCGTAAAATCAATTGGTCAAACTGGTCGGTTATTAAAACCGTGATGACCGACGGACGGGTTAAAATTGGGCTTTATGAAAATATTTCTCAAGTGTCTGAAAACTCGCAAATAATAGCGGGCCCGATGGACTACCGCAGCGCGCTGAAGAGCTGTGAGAAATACTGCCAAGAACACCCGGGCCTGATAAAAGTGGGGTTTGCCAGTTTATTGGATTTACGGGATCAACTGAGGAATAGGAACAAGGAGACAGCAGACTGTGTGAAAAAAGATATGAAAACTTCCTCACAATAGTCATGGTTTTAACTATTTTTCCAAAAATCGTATAAAAAGGCATAGACCACTCAGTTGTTTTCTTTATATTTGTTGGTGCTATATTTGGCCCAGCATAAAGGAACAATCGCCGAAATGGACCGGCGGTACCTTCGAAATAAGGATTTCAACATGGCTGGGACATCGCCTACTGTTTTGCATTCGTTTTTGTCTGCGTCTTCCCTAAAGGAAACAAGTAGCGTTTTAGCCATTTCAAATTTAGATTCAATCATGATGTTTCACAGCTCATCCCATTCATTCCTGACTAATTCTGTTTCTGTTAGTTCTTCGATTTCTTGTCGCTATAACTTTTCATCTACTGCCATAATTAATCCCTCACTTCTTTAATGGAGTTACCATCGTATCACGTACCCCTTGTTTTTTCACCGCCTCTTGACATGCTGGACACGTATCCCCAGTAGCTCCCATTGCAGTTATTTCAACATTTTGGTCTTTTGCTTCTCACATTAAGGTTTGTTAGAGCCCCAGACTTCTGTTAATGTCTCTAAAAATCTGATCCTTGCCTAATATTTAAATTTGGTTATCAATGCTGTTTCCACTTGATTGTGGGGAAGGCAGTGATGCCTTCCCCACAACATTTCGGGATTATCCTTCCCGGATTGCCGCCACCATCGCCCCATACCCATTCGTTGCAAACGAAATATACTGTAACACCTGGTCCGACCAACCATAGATATAATAACTTAAGGGATCGGAGGGCGGTACCATCCCGGACCGGTAGGGAGCTAAGTCAATGACAAAGGCTTTGGTAGCAGCATTGAACTTTTTTCTGTACTTTACCAGTTCCTTATAGAACGGGCTACCGGTATTTTGCTGTTCATCAGTGATTATGATGATATTATCGACCTTGGTTTGCAAGGACCGGACCGGCGCCCCGGTATCGGTTCCACCCTTGGCGGTAATCCGTTCGGCTTGAGTTAAGATGGAATCATGTAATGAAGCCTTAGGATCATATACTGCGGTGTCAAATAACCGGAAAATCCCATTCCCTTTAGTCTTTTTAAACAAGGCCAACGCAAACACCGACCCGATTCGCAAGTATTCGCCCTGCATCGAACCTGAAATATCCAAAAATACCGCTGTTTTTCCCGGTATCTCCGGCAAGTTGGCAAAGGTTAATTCGACAGCCTGCCGTAAAGCATCTTTGACCCACCCTTTTTCTACCGCATTGAAGGCATTTAAAAACCGGAAGGGCAAGATCTTCGATTTACCCAAAATAGCTCTGTCGGTCAATTTAGCTTCAATCAACCGGCGGTTGGTTTCCAAGACACCGGCCCGGTCCAGCGTATTCAGATTGCGTAATAAGGCGAATAACGGCATTTCCGGGACTAAGGCATTCCATAACTCCGGCGTCATTTTACAAACCCCAGTGACCACCTCGTGGGGTAATTGACCTTCCCTAATCCAACGGATCCGATCTTCTATGGTTTGAGCCTTTTTTAGTTGTTTATACGCATATACTTTACCCGCTTCCGACCCCCATTCTCCGGAGATCAAGTATTTGAATAACTTCCCGTTGAAATCGGTAGCTGGAACCGGATGGGTGGTCTGGATAATATCAGCCAATGAAAAACCACGTCCTTGCCCGTTATACTTAATCGCCCAGTATTCCGAGATATTCTCATTCAACCACCGGGCTACCGTATTTTTAATCGCCCGGCCGCCTTGGCCTTGCCCGCTGCCTTCTAATATAGTCATAAAATCCTGTAAGTCAGGGGGGATTAAAATGACCTTGGGAAAAATCTGCTTAAATAAATCTTTATTGACCTCGGCCAATTTTGCCAGACCAAAGATGGGTTGTAAACGCAGATACCCTTTTTGACGTGCGAAAGGTAATGCTTTGGCTACAAACTCCGCGTCCTGCCGAATCATTTGATCATGAAGGGATCCAGCTTCTTGGAGCAGCCCATCTTTAGCGGCGTAAAAAGTATTACCTAGGGTATTGGTGAGTAATGTTTGTAAATATTGCTCCTCCAAAGATCTTTTATAGGCCGGATATCCGTCGCGGTTTTTGATCTCCGGAACCGGAAAAGCAAAGAGTTTGGTTAAGCGTGACATGCTTATTACCTCCTTTGAACAGGCACTTGGACCTGTTTGACAAGTATATTGTTACGAGGAAAAGATTTAAGGGGGTAGTAGGAATTGAACCTACCAGACTAATGTCTCTGCCACCGAAGTAACCCCTTAATACGCCTCGTAATTTTTGCAAGTGAGGAAGAAGTGGAAAAGGTTTAACCGGTTCATCATCTAAAAGAGAACCGTTGTGGGGAGTCGCCGCCACTACCAAGAGACGAAGTAACCCTTTCCGCGCCTCATTTTTTTTGACAAAAAAATAGAACCTCCCGTTTTAAGGGAGGCTACCAAATCTGTTATTGCCACAGTTATTATTTGTTACAGCCTATGATATATGTAAATACATACCTTTTGTAACAACACTCGAACATGATGGGATCGGCAATCTGCGATATGGTTATCCAACCCGTCATCTTATTAAGTTTAGTTTTAAGTTGTTCGCGAGAATAGCCGGTCATAGTGACCTCCAAGATAAGTTAGTCATTAAAGAGTGAGGAAAATTGGGGAACGTTCCAGATGTTCTATCAACTGAACTACAGGTTTTACAACCTGGTGGGGATCGAACCCACGACCGTCCGCTTAACAGGCGAAGTAACGCTCCGAACGCCTCACTCAATCTTGTATACAGTATACTAACATATGGAAAAAATGGTGTCAATAGTTGTTTTTAAAATGAGTAAATAATTACCTTTAACGTTCATATTCATTTTAGTAAAAACTTACGTATCAGGCGGTGTGTTTCTTTGTAGGGCGGATACTTTTGCGGAAGATCGCAACTGAAGCCTTTCTTGAGCACCGCTTTAGAATGAGAAAAGACTTCGAAACTATATTTGCCGTGATAGTTACCGATACCGCTGGTTCCCCGGCCTCCAAAGGGGAGGTGATGGTTGGTCAGGTGGCTTAAGGTATCGTTAACACATCCGCCTCCGAAGGGAATCCGTTTTAAAATAGTAACGACAAAAGCTTTGTCTTTGGAGAAGACATATAAAGCCAACGGGTTGGGATGGCGGTTAATAATATTGAAGATCTCGTTACGATTGGTATAATCAATCACCGGCAGGATTGGCCCAAAGATTTCCTCCTGCATCACAGGGGATTCCAAGTCGGTGATTTCCATAATAGTCGGTTCGATATAGAGCTGTTCCGGATTGGAACGGCCGCCCCAGATAATTTTACCCGACGCCAAATATGTCTCTAACCGTTGGAAATGGCGGAGGTTAATAATGCGGGCCAAATCGGGACTGGTTTCGGGGTTGGTACCGAAAAATTTTATCAGGTATTTTTGCATTGCGGCATAGAAGGGTTTTTTAATGGCTTGGTCAACCAGTAAATAATCAGGTGCCACACAGGTCTGGCCGGCATTGAAGAATTTTCCCCAGATAATGCGTTTCGCAGCTACTTCAAGATCGACATTTTTATCGACGATGCAAGGGCTTTTACCGCCTAACTCCAGTGTGACCGGGGTTAAATAACGGGCGGCTTTTTCCATGACAATGCGGCCCACGGTGGGGCTGCCGGTGAAGAAGATTTTGTCAAAACGTTCTTCCAATAGACCTTGACTGACTGCGGCATCACCGGTAATGATTGTAATGTACTCAGAATCAAAAGTAGAATTAATTAATCTTTCGAGGACGGTTGCGGTTGCCGGAGCGAGTTCCGATGGTTTTAGGATCACGCAATTTCCGGCGGCAATTGCCCCGGCCAGCGGTGCCAAGGCTAGCTGTACCGGATAGTTCCAAGGCGCGATGACTAATACTACTCCATAAGGTTCTTTGACTACATAATTTTGGGAGGGAAAGGTTAGCAGGCTGGCTGGCACTTTTTGCGGACGCCCCCATTTTTTTAGGTTTTTTAAAGCGTAGTTAATTTCATTGATTACCAGAACCAGCTCAGAACTATAGGATTCCAGCAACGGTTTGTGCAGATCCTGAGTTAAGGCAGTGGTGAGTTCAGTTTCATAATTTAGGATGGCGGTTTTCAGTTTTTTCAGGGCAGCAATGCGCCATTGCAAATTCAGAGTTTGACCGGTGGCGAAGAAGGCTCTTTGAGCTGCTAGGATAGTTTGGATTTGGTTTTCCGAATTCATTTTCGATACCCCTTTGGATGGTAATTAGTGATGCCAAATTTAGATAGTAATTTCAGTATACCATAAAACCGATCCAGCCGGATTATCAGGGATCAAAGCTATGCTGATCAGGAGTAGACAATTATTAAACTAACTGATATTTCGTAGCTGTGAGCCATCGAATGTAAAATCATTCGGGGACAAGGAACCACCCCTTGTCCCCGTTAATCCATCTGATTAATCTTTAATTTTAACTGTTACTTCCTGATAAGGCGCCGGTGGAGCTTACCTTCTCAGATAAGGGAACCGCGCTCCCCTGTCGGACCTTCTCCTGGAGCAGGCGGCGGAGGACCTTGCCTACCGTACTCCGGGGTAAGGCATCCACCAGTTCAATTTTTTGAGGGACCTTAAACTTGGACAAATGTTTACTGCAAAATTGTTTCAACTCTTTTTCGCTAGCAGCGGCAGTTTCTTTTAAGCTTACAAAAGCTTGGGGTACTTCGCCCCGTAACGGATGGGGCACACCGATAACCGCCACTTCCTTAACTGCCGGATGGGTATAGAGCAGTTCTTCAATCTCTCGGGGGTAAACCTTTTCACCGGCAGTGATAATCATATCCTTCAAGCGGTCGGTGATGTAGGTATAGCCATCCGCGTCCATCCAGCCTAAGTCGCCTGTGTGTAACCAGCCGTCTCGCAACACGGCAGCGGTCTCTTCCGGCCGGTTCCAATAGCCTTGCATTACTTGCGGACCTTTGACGATTATTTCACCAACCTCACCGGTATCGGTTAAATCTTGGCCGGTGACGGGGTCAACGATCCGGATCTCGGTATCAGGCAGGGGTACTCCCACGCTGCCGATTTTAGCTTGGCCATAGATGGGGTTAATCGCAACTACCGGGGAAGTTTCGGAGAGGCCGTAGCCTTCACGGAGTTTACCGTCGGTAATGGCTTCGAATTTTTCCGCAATGGTTTGGGGTAATGGAGCTGAGCCGCTGACACAAGCCTTAATCGAATGGAGATCATAACGGTTGTTCCCCTCCCGTAGCGCAATCGCGCCATACATTGCCGGGACACCCATAAAAATATTGGGTTTATAGTGGTCAATGGTTATCATTAATTCGTTAATATCAAAGCGTGGCAAAAGTTGCATTTCCGACCCGGTCAGGATCGGCATGTGCATACTGGTAGTCATACCGTAAATGTGAAACAGTGGAATTACACAGAGAAATCTCCCGGCGCCGTCTTCATACACATTTTTAAAAAAGTGACGTACCTGTGCGCTGTTGGTAACCAGGTTCCGGTGGGACAGGATTGCTCCTTTATAAATACCGGTAGTCCCGCCGGTGTATTGTAAAAAGGCGCTGTCATCCGGACAAACCGGAATTACCGGATCTTCCTTCGGTTGTTGGAATAGTTCCCGTTCCAACCTAATTACTTGCGGTGGCGCTTGATAGTCCTGAGAGGCGTCGAAGGGCGTCCGGGTATCGGTGGTAATAATTTTAATTCCGGTCAGGTCCACCTTTGCGAGGACCGGCAGAAGGTCGTTGCAGGTTACCAGTGTTGTTAAACCGCTGTCCCGAATGATATAGGCCAGGTCATCTTTGGTGAAATGAGGGTTAATCGTTACTCCAATTGCACCGCAACGGCAGGCGGCGTAACAGGCAATAACAAACTGTGGGCAATTGGGAAGCTGAATACCGATGCGGTCGCCTTTGGTTACCCCAAGTCCCATTAAGAGATGACACATTTGATTAACCAGTTCATTAAGTTCTGTATAATTCCAGCGACGCCCTTGATAAATCATGGCAGAATGTTTAGGATATTTGGTGGCAGTTTCCCCAAGGACTTGTCCCAGGGTTAATGACGGATATTCCAATTGAGCTTGGAGACCTGTTTCATAAAACGGTAACCACTTTTTGGTCATTCTATTTCCTCCGTTAAAATAATCAGTTTAAGAGAATTGCCCATCAGGAATTAGGCAGTTTCCTTATTTCAAAAAATTTTAAAATACTACTATTTGTTCAATTATCCGTGACAATTTCCTGCTGGTAAATAAAAAAAAATTACCAAAAATTTATCGGTAAGACAAAATCAGGTTAAGCTTGCCCGGTATAAAACTAAGATATAAACGGATTATGCTAAATTCGTTAGTTAGCGTGTCTAGTTTGAGTAAACCGAAAAGGAATTAAATTAGTAAATTTCTATTTAATGGAAAATGCTTCCACGGTTTACAACAGCTGCATTTTATGATATATTAATACTAACATTGCTAATTTGAAGACAAATCTAATAAATTGATTGGACAGGGCATTATCTTTGGATGATGTCCTCTATGTTTTTTTAGATTTTTTACATTTTATGTTGGATCAACAATAGTAAAAAAGGAGGATAATTATGGCAAAAATTAGGCTTACTGAAAGCGCATTCCGAAGTGTAATGGATAACCTGAGAGAAATTGAGGACCGCAAAGCTCAGATCACGGAAGAAAATTATTTAAAAAATACCCGTGAGAATCAGGTAATTGTTTCGCTTTTAAATAATTATTTACAACTTATGCGCAAAACCGTCAGTTCGATTGTAATTGATCCAAATTCAGATAATGAATTTCCTTTTGTCGCCATCGGTTGTCAGGTTACCATTGAAGATCTGAGTAATTCTAATATTTTTTGCTATAAAATTATCCCTCCATTTAGTGAAAACATTGAGATTGACCAGGTTTCAATCTTCTCTCCGCTCGGAAAAGCCTTATTAATGAAACAAAGAGGGGAATCTATTTGTATCCAGGCTCCTGGAGGTAAATTTTGGTATAAAATTCTTTCAATCAGTTATTGGTAAGAATAATTGCGCTTTTAAAAAAAGGTCATGATGGTCTTTACCAAAACCGGTTAACAAAAGATACTAAAGATAGTTTAGAATATTTACCAGTTACCGATAATCATTAAGGAATAGTTGAATAGAACCACCAGGATATTGATAATTATGATGGCGGCAGCGATCACTTTGAGAATTTGTTTCAGGTAGAGGTTGAAAACCGCTTCTTTTTTTAAGCGTGTATTTAAGGTGGGGGACTTGTACCTAGTTAGCATTGGTTTTAAACAGCTCCTTAATTTGAAATCTCTAACCGGATCGCAATTATTATTTTTAATCATACCATAATTTTTAGAGGGAATAAAGTAAAGGGTTTTGGGCTAAACTTATGGAATTACTTACTCTAACGCTACTGCGGATGAATCTACCTAGGAGTGAACCAAGATGGACAAGCAATCAACGATCCAATTTAGAGTACGTTATCAGGAGACTGACCGGATGGGAGT
>DATCLA010000219.1:0-15253 GCA_036564195.1 Bacillota bacterium
ATATAATATATGCTGCTTTAGGGGAGTGGTGTATTTTTAAATAAGAACTGAAGCATGATCAATTAGAAAAGATAGAAAAAAGAAGGGGTCATTTTATGAAAGTTGATGTTTTATTATACCCGCAGGCCCTTACCAATCAAGTGTTTGCTGATAAAAAAGTAGTAGTGATCGATGTCTTTCGGGCGACTAGTACCATCATCACCGCATTGGCCCATCAGGCGACTGAAGTCATTCCCGTTAATGAACCGGCTGAAGCCATTGAGTTAATGCGAAGTATCGGGACCCAGGAATGTGTGATTGGCGGCGAACATAAAGGTTTTAAAATTGATGGATTTAACCTGGGAAACTCCCCTGCTGAATACACTGAAGATGTAATTGGTGGCAAAAAGGTCATCTTGTGCACCACCAACGGGACCAAAGCCGTTAAACGGGCCCAAAGCGCCGATGAAGTGCTAATTGGTGCTTTCTTAAATATCCAGTCGGTAATTGATAATTTAAGGTCCAGTAATCAGGATGTGTTGGTTGTCTGCGCCGGGCGGGAACAGCATGTCAGTTTGGAAGATCTAACCTGTGCCGGAATGATAATTCAGGCTTTAAGCTCTGACCAGGGTGTGGAATTAACGGATGCGGCCTTGATAGCCCGGTTAGTAGCGGGACAAGCTCAACCGGAATTAACTTCATTTTTAAAAAATTCGGAACACGGGAGATACTTAATGGAGATTGGCATGACTGCGGATGTTGAAGCTTGCGCCGTTCTAAATAAATTTGCAATTTTACCCCGTTATACAGACGGTAAGATTGTGGCTGGCTAAAGGTTTTAGTAATCGTAATTATAACGGTAAATTTGTAATCATGTCGCTCTGATTTTACAAGAATTGGATCCGGATAGGTTGAATTATAAAGGACTAGGGCTTGGTAACGGCGAATAATTTAGAGATAATTCGACCGCTACGGGGGTAAAAAACTTGAAGAAAAAGTTATGGATTGCGATTAATTATCCGTTGGCCTGGTTGGTTTGGGGCTGGTTGGTAGTGCTGATTTTAGTTTTGCCGGTTACCGCGGCAGAGGAAATGTCAACCTTAATCCCTTATACCAAAACTGTTTTAGCCAATGGCTTAACTTTAGTTGTTAAGGAAGTACCAGCGGCACCCATTGCTGCCGTAGATATTTGGGTTGGTACCGGGGCCTGTAATGAAGTGTCGGCTGAGGCCGGAATCTCCCACTTTTTTGAACATATGCTTTTTAAAGGGACTAAGAAAAGGAAGGTCGGAGAGATCGCCCAAGCCATTCAAGCGGTCGGCGGCTATTTAAATGCGGCAACTTCACTGGATTATACCCATTATTACGTGGTTGTCCCCAGTGAGTATCTGGATCTGGCGCTGGAAGTTGAAGCTGATGCCATCATGAATTCGGTGTTTGACCCTAAGGAGATTGAGCGGGAACGCCGGGTGATTATGGAGGAGATGAGCTTAAAACAGGATGATCCCAGCCAGCGGCTGGGGTGGATCGCTTACCAGCAACTTTTCAGCGGCACTCCTTATGCTAATGATGTGCTAGGTACGGCTGAATCATTAAATTCGATTACACGGGAGACTTTTCTAAAGTATCACCGTCGATATTATGTCCCCAACAATACGGTTGTAGTGGTAGTGGGCGATGTCAAAACTGAGACAGTAATCAGAAAGGTTAACGAATTATTTAAGGATTGGCAGCCTGGTTCGGTTCCGGACGCCTCCCAATTCAAGCTTCCCCGACTGACCGGAATTAAACGGGTACAGGAAATGATGCAGGTCGATCAAAACTATTTTTACCTGGGTTTCCCCGGACCGGGACAGATTGCAGCCGACACTCCTGCTTTAACGGTACTTGGAGTAATCCTAGGCGGGGGTCAAAGTTCCCGTCTTTATCATGAACTGCGTGAAGAGCGACAATTGGTCAATACTGTTTACGCCGGCTATGCCGCATACCAACAAGTAGGGATGTTTAGTATTTATGCGGAGGCTAAAGGCTTGAAGCAGGAAGAATTAGAGACTGCGGTCAGCCGGATCTTGGATGACGTGGCCCGGTACGGGGTAACCGATGCCGAATTAGCGCGGGCCAAAGCAATCATTCGGACGGACTTAGCGTTTGCAGCCGAAACCAATGCCGAAATTGCGGCGTTACTGGGCCGGTTTGAAGTCGGTGGCAGTGTCGAAGATGCGCTGCGCTATACAGCGGCGTTGCAAAAGGTGACCAAGGAAGATGTCCAACGGGTGGCCCGGCACTACTTAACGTCGGCAGCCTATGTAGCTGTTGCCATCAAACCACAGGAGGCTAACGATGCTTTATTCGAAAAAGCACAATCAAAGTAAGAAAAGTACCTTTCGGGGAATCGGATGGTTGATTCTGGGCGGTTTTTTAATATTAGGATCTTCTTTAGCAGCAGCCAGGGTTAAAAATCAACCGGGTCAGATCAGCGGCAGCAGCAAGAGTGCCGTGCCGCAAGTAATAAAGTCGGTTTTGCCTAACGGCTTGACGTTGCTTTTTAAGCCGAATCTTGCTAATGAAGTGGTAGTAGTGAATCTCTATGTTAAAAGCGGGCCTTTGTATGAAGAGTTAAGCCAAAGAGGTATTTCATCATTGACCCAGAAGGTGTTAATCCGCGGTTCCCAGTCTCGAACGGCCCGGGAGATCGCGGCGGAGACCGAGTCGGTCGGAGCCCAGATCAGTGCGGGGGTTGCCGGTGACTACGGATATGTATCACTTCTAACCACCGTGGCCGGCTTGGATAAAGGGCTTGAGGTTTTTTTAGATTTGCTGCGGGATCCGGCTTTTACTGATTCGGAAATTGAAAAAGAAAAACAGATGTTGATTGAGAGTCTGGCAGCTCGGGAAGACCAGCCGTTTAACGCTGCTTACTTATGTTTTACTCGCAATTTTTACTCCGGTCACCCCTTGGGAGTGGCTACGGCGGACTTAATCAGCTCCATTCGGAAACTTACCCGCCGGGATCTACTGGACTGGTATAAGCGAACATATGTCCCAAATAATATGGTGATCAGTACTGTCGGCAAGATTGATCCGGTTTCACTGCGTCAAAAGTTCCAGGCGGCCTTGGGAAAACTAGCCCCGGGAAAAACGCCCCCGCTGATAACTTCATCCGTCAAACCACCGACGGAAAATCGGGTGGAGTATCTTAAAAAAGATACCAATGCCCTCTTTTTAGTCTTGGGTTATCCGGCTCCGGATTTAAACAGTAAAGATGCTTTAGTGATGAATGTAATCAACCGGATTTTGGGAGGGGGAAGCGACAGTCGGCTTTATCTAGAGTTAAGGGAGAAGCGAGGATTAGCATATTCGGTTTATACCGGATATAACAAAATGAGTCAAAATTCACATATTTATGCGATTATGGCCACTGCGCCGGATAATTGGTCTGAAGCCCGGGACGGAATTGTCAAGGAATTTAAACGGCTTACTACCGAGACCGTATCGGCCAAGGCCTTGACTATGGCTAAACAGGCAATCTGCGGCAGTTTTTTAATGAGTCATGAGACCAACGAGGCTCAAAGCAGTTTATTGGGGCGCTTTGAACTGTTAGGTTTGGGCCATGAATATGATCAACAATATCCCAAATTAATCCGGCAGGTTACTGCTGCCGATATCAAACGGGTGGCTCGTAAATATTTTTCCTATTATACCTTAGGGGTGGTAACTGCCAATCCGCCCGAATCAGGTAATTAGGCGTCTTTTTTGGTAAGACGCCTAATTTGAATTATAACAGGTTGATTAAGCGCAATAGTTTCGTTTCAAGTTCCCCATCGTTAAGGGCGGCAATACCATTAACGCACTTCCGGATTAATTCTTGATCCACTCCGGGAGCGTGTTTGAATTTGTGATAAAGTTTGTCGACCAGCTTTTCCAATTCTTGATTGGTCAAAAGAGGATACCTCCTTCAAAATCAGAGTCTGTGTAACAGTTGACAATGTTAAACAGACTTTTACTTCAAAACTGGTCTTATTTTATGCGACGGGTCAGTGATTTGCGCCTGAATGCTTTTTGGGGCGCTAATTGGTTAATGCCTGCAACGGCGGGGGAATATGACCACCGCGCCGGACTAAGCGGGCCGGACTGAAGTTTTTAACCGCCATTACCGGAGCGGTACCCAACAAACCGCCGAATTCAACTACATCACCGACATTTTTACCGGGTACCGGGATGATCCGGACAGCGGTGGTCTTGTTGTTGATCATTCCGATTGCCATTTCGTCGGCAATAATTCCTGCGATTGACTCGACCGGGGTGTCGCCGGGGACCGCAATCATATCCAGGCCTACCGAACAGACAGAGGTCATGGCCTCCAGTTTCTCAATGGATAGTGCCCCGGCTTGAACCGCGGCAATCATTCCGGCATCCTCACTGACCGGAATGAAAGCGCCGCTTAACCCGCCAATGGCTGAGGAGGCCATGGCCCCGCCTTTTTTGACGGCATCGTTTAAAATAGCCAACGCTGCGGTAGTACCGGGTCCGCCGCAACGTTCCAAGCCCATGGCCTCTAGAATATTAGCCACACTGTCACCAACTGCCGGGGTCGGGGCTAAGGAGAGGTCGACAATACCAAAGGGGACCTGCAAACGTTCCGAGACTTTCCGTCCCACCAATTCCCCGACACGGGTGATTTTAAAGGCAACCCGCTTAATCTCTTCGGCCAGGGCCCGTAAGTCGCATTTCGGTAAACGTTCGATGGCGGCTTTGACCACTCCCGGGCCGCTGATTCCGATATTAATCACAGCTTCAGCTTCACCGACGCCGTGGAAAGCCCCGGCCATAAAGGGATTATCTTCCGGGGCGTTGGCAAAAACCACCAACTTAGCGCAGCCAAGACCGTTGTCTTTGGCAGTAGCCGCAGCGGTTTGCTTGATGATTTCCGCCATTTTAAGGACGGCATCCATATTGATACCGGCTTTGGTGGAAGCCAGGTTGACTGAAGCACAAACTTTCGCAGTGGCAGCCAAGGCCTGAGGGAGTGAGTTGATTAAACGGAGATCTCCGGTAGTCATCCCTTTTTGTACCAGGGCCGAATACCCGCCGATAAAATCAACGCCGAGGGTTTTGGCAGCCTGGTCCAGCATCAGGGCTAGCTCTAAATAATCATCCGCAGTCGAAGACTGGGCTAACAGTGAAACTGGAGTCACTGCTATTCGTTTATTGATAATAGGAACCCCATAAGTGTTCTCCATTAGAGAGACTGTCTCCAACAAACGGTCTGCTAGGCGCAGAATCTTGGCTAAAGCTTTACGCGCAGCAGCGGTAATGTCCGGGTCGGCACAGTCCAGGATATTAATTCCCATGGTCACTGTGCGGATATCGAAATGGTAATTTTCCACCATGGAAATTGTTTCCAAAATTTCCTGAGGGGTGAAAGGCATTAAGATCACTCCACATACTAAAATAGTCGTTTTACAGCTACAGTAATTTATCTTTGGTTAGATGCGGTGCATGTAACGGAAGATATCCTCATGTTGGATTACAATATTAACACCAAGCTCTTGACCGGCTGTATTAAGGGCCGTTTTCAATTCAATCAGGTTTTTGCTGGCATTGGAAATGTCGACCATTAAGATCATGGCAAAAATGTCCTGCATAATCGTTTGGCTAATATCAATGATATTAGCATTGCAATCGGCGAGGATCTGAGAAACTTTGGCCACGATTCCCACCCGGTCCTGGCCCATTACTGTGATTACCGCATGTTCTGGCGCGTTCATCTGTGTTCACCTCAAGGCTATAAATTCGTGGGTCCCGTCAGGTACTCCTGCCCGTTTGGCTGGGAGAGCAAGGAATTAATTTATTTTTAAACAAAGCCGGCATTAATTTTTGAAACCGGGTTATTTGTCAGGTCTGATTTATAGTATAATTCAACTATAAATATTTTAGAAAAACTTTACATAGTTGATAAGATGTTATATTTAGGTTAAAGGATGCATGATTCATGATTTGAGCTGTGGCAAAAAGGTTTATTAAGGCAATTATACAATTTCCTCAAGTGCTTAATTAATCATAAAATGATAGTAGGGGGCGAACATGAGTTATCAACTGATTGGTGAGTTGTCCACCGAGACGAGGATCGCCAAGGCAACCTCCGGGGAGGAATATCTGTTTGACCGGGTGGAGCTAAAGATGAATATTAAAGAGAACTTCCGTTTAGAGTTGCATAATGAGATCCGGAAAATGGCTCCGTCCCAAGCTGCGGTCAATTGGCCGGGGTTACTTAAGTATCAAGGGTTTGAACATTGCGGCACAGCTTACTATCTGGTCCGTACCAACCGGGAACCCAAAGGGATCCAAAGTTACCGACCGGGTAGACCCGAAGAAATTTTACAGGTATTGCAAGAAGTCATTGCGGTAATGGCTGCTTTTCATCAGCAAGGGCTGGTTTGCGGGGGGGTTAGCATTGGGCAGCTAAAGACGGACTCTGCCGGTAGCATACTGCTGCAAGACCCTCCGGTACTTAACCGTCTGAGCCCCTTTTTAAGCGGCGATTATGGTTTCAGTTTGCCGGCAGAAGTAGTCAAAGGAGCGCAATGGGACCGCCAATCCGATGTGTTTTCCTGGGGTGAGCTTGCCTATAAACTATTCACAGGCAAAGAGCCTTTTGCAGCGGATGAGCCGGAAGACCGTGCCGCTAAGCTGGTTAAGGGGTTAGTCGTGAACCCCCGGATCTTTGAGCCGCGTTTGAGTGAGAAATTAAGTCAGCTGATTCTGAGTTGCCTGGCGGTAGAGCCAAGAAAACGGCCTACTCCGGAGCAGCTGGGGAAAGAATATGCCGCTCTCCTCGCCCAGGGGGAGGGTCTGGTCTCAGCCGCGGCAATAAAACAGTTTAAAGCAAAGTCGGAGTTATACCAGAAGAAACAACAGTCCCGGGAACGGCGCTGGTTGTGGTGGCGGAAGCACTGGATGGCAGTTGCGGCGGTTACAGTGGTACTTGTTTTGTTACTATCCTTCTTTCTGACTCCTAAAAATAGCCGGATTACTAAAGAAACTACTCCGTTAGAAGTGGTCAACTATTATTTTGAAGGAATTAAAACAGTGAATGTATCTTTAATTGATGATACCTTATATAAGGTTAAAGATAATCTGTCTGAAATTATGGCCAACATTCATGTAATCAATGCTACCCGGAAAGCTGCCGAATATAACATAGCTGGAGAGAATGCCATTAAAGTCGTGCTGGAAGAGTTCAAACTGACTAAAGAGCGGGAAACGGCAACAGCGGCTCAATATAAAGCCGATTATACCATCAAATTAATCGCCGCCGACGAGGTCAATTATTTATCAAGGGAAGACCGGTTTTATTTAAACCCGGTACGTAAAAAATGGCGGATTACTAAAATTACAAATCTAAAACAAAAGCGCTGGACCGAAAAGTTAATCCCGGCCCAAACCCGTTAAGGCGATCAATCTTCAGTAAAATGATTTAGAGATATTATTTCAGGGAAGAATATGGTAGATCCGATCCGGTTGAGGATGGGAGGTTAGCAATGGTAATTGATTTTATTAAAGTATTACAAAAAAAAAGAGGAGGAACAGAAAGAATGGTTTCGGTGAAAGAGGTTAACCGGGTTACCCGGAGCGTACTGGATCAAATCATCACCATGCTACTGCGGGGGACCTTAAAAGCCGGGGACAGATTACCACCGGTACCGGATTTTGCGGCGTTGTTACGGGTTTCTGAAAGTGAATTGCAAAGTGCTTTAATGGTCTTGGAAGTATTGGGAATGGTGGAGGCAACCGAAGCAGGTTATGCCCTGGTTCAAAGCATGGCGGAGCATTCGCTTAATTCCTTGCTCTTCGGTTTAGTGCTGGAAAAGGGTTCCCGCCAGGATTTGTACGAGTTACGCTTGGTCTTTGATCTGGGCGCATTAGAACTGGCGATTGCTAAAGCAACTCCTGAAGACTTGCAGGATCTGGCTGACCATTTGCGGAAGTATGAAGCACGGATGGTGGAGGGTGATCTGCAAAGCCTGCCACGGCTGGATGAACTATTTCATCTACGGATCTTAGAGATGAGTAAAAACCCTTCCTTTATTAAAATTGGCCGGATTGTGATGAAACTTTTCTCCCTGCCGTTGGAGAAAGCCTTGGCGGCAATGGGCCCGGAACAGATTCTCCAAAATCATCAAGCTCTTTATCAGGCAATTGTCACTAAGGATTACCAAAAGGCACGGCAGTTGGTGACAAAATCATTTACAAAGACGATGGAACATTTTTAACAATCTTAAAATTAAACTAAAAAGGAGGTTTTGGTAAAGGAATTACAAGATAAACGGAGAAAATCTAATAATTCAAATTAAAATCGTAGGAAAGAAGGCAAAAATGTACATAAGAGAACTTTACCGAGAGAAAAAACCGGTATTATCATTTGAAATCTTTCCACCGAAACCGGATTATCCTTTGGAAACCGTATTTGAAACTGTTAAAGAACTGCACGACTTGAAGCCGGACTTTATTAGTGTTACCTATGGGGCTGGGGGTTCCAACCGGGACCGCACTGTGCAGATTGCGTCCCGGATTAAACGGGACTTTCAGATTGAGACAATGGCTCATTTAACCTGTGTCTGCCATTCACCGGCGGAACTTGATACAATTATCGCTGGCTTAGAACGGAACGGCATTGAAAATGTCTTGGCATTAAGAGGCGACCTGCCGCAGGACTCAACGATAGAGCCATTCCGGCCGGGATATTACCGTCATGCCATTGAACTGATTAGACAGCTCAAAAAAGAAGGCCGCTTTTGTATTGGTGGAGCTGCTTATCCCGAGGGCCATCTGGAGTGCAGTCGTTGGGACGAAGATTGGGGTTACCTTCGGGATAAAGTCGCGGCCGGGGTTGACTTTTTTATCACCCAACTTTTCTTTGATAACCGGTTGTTCTATCATTTTCAAGAGTGTCTGCTGCGATTGGGGGTTAACGTCCCGATTGCCGCGGGGATTATGCCGGTTTTAAACAGCAGACAGATCCGGAAGATGGTCTACCTGTCAGGGGCGTTAATTCCTGCTAAATTGTTGCGGATCTTCGATCAATATGAGACTGACCCGGTCAGTTTTGAAAAGGCCGGGATTGAATATGCCATTAATCAGATCAGTGACCTGGTGGTCAACGGTGTGGCCGGAATCCACCTTTATACAATGAACCGGGCTAAGCAGACCCGACAAATTGTTGAAAATACGGCTGCATATTTTAACCGAAAGGAAAGTTTAGGATGAAGAGTAGCGATACTAATAAAGAACTAAAACAGCTGGTGGGTACCGCCGCTGCTGCTTTAGTGCAGGACGGGATGGTTTGCGGGATCGGAACCGGTTCCACGGTTGCCTTTTTAATAGCCGAATTAGGCCGTCGGGTCCGCGAAGAAGGTTTAAAAATAACCGGAGTACCGACTTCGTTCCAATCACGGTTACTCTGCCGCCAACAGGGAATTCCGACTCTGGAGATCCAGGACTGCGCAGAGTTAGACTTGGCCATTGACGGCGCCGACGAGGTGGATAACTCTTTTAACGCGATTAAGGGTGGCGGTGCCGCTCATACCCGGGAGAAACTGGTGGCTGCAATGGCGCGGCAGTTTGTGTTGATTGTAGATGAAACCAAATTAGTACCGGCCCTGGGGACCGGATTTGCAGTTCCGGTGGAGATCATTCCGGCAGCCCTCAGTTATGTGCAGGCAATCATTAAAATGTTGGGAGGACAACCCTCATTGCGGCTGGGAATCAAAAAAGACGGACCGGTAGTTACGGATAATGGCCAATTTGTGATTGATGCGCAGTTTAAACCCGGGGCCGATTTAAAAGAGATTGACCGGCGGTTGCATCAGACACCCGGAGTAATCGATACCGGGCTTTTTTTTGATTTAGCAACCAAAGTTTTAGTAGGCAAGGCGGATCCATTACAAGTACAGATCCTGACGAAATAAGGGCCAGTTTCGACCGGTTGGTTTGATTATGGTAAAGAGGTGTTATAATGGCTGAAATAGCGGAAGGTAAAATCATACCAGTAGTTCTGGAAGAGGAGATGAAAAAGTCCTTCCTGGATTATGCCATGAGTGTCATTGTTGACCGGGCTTTGCCCGATGTCCGGGATGGACTAAAGCCGGTTCACCGGAGAATTCTGTTCGGCATGTATGAATCAGGAGCAACGCCTGATAAACCGTACCGAAAGTCTGCCCGTATTGTTGGTGATGTTATGGGACGTTATCATCCTCACGGCGATGCGGCGATCTATGATACCATGGTGCGGTTAGCCCAGGATTTCTCAACCCGGATGTTGTTAGTCGACGGTCATGGCAACTTTGGCTCGGTGGATGGCGATTCGGCGGCTGCGATGCGTTATACGGAAGTACGCTTGGCAAAGATTGCCATGGAATTATTGGCAGATATTGATAAAAAGACCGTTGATTTTCGTCCTAACTTTGATGAAAGCCTTGAAGAACCGGTAGTATTACCTTCCCGTTATCCAAATCTGCTGGTAAACGGCTCATCAGGAATTGCGGTCGGGATGGCTACAAATATCCCTCCGCATAACCTGGGAGAAGTGATCGACGGCGCCGTACTGCTGATTGACAATCCTGAGGTTGATGATAAAGAATTGTTAAAGGTGATTAAGGGCCCGGATTTTCCGACTGGCGGGATCATTTTGGGACGTAGCGGAATTCGGGACGCCTATCTAACCGGTCGAGGTTCAATTAAAGTTCGGGCGCGAACGGAGATTGAAGAGCTGTCTGGCGGGAAAAATCGCATTGTAGTCACGGAGATTCCTTACCAGGTAAATAAGGCCCGCCTGGTTGAACAAATTGCCCAGCTGGTCAGAGAGAAGACTATCGAAGGAATTACTGATTTACGGGATGAATCTGACCGGAACGGCATGCGGATTGTCATCGAGTTACGGCGGGACACCAACCCCAATATTCTACTGAACCAATTGTATAAACATACCGCGCTCCAACAGACCTTTGGCGTAATAATGCTGGTATTGGTGGACAACCAACCCCGGATACTGTCACTCCGAGAGGTACTGGGTTACTATCTGGATCACCAACGGGAGGTCATTACCAGGCGTACCCAGTTTGACTTAGAAAAGGCGGAAGCCCGGGCCCATATTTTGGAAGGTTTGCGGATCGCTCTAGACCATATTGATGAAGTAATCCGGCTGATCCGTGCCTCGCGTACGGTTGAAGTAGCCCGGGAAGGTTTGATGACGCAGTTTGGATTAAGTGAGAAGCAGGCTCAGGCTATTCTCGACATGCGGTTGCAGCGCTTAACCGGATTGGAACGGGATAAGATTGAAACGGAATACCAAGAATTATTGAAATTAATCAGTTACTACCGGGGGCTGTTGGCCGATGTCCAGAAGATCATGGCAGTAGTAAAAGAAGAATTGCTGGCAATTAAGGAAAAATATAATGATCCGCGCCGCACCGAAATCGTCTTAGACGAAAATGAGCTGGCTGTCGAGGATTTGATTGCGGATGAGGAAATTGTGGTGACCATTACGAACTTAGGCTATATCAAACGCCAGCCGGTAACCACCTATAAAAGTCAAAAGCGGGGTGGCCGGGGAATCAGCGGCTTGTCAACCAAAGAAGAGGACTTTGTGGAACATCTGTTTATCAGTTCCACGCATGAGAATATCCTTTTCTTTACCAACCGGGGTCGGGTCTATCGGTTAAAGGGCTATGAGATTCCGGAGGCCGGCCGTCAGGCCCGGGGGACCGCAATAATTAATCTGATTCAAGTGGAGTCGGGTGACCGGGTGAACGCGGTAATCCCGATTAAAGAGTTTAAAGAGGACTGTTTCCTCTTTATGGGGACCCGTAACGGTGTGGTTAAAAGGACCCCCTTGGCTGAATTTCAAACTATTCGTAAAGGCGGATTAATTGCAATTAATCTCGATGCTGACGATGAATTGATTGACGTCAAACTAACCGACGGCAACCGGGAAGTCATCATGGTTACCAGGATGGGGCAAGCGATCCGGTTCCCCGAATCCGATGTCCGGGTGATCGGTCGTACTACCCGTGGGGTAAAAGGAATCACCCTTGAGGAAGATGATTTGGTAGTGGGTATGGATATTATCCGAGAGGATGCTGACTTGTTGGTAATCTCCGAAACCGGCCTCGGAAAACGGACCGCTTTAACGGAATACCGACTTCAGTCCCGGGGCGGTAAAGGGATTAAGACGATCCATCTTACCGAGCGCCACGGAGGATTGGTCGGGGTTAAAGTAGTCATGGATAATGATGAACTGATGGTGATCACTGCCGAAGGCGTTATTATCCGGACTGAGGTGGCCAGTATTTCCAGGACCGGCCGTGACACTCAGGGAGTACGCATTATGAAGCTGGATCCCCATGATCATGTGGTAACTTTGGCCCGGGTCGTTGGCAGTAAAGAAGATGAGTGATCCGAAACGTCGTCCTAAACCTCTAAAAACAGAGAAAATCAGTTGATAACAGTGTTAAAAAAGTAATTGAAAAATATAAATTTTTACAATATTATGCAGTAATTAGGAAATAAGCACCCCCTTATTCTTTAACGCAGCTTATTTAGTAAAAGCTGCAAAGTGCCGACTAAATTTTTCAAAAGGAGTTGAAGCCATGGATTACTTTCAGTTAGGTAATACCGGTTTAAAGGTTTCGGCACTGTGCTTCGGGACTTTGCCGATGGGACCGTTACAGTCGAATCTGCCGGTGGCGGAAGGCGGTCAATTAATCTTAGATGCTTTACGGCAGGGGGTTAACTTTATTGACAGCGCGGAGATGTACCAGACCTACTCTCATATACGCTGGGCGTTAGATCGTTTTGATGGTCCGATGGTTTTGGCGACTAAGTCCGCAGCGGTTCAATATCAACCGATGTGTGCGGCCATTGAACAAAGCCTGAACGAGCTGAAACGGGATTGGATTGACATCTTTCATTTACATGCTTCCCGGGATAGTAACCCTTTGATTAATCGGGAAGAAGCATTACAGGCGATTTTGGACTATAAGGCCAAGGGCTATATTAAATGTAGCGGTTTAGCTACTCATTCCGTAAAAGCGGTCCGGCAGGCAGCGGCGGATCCTCGAATTGATGTGGTTTTCCCAATCATTAACCGGACGGGGCTGGGGATCTTAGAAGGTGGAACGACTGAAATGATTGAGGCAATCCGGTTAGTACAAGCCACCGGAAAAGGGGTATACGCGATGAAGGCTTTTGGCGGTGGTAACTTGCTGGCCGATTTGGAACTTAACCTCAAATTTGTCCGGGAAACTGTTGGTCTTCCGGTAGTGGCGGTGGGAATGATTCACCCGGATGAGCTAAAGACAAATTTAGGGTTATTTGCCGGTATGCCGTTAACCGAAGATTATCGGGTCTCTTTGCGTCGCCGCCATAAAAAGGCAATCGTTCTGAAGCCTCACTGTAAAGGGTGTGGCAGGTGTCGGGAGAGTTGTCATAGTCAGGCGATTACGCTGATTGCCGGAAAAGCGGTCATCGATCCGGATAAATGTCTGTTGTGCGGTTATTGTAGTCAGGCATGTCCGCAGTTCGCAATCAGGGTTATTTAAAATGGCTCTTAAAACGCTGGGTTTTGGGTGGCCAAAATTTACTGAGATATTATTGCAGCTTATTTTGAATTGATGTAAAATATATAAGTTAAGGATAAGATATTAGGGGGAGGTTTTTATATATGGAAACAGCGACTGTAAAAGTGAAACGGGGACTGGCTGAAATGCTCAAAGGCGGAGTGATCATGGACGTTACCAATCCGGAGCAAGCCAAGATTGCCGAAGATGCTGGGGCGGTAGCAGTAATGGCTTTAGAGCGGGTTCCGTCTGATATCCGTGCTGAAGGCGGTGTAGCCCGGATGTCCGACCCTGAAATTATTATCAAGATTATGGAAGCGGTGACCATCCCGGTGATGGCGAAAGCCCGGATTGGTCACTTTGTTGAGGCTCAGATTCTGGAAGCGCTGGAGATTGATTATATTGATGAGAGCGAAGTATTAACTCCGGCGGATGAGTTATATCATATCGATAAACATGCCTTCAAAGTTCCGTTTGTTTGCGGCGCC
This sequence comes from Bacillota bacterium, assembly GCA_036564195.1. Lineage (GTDB taxonomy): Bacteria > Bacillota > UBA4882 > UBA8346 > UBA8346 > DATCLA01. The sequence continues at coordinate 14,084 of DATCLA010000219.1, forward strand.
CGTAATTTGGGAGAGGCTTTGCGGCGGATTGGCGAAGGTGCTGCCATGATCCGGACCAAAGGGGAAGCTGGAACCGGGGATGTGGTGGAGGCGGTCCGTCATATCCGGACTGTTAACGAAGAGATCCGGCGGGTGGTTAGCGCCTCGAAAGAAGAATTAATGACCCTGGCTAAGGAGATGGACGCACCCTATGAACTGGTTTTGGAAGTGAAAGAGTTGGGCCGGTTGCCGGTGGTTAACTTTGCTGCTGGTGGAATTGCGACGCCGGCGGATGCGGCCTTGATGATGCAGTTGGGTTGCGACGGGATTTTTGTAGGTTCCGGGATTTTCAAATCGGATAATCCGGCTAAACGGGCCAAAGCGATTGTCGAAGCTACCGCCCACTTTCAAGACAGAAAGCTCCTGGCGGAGGTTTCAAAAGGAATCGGTACGGCAATGCGGGGAATTAGTGTCGGTAGTATGAAACCAGAGGAACGGATTGCCGGCCGTGGCTGGTAAAGGGTTGCGGTTGTTGCTTAATGCAACCGTTCCCGGTTTTGAGCGACTGGTTAGCTAAACGGAGTGAAAAGAAGATGCGAATTGGCGTTTTGGCATTACAAGGCGCTGTCAGGGAACACATGAATGCCCTACGGGCCAGCGGAGCCGAACCGGTAGAAATTAAATACCGTCAACAATTAGCTTCAGTAAAAGGGCTGATTATTCCGGGCGGGGAGAGTACTACAGTCGGAAAGCTACTCGAACGCCACCAGATGCTGGAGCCTTTAAAAGTATTGGGACAATCCGGTTTTCCAATCATGGGCACTTGTACCGGTCTGATTTTACTGGCCTCGGAAATTGAAGGCAGTGAGCAACCACGGTTGGGATTGATGGATATAGCAGTCAAAAGAAATGCTTTTGGCCGTCAGATTGCCAGTTTTGAAGCTGATTTGGAGATTAAAGCCTTGGGACCCCCAGATTTTCACGGGATCTTTATTCGTGCTCCTTTCATTAGCCGGACCGGAGCGGGAGTTAAGGTCTTAGCCGCTCTGGAAGGGAAGGTCTTAATGGCGCAACAGGGTAACCTGCTGGCGACCGCCTTTCATCCGGAATTAACCTCCGATTTACGGGTTCATCGTTATTTTTTGAATCTCTGCGCCAACGCCAGAGATCAGCGATTTAAATAGTCAGGGT
>DATCLA010000220.1:0-14652 GCA_036564195.1 Bacillota bacterium
GTAGTCTTGGGGTCCTGCGGTTTTCATTCCCAATTCATTTTTGGCGATCGATTGAACCCGGTCAAACGATTCCAAACTGGCAATCTCCATTTTTACCTTAACTATTTCCCGTTCTTGCTCATTAAGCAGTTTTTGCCAATAGGAGATCTGGTAGTTTCGTTCAACCACAAGCCCTTGAATGATCACATTACCCACAATTAGGCCGAACAACATGACCGCTGCTGCCAGGGCCCATTGCTGTTTGGGCTTCGGTCGAGGACGGATTTTTGGGGCGCAAGCGGTGACAGCCGTAACTTCCGGCTTTTGAATTTTTTCTGCTAATGCCATATTTATGCACCACCCTTTATGATTAGACCCTTCCGCTCAGCCACCCTTAGTTTGGCACTCCTGGCGCGAGGGTTCTCCAATAACTGGTTTTTTGAGGGGACTATCGGTCTTTTGGTTATAATCTCCAGTTCGGAAACCTGACCGCATTGACAAACCGGAAAACTGCTCGGACATTGACAACCTTTTGCAAACCGGGCAAAGGTATTTTTGACGATCCGGTCTTCCAGTGAATGAAAGGAAATTACGGCAATCCGTCCCCCGGGTTTTAACAATTGAATAGCCTGTCCCAACGTTTTTTCTAAAACTTCCAATTCGCGGTTAACCGCAATCCGTAAAGCCTGAAAAGTCCGGCGGGCTGGATGCGGACCCTTTCTGCGGGCGGCTGCCGGAATTGCCTGTTTAATCAGTTCCGCAAGTTCCCCGGTGGTTTCGATGGGTTTCTCTCTTCGCCGCCGGTCGATAAAGAGGGCGATCCGCCTACTCCAACGTTCTTCACCATAATCCCGGATTATCCGGTTCAATTCTGCCACTGTCGCCGTATTAACCAGATGTGCGGCAGAAAAAGGCTGTGACTGGTCCATCCGCATATCAAGGGGAGCATTACCCTTATAGCTGAAACCCCGTTCTTCTGCATCAAGCTGAGGGGAAGATACTCCCAGGTCAAACAAGATTCCGTCAATCCTGTCGATTCCCAATTCGTTCAGGATCTGCTGCAGATCCTGAAAATTACGGTGGAAGAGTTCTACTCGTGGTTTAACCCCGCGTAACCGCTCCCGTGCCGCGCTAATCGCTAACTGATCTTGGTCAATGCCAACCAGCAGACCGGTTTCATCCATGGCAGCAGCGATTTTTAGCGCGTGCCCGGCGCCGCCCAGAGTCGCATCGATATAAACGCCCTCAGGGCAAATTTTTAAAGCGTCCACTGCTTCTTCGGGCAGAACAGTTTGATGCCGGAATTCTGGCATTTTGGCTACACCTCTAAAGTTTTACCTTCTATTATATCCCAATATCCATAATGGTTTCCGCGATATTTTCATAGGACTGCTGCGCCTGGAGGGAATATTGTTCCCAAACAGTCTTCGCCCAAATCTCCACTTTCGTCGAGACCCCGATCACATAGACATCCCGCTCAATTCGAGCATGGTCCCGTAAGTGCTGAGGAATAACAATGCGGCCTTGTTTATCTAATTCGACCTCAACTGCGCCTGAAAAAAACATGCGTACAAAAGCACGGGTATCCGCGTGGGAAGTAGGTAATTCCTTAATCTTTTCCTCCAATACTTTCCATTGGTCCATGGGGTACACAAACAGACAGTTATCCAATCCCCGGGTAACAATGAACTTCTCACCCAGGCCGTCACGGAGCTTAGCCGGGATAATCAGACGTCCCTTGTCATCCAATGAGTGTTGGAATTCCCCCATAAACATAATTGAACCCACCAGTACCTTTCTTCTCCACTTTCCCCCACAAGCCACCACTTTTCATTTTCTATTCTCCATCATCGTCATATTTCCTCTTTTTGATAATACCTTTTTCTTGAGATTTGATATTTTTTAAACCGAATGTTAATTTATGTCATTCTACTACAAAATGTTTCTTTCTAATAATCATCGGTAAATTATTTATTTTTTACCAGATATGCCTATAAATTATCATAATGTAACATTATGTTACATTACTGGTTCGAACCTGTGGTTTTTTACCACCTATCAAACAGCAGTCACTTTCAACCCAACAAATCGGCAGCCGCTTGAAAATGGCCGGCAGAAAGCAGTTGCCTTAGAAACCGGGCCGGTCCGGGGTCAATCCGTTCTCGTTCGACGATCCTGACCTGTAACCGCTCCAGCAACGCTTTCAGATCACCCAGCCAAGGCTCCTGACCCAAAAGAAACCTACTTTCTCCGCCGGTTTCCGGAAATTCTAGCGCGATTTCACTAAACAACCCGGCAACACAACGGCGATTACGCAACGCTTCCAACAGTCCGTTTTCACCCGGTTCAAATACTTTTAAATAGGTCCGGCCCATCCCCAGCACCCGCCCTTTATTTCGGTAATGATAGTCGGAACCGCCAACTGCTGCCAAATTATAGGGAAGCAACCATTCTTCCCAAATACCACGAATCACCGGGGCAGCACTCCGGGCTAAATCTAAAATTGAAGCATTGCAAAGTTCCATCCCATCCATTAAGCCAGCAGTAACCAACTCCCGGCAAAAGCCGCGAAACCAGTTGTGCCGTAAGGCCGTCCAGGGATGTGCTAAAAAAACAATGCCCCCTTGCTCGCGATGGGCCTGTAAAATCAGGGGAAGCTTCGCCCGACCGGTATCAGCCTGAGCTTCAGTGCTTCCTATCAATAAAAAATGACAATGATCCCCAGCCGATATCTCCTGCGCACTAAGCACCAGCGGCAAACGTGGGGTTGCCCCGGCAATAATCTGTCCTTCAACTGCACCCCGGATCTCATTATGATCGCTGATGGCTACCGCATCTAAAAAGGCTGAATCAGCCAGATTCAAAATTTCCAGCGGTGTTAAAGAACCGCCCGAATAGATACTGTGCACATGAAGATCCACACTGAGCCACCGACCGTAACTTCCCCCTTGTCTGTGTTTATAATCAGCAATGAACAATGCCGTAACAACCCCTTTTAATTAATTAATTAATGTATTTACCAATTGAGTGAGTTTCCTAATTTCCATATCCTTCATTTCACACAATATATTGATAGAATAATCCAATCCAGACACCATATATTGTATTAAAAGTTTATTTGAACTTGAAGATGTTCCTTCCTTGATAAAATAAATTCCATTCTTCAGTAATTAGTTCAGATCCAGATTTTAGGATATACACAGTTAGAAATTTATCATTTAGGTTAGCTTTGATCTTAAAATTCCTCAAGTAGTTTCAGAAGCTTTTCCCGTTCCCGAAAGGGCGCAACTTTACGGTCCCATTGGTCTTGATAATATTTGAAGCTCCACGGCTGCTTCTCCAGATAATACTGGCGGCCAAGCATCCAATAATCGTAGGGAAACAGCAGGTAAATCCGGAGTAGCTTTAATTCTTCCGGATACCAGGGATAATACCGGTCAAACTTCCAGATAATTTTTAACAATGCTTCCTTGGACCAATTATATAACCGTAAATACCGCGCAATCAAATTCACCTTATCGTGGACCGCCCGGTCAACCAGCATATAATCAAAGTCAACCAGAGCAGCCAAGCCGTTTTGAATGATTACATTATGATGCGCCCAGTCATGGTAACAAATTACTTCTGGACCGCCACGGCTGACTGTCTTTAACTCTCTTAGCGCTTGGTAAAGCTGATCACTGAAATAGAACCAAAGTTTCAGATACTGTTTACTCCAATGGTCTTGACTTTGAATCGCCCGATTGCGGCATCTTTCCATCTCGTTGTAACGGCGTTCCCACTCTGCAAGGGGTTGATAACGTAAACAATTCCAAACGGCCGGTTTCTCAGTTATCAGTTGCCGGGTATAGCGGTGAAATTCTCCCATTCCCAGTATTGCCGCTGTTAAATCCCTGTCTTCCCAATAATCGGCTTCCCGTCCGGGGATGGCACAGGTAATTAAATACCTGCCGCGGTGATCCCAAAAATAATAGGGATAATCCGCTGTTTGGAAAAGACGCGGTAAAACCGGGCAGTCACTTGCTCCCTTCAGCAGCGTCGCAGTCAAAAATGCCTGTTGAGCACTGATTCGCAGTGGTTTAACAATGAAAGAACCATCTTCTAAAGTCTGAACCTGATAGGCACGGCGACAGTTAGTAACTGAAGTTACCGTACCCGGCAAGAAGGCTTTTTGCAGAATGGGCGGAAATGCCGGAGCCGTTTTAATAAAAATCATCCCCGAACCACCCCAAAAAGACAATAATCAAGCCGATTAAGATCAAGATGTCCACCGGATTGGGAAAGACCAATGTTTTAACGAGTTCCAATGTGATTACAATGACAAAGATCTTTTGGTCCAATTTTTTGAAATATTTAAACGGATTGCCCATTCCAAAAGCACCTCCGGTTATAGGATATTCCATCCTAACCCAAATGGTACCGGTACGTACCCTTCCAAGCTAGCCCGTTTAACCCATTCCTACCGGTCGGCGTGTCACTTTCGGCCCCGATTACATATGTTATTAGCAATCCTGGAATCAATCTCAAACCACAGGTGAAGATGATGGAGCAGTTAAAAGCAGCAGTAAACAGTGAATACGGCCTGACCGTTTCGGCAATCAAACCTTTTCATGGTGTTTGGCGGCTGATATCCGCCCAGGGAGTATTCTGCTTAAAAAGAATGCGCTGTGACTCCCAACAGCTCATCAGCATTCACCGGCAAATTTGCCAAATTGCCGGCTCAGGTTTTCGGGGTCTGCTCCCCTTTTTGACCGCTCGAGACGGCCGGCCTTTCATGATCTTCCGCCAGCAGCATTTTACTGTCTCGCCTTGGTTATCCGGAACTAATCCTGATTTCACCAATCTTAACCAGCTGAAAAAAACTGCCGAATTGTGGGGCAGGTTACATTCAGTCGCCTTGCCACCGGATTTGCTCGTCCTTAACCCCGCCCCGGATCCTTGGGAAGAACTTCAAGCCAAGACCCGTTTCTTAGCTTCCCTGCCCGCTCGGATCCGGGACCACCACAATCCCAACCGGATTGACCGTTCCCTGGCCACTTGGAGCGGGCACTTCTTAACCCAGGCTGAACTGAGCCTTAAGTATTTAAAGGAATTAAAATATGATGTCTGGCTTACTGGCAGCGCTGCCAGGGGGTTTTGCCACAATGACCCGGCGCCGCGTAATATCATCATTCACAACCAGAACTGGTATTTAATTGATTTTGAACTATCCAGAATCGGGGTTTTACTCAATGAATGGGCACTACTAATCGGCCGGGCGTTGCAGGCCAACTGTTGGGATTATGAACTTATCGCCCCATTGTTTGAGAGTTACCGGGGCTGCCGTAACCAAGCAACGGAAGAGTTTAAATTTCTCCCCGGTTTACTCTGTTTTCCACGGGCTTTTTGGCGTTTGTGTAGTCAACGTTTTGAGGAATCGCTGCAATGGAGTGAAAGACATTTTCAAAGCCGGCTGTGGGAGCTTATCCACGCCGAACCGCAACGGGTAAAACTACTGCAACACTGGTTCAGGGAATTGCCGCAAAAATAGCGATCGGGGGTGTCCCATGAGCAAGCTGCAAAATCAGGACATTTGCAGAATCATCTCCCACTGGGGCTTAATGGCTTTAAAGTGGGTAAAGATCAAAGATGTTTATAAAGTTAAAACTAACCGTGGTTATAAAAATCTAAAAGTATCCCCTTTAAACATTCAGCGCTTAAAATTTGTCCATCATGCCATTAACCATCTAGTGCAAAACGGTTTCCGGAAAATGGTTCCCTTAATTCCGACTCTCACCGGTACTACCTACATCTGTCACGGCGGTAAAGCCTATTCTTTGTTTAACTGGATTGAAGGCCGACAAAGTGATTTCAGTAATCTGAATGAATTAACCGATGCCGGCAAGATCTTAGCCGAGTTTCACAATAAATCAGCCGGTTTTACACCGCCGCCCCATTCCAACATGCGCAACCTGATTGGAAAATGTCTCCAACATTTTGAAGAACGCTATCAACAACTGTTGGATTATGGTGAAATTGCCCGTCATTCGCCGGATGACCCATTTGCCCAAGAATATTTGGTTAGTTTGCCGTTTTTTCTACCAATGGCCGAACGGGCGATCTATAAACTAAAAAACAGCGATTATCAGCAATTAGTTGCCCTGGCTCAGTCGCAGCAGACTTTTTGTCATGGCGATCCGGCAGCCCGTAACTTCATCGTCACTCCCCAAAACCAGTTGTTTATGATTGATTTCGACAGCTGTCGTCTCGACCTGCCGATTATGGATTTGATCAAATTCACCCGCCGCGTCTTAAAGAAATATAACTGGAGTTATCCGGTAGCTAAACTTTTAGTCGATGCTTATCAAGAAGTCAACAGTTTAAACCAGAGCGAACTGGAGGTAATGAAAGCTGTCTTCTATTTCCCGCAAAAATTCTGGCGTATGGCCAACCGTCACTTTGAAAAACACAATCACCATAGTCCCGAACGGGAATTACATAAGTTAAAAAAATATCTCGGCAATAAGTATCAATTAGCTCAGTTTGAAGTTGATTTCGAATCTTACCATTAGGAGTGCTTCCCAAAATGGCTACGCAATCCCCAAACGGCGGCCGGTTGGATGAAGCAGTATCTGCCACCCTGGCTCAGGGATACGGTTTGCAGATTCTCTCTGCCTGTCCGCACCGGAAAGTCTGGCAGCTGGAAACTTCCCAGGGACCCAAATACTTAAAAAAGACCAAACTTAACGCCGCCAGTCTCTATTTCATCCATGAAGCCCTGGAATATTTAGTGCAACAAGGATTTCCAACCGTACCTCGTTTTCGGTTGGACCGGGACGGCAAACCCTTTGTCCAAAACGGCGCAGACCGCTATGTATTGACCGATTGGTACGATGCCACCGAATTGGACTTTCAAGTCCTGACCGATCTCCAACAGGCCTGCCGCCTTCTGGCCATCTTTCATTTGAAGAGCCGCGGTTTCCAACCATCCCGGCCCAGTACTCGGACAGTCTGGCTGGATTGGCCGGCTAAATGGGAAAAGCGGATCCGGGAGTTACAGACATTCCGTGATTTAGCCCGGGCCGACAGCGAGAACTCACCGTTCAGCCGACTCTACCTGCGCCACTTTGAACCATTTTACCGCCAGGCCAACCTCAGTTACCAATGGTTGCTTAAATCCCCCTACCCAGAGGTAGCTGCAGCCGCCGCCCGGGAACGCAGTTTCTGCCATCATGACTACTCAGACCGGAATCTGTTGCGGACCACTGCGGGACAGATCATCATGGTCGACTTTGACTATTGCCTGAGCGACCTGAGAATTCACGATTTAGTCAACCTATTGGTCCGTAATTTAAAATATCTTGCCTGGAACAGTGAACTCGGAAAGTACATTTTAACTCAGTATCATCAAACCGCACCGCTGTCCCGGGAAGAATTGCAGGTGATGTGGGTCCTGCTCAGTTGGCCTCAAGACTTTTGGCAAGTAGGGTTACAATTTTATGTCGAAAAACTACCCTGGCCTAAAGAACGCTTTCTCAGAAAATTGGAACGGAAACTCCGGCAACGATTTGACCGGGAACGATTTTTAAGTGACTTTTCTCAAAATAACGGGATTTATACTTGGAAGAAAATGTAAGAAGGGACAGAGGGCTAGGGAAGATATTCATTCATAAGCTGAACTAAACCGGATTTAGCTCAGCTTATGAATTTAAGTGGTTTTAATTTAGTTTATTTTACCACAACACAATATGGTGGCGAAGCCGGTTTCGTCTGATCAATATATTGTATTAAAATGAAGGATTATTGAATTGTAAACCGGTTTATTCGTCCTCTTTAATCTCGCCGGGTTCGCCGGTAAAGGCATCAACCAGCAGCACTCCTTTACCGCCAATACCGTCATTGTCATCGTAGCTTACCAACCAATACTGCTGATCATAATATTCAATCGTAAAAGTAAAGTCGGCAGTCGGGTAGATACCGTAAGTACGATAATAGACTTCTAAAGCCTTGCGAAGCGCCGTTTCCGGAGTGATGGCATTAGCCGGAATTATGTTCACCAGGATAAACTGTTCTTCTTTACCCCATTCAACTACTTTTACCTGAATGCTCTCACGTGGGTCCGGAGCCGGGGCATTGGATTCAACTATAAACTCCTCCCCCGTCTTTAACCAATGTTCTCCGGAAAACTGGGCCTTGCTGTAAGAGACAAAGAAACTGAACTTCCTGGTATAATCATAATACGCATTCTCCAAAAGCTTGGGAATTAAGACAAATTTGTTCGGGACCGGCTCAACCACCACGCCGCTTTTGATGATGGTATCCACTACTTTATAAGTACAAGACCAGTTTTCATTCCCGCCCTCAAAGATCATTTTTGTAACTAAAGTCTTTTGAAGCAGGGTTTGAATTACCCCTTCGTCAGGAGTACTGTTTTCTCCCACCCAAGCATCAATACAGGGGTTGATTATTTGTATACCTAAGATTGCCATTATAAGTAGACTGGCTAAAAACCGCTTCTTATTCACCCTTCTGCCTCCCATTCTAATTCGACCGTTGATGCCAAGCCAAACCAATTATTTCAGTGCTATTATAAATTGCATAACCATTAACCCGAATCCGGTAGGTCCCGGCTGTACTCGGGACAAACTCCACCAACTCCAGATTGTTACCTGCCGACATCGAACCGGCTACATAGTTTCCGCTGGGTCCGTAAATTACCAGATCGAGGTCGGATAAGTTATTTTCAGTTACTGTTGCTCCCGGATGTGAACCCGTTACGACATTATTCTGTTTCAACCAGGCCAGACTGACCCGGACCGGCCGGTTGGCCGCAGCAACATTAATAGTCATTTCGTAGGGAAACTGAGCGGTGGTTAACTCCAGATCGGCATAAGTTGAATTGGCAACAATATCGTAGGCAGTTTTGGCATCAACCACTCCCGCGCCTTCTTGGTTGGAATAGTAGGGACTTAAGGAGTAACTGCCATAATCAGTGGCCGTCCGGTGGAAGGTACCAGCGGCGCAGATCGCTTTCAATAGTGAGTTATTTGTAATCAAATTGCTGCGGTACTCAAGTAACTGTGTCAATACTGCAGTTACATGAGGAGCAGCGAAACTGGTGCCGTTATAATTGCTGTAGCCGGCAACACTGATTCCCTGACCCGGAGCAGTCAAGTCCGGTTTATATCCCCCGGAGTTTTCAGCATAACAGCTAAAAGTGGATAAAGTATCATCATTCCAATAAGGTTCTCTGGCGGAATCGTGATCGTAAATGGAACCTGTCACAATCGCGTTATAGGCCATGCCGGGATCGGAGATTAAATAATTGGAACCATTGGCATTGCCGGCGCTTTTAACAAAATGCACCTGGTGTTGATTTCCCAAATGATCGATCCATTTAGCCATATCTGAATATTCACCGCGCTGATCGCTATAGCCGGCACTGTAATTAATCACCGTCACTCCCTGATCAATCAGCCACTCAATCTTCTGGTAATCCTGCAGGCGTGTTAAAGCGGCAACTACATACAAAGTGGCTAATGGTACTATCCCTTGTGTCTTACCAACAATCAGGCTACTAACAATGGTGGCATGAGTCGACAATCTGGTTCGGGCGGTACTGTCCGGAACATCAAAGATGATGTCTCTGTCGGCTAGTTGGGCATTGGTCTTATCCGCATAACCGCTTTCCACCACCCCGACTTTGACCCCGTTTCCTTTGAGGTTGAGGGTATCCCTGGTGTAATTGGCGGTAATATTCGGAATACTGTAAGTAACTTCATCCTCTTTGACAGCGTTTTTAAATAAGTCAACCGTGGTTACTTCCGGGTCTTCACCTAATTTTGCAATGTCTTCCTTTTCCAGCTTGACAATGATAAACGGTGCATAACCACTGGTAAAAACCACCGCTTCCTGCTGCCGGTTTACATACCTAACAGCAAACTTTTGGTTTTTCAGTTTATACTCATCTTTAGCTTTTAAACGCTTTTCTGTAAGGTATAAGTTAAGCTTCTCCTTACTTTCCTTTTTAAGATCAACAATCTTCAGTTCCTCTTTGACCGCTTGAGCAATTTTTTGATTGTCAATACCGGTAATCCAGATGGCTACCGTAATGAGGTCTTCAGTTTTCGAATTGTCCAACCAGTTTTGGAGTTTTGGGGATATTTTAGCCTTTTGAAATAATTGATCATGTTTCTCCGGGTCGTAAGTTTCACTTTTGCCGTTATTGAAAACAATCAGCTGCGCTACACTGTGATCAGTATATTTAACCTTATATAATTTTCCGGTGGCGAACTCACGGACTGGTTCTACAGCCGCAACAGCAAGATCACTGAAAGGGCCGTTAAATTTCTCGGTTGCCTTCACCCTGATATTTGTTAAGGCCAGCACTAATATCATGATGCAGACCAATGTCACGCTGCCACCCGCTTTGCGATTTTTAATCATTCTCATCAAATTGCCCCCTGATTTGCCTATGATTATCAGAATTTAACAGGGGACAGTTTTAAGACTGCCCCTGTATCAACTGAAATATTAGGTTTATCGTTTTATTTTACGGTAATCGTAACTTCCGCTTTAGCCTCGGCGCCAGTGGCATCACGGGCAATTAAAGTGAAAGTTGTGGTCGTGTTCGGCGTTACTGCAATGGAACCGTTGGGAGGCCGGTTAGGTAATTTAGCGCCACTACTGGTAACAATCTCGCAACCTACTACGTTTTCAGTCTTCCAATTGAGAGTGATCATATCCCCCCGGCGAATTTCGGTTTTACTTGCAGTAAAGCTCAGAATCTGTGGTTTCGGGGCATCTTTCACATTTACAGTAATCGCCGCACTAGTAACTTCCCCTTTGTAACCGATTGCTTCCAACAGGTAGGTGGTTGTCGTTTCCGGCCAAGCCTCAGTAGCGCCTTCAATCGGACGTAAAAATTCGTCATCTTTGGGACTAATCCCAATAACTCGCACACTCGTACCATTTACCACCTTCCAGGAGAGCATTACCGTTTCTCCCGGGGTAACTTGAGTGGACGTAGCTTTGAAATACTCAATCCGCACTTCGCCTTTGACGTCAACATTAATTGTAAGTGCTTTACTAATCACGATGCCGTCGAGACCATAAGCGACCAGAATGTAAGAGGTAGTAGTCAGCGGCCAAACTTCAATTGAACCTTCTAAAGGCAGGTCTAATTCATCCGATTTTTCGATCCCGATAATCTCAATGTGACTAGCGCCGCTAACCTTCCAATAAAGTTTGGCGGTAGCGCCGGACCTAATCACCGGTGAATCGGTAACAAACTTTTCGATCTTGGCAGGAACCAACTCAGACGCTAAGACAGAGTTTGCCAAGAACAGCGTGAACATGACACCCAACAACAAACATAACGTCCCCTTACCCAATAGCTTTAAACCTTTCATTATTACACTCTCCTTTCCTTTTTTGTAACATATATGTTAATATGTTACAAAAAAATTATAACTTTACCAATATTTTATGTCAAGTTTTTATGTGATCTTTTTGGGATTCAATTAATTGAAGAAGTAACGGAGATATTTCCGTAATAAACCCAGATGAATGCTGATTTATGGTGACAAGGTAAACCGGGATTGAGCGGTAAATAACAGCGCCCAGTGGTAATGGAATAAGGTTAATTTGAAATTAGATAAAATAAAAAACCTCCCAAACCGGAAGGCTTTCCTGCTAGTCTTAATTGAGCGAGTTTCATAATCCCCAAATGTCCATTTGAATACAATATATTGATAGAATAATCCGGGCGCCATATATTGTATTAAATATTACTAAATGTAATTATGAAACCGCTTAAATCAACAACTCGAATTAATCAGCTATGATTCTCCTGCTTTTCATCTCCGCCTAAGAGCACTTTGCGGGAGAGGTTGATCCGGCCCTGTTTGTCAATCTCCACCACCTTGACCATAATTTCGTCGCCGACATTAACTACATCTTCTACTTTGGCAACCCGTTCCTTGGCTAACTGGGAAATATGCACCAATCCTTCTTTTCCCGGCAATATCTCCACAAAGGCGCCAAAATTCATCAGACGGGTAACTTTCCCCATGTAGGTAGCGCCCACTTCGACATCGGCTGTTAAGCGCTTGATGATCTCCTGCGCTTTGGCTCCAGCCTTAGCGTCGGCTGCGGCAATAAAGACCCGTCCACTGTCCTCAATATCAATTTCCGCACCGGTTTCCTCAATAATCTTCCGGATGATCTTGCCGCCCGGTCCAATCACATCGCGAATCCGGTCCGGATCAATGTCAAAGGTGATGATCCGAGGCGCATAGGGTGAAAGTTCCGGCCGGGGCTTACTGATTACTGCCAACATCTTGTCCAAAATAAAGAGCCGTCCCACTCTGGCCTGTTCCAGGGCTTGAGAGAGAATCTCCCGACCGATACCTTTAATCTTAATGTCCATCTGGATTGCAGTAATTCCGTCCTTAGTGCCGGCAACCTTAAAATCCATATCACCATAGTGGTCCTCAAGTCCTTGAATATCGGTGAGGATGGCAAAATCATCGCCGTATTTTAAAAGACCCATAGCCACACCGGCGACAGGTTTTTTAATCGGCACCCCCGCATCCATTAACGCTAAAGTACTCCCGCAAACACTTGCTTGGGAAGATGAACCGTTCGACTCCAGCACCTCTGAGACTAAACGGATTGTGTAGGGAAATTCTTCTTCGGAAGGGATTACCGGCAGCAAAGCTCTTTCCGCCAAGGCGCCGTGCCCGATCTCCCGGCGTCCCGGACTACGCAGCGGCCGGACTTCACCTACACTGTATGAAGGGAAATTATAATGATGAATATAACGTTTGGATTCTTCTTCTCCTAAACCGTCCAGAATCTGTTCCTCGCTGATTCTTCCTAAAGTACAGACAGTCAGAACCTGCGTTTGGCCCCTGGTAAACAGTCCCGTCCCGTGGGTTCGGGGGAGTACTCCGACTTCACAGGTGATTGGGCGGATTTCCGACAAGCCTCGCCCATCGGGACGAATCTTATCCACCGCAATCATCCGCCGGACTTCTTCCCTAACCATATTTTCCAGAACTTCATTAATATCTCTTTGGACTGCGGGATACTCCTCAGCCAAAGTTGCTTCAAAATGTTGTCGCGTTTCTTCCTGAACCTGATTAATCAATTCTTCCCGTTGCAGTTTTTCTTCGGTTTTAATCGCGGCGGACAATTTAGTGGCAGCGTATTCCCGCACTGCCTGTTCAATCTCGGGATTCGGTTCGAACAGGGTGACTTCCACTTTAGGTTTACCGACCTCTTCCCGGATCTTTTCGATAAAGGCGACAATTTCTTTGATTACGGAATGTCCAAACAAGATTCCTTCTAAAGCTTCAGCTTCGCTAATCTCCTTGGCACCAGCTTCCACCATCATAATCGCGTCTTTGGTACCGGCTACCGTAATCTGCATATCCGTCTTTTCCATCTGGGCAACAGTGGGATTAATCACATACTCCCCATTCACCCGGCCCACTTTAACGCCGCCAATTGGCCCTAAAAACGGAATCTCGGAAATATGTAAAGCTGCCGAAGCACCGATCATCGCGGCCAGACTGGGTTCATTATCCGGCTCTACCGATAAAACTGTTGCTACTATCTGGACATCATTGCGAAATCCCTCGGGAAATAGGGGCCGAATCGGGCGGTCAATCATCCGGGCAGCCAAAATAGCACTTTCCGCCGGCCGTCCTTCCCGTTTGATAAATCCGCCTGGTATTTTGCCAACCGAATATAACCTTTCTTCATAATCCACTAACAGCGGGAAGAAATCAATGCCTTCCCGGGGTTGGGACGCCATTACTGCTGTAACCAAGACCACTGTGTCGCCATAGCGGACCAAAACTGCCGCGTTGGCCTGCTTGGCCATTTTACCGTACTCTATCACTAACGGCCGGCCCCCTAAGGTCATCTCCCATTTTTGCATATTTTAATCCTCCTTAAACCTTAAAAATCCCCAAACATAGTATTCCAGAAAACCGTTAATAAAAACGTTTCTAAAGTACAGTCCGGGTTCACGCTTAGCTTCAGCATTGCCGAAGGTTAGCTTTTATTATATAAGAAAGAAAAGCGGGCAACCCGCTTTTCTTTTTATTTCCGGAGACCAAGTCTCTCAATAATTGCCCGGTACCTCTCAATATCTTTATTGATGAGATAATTTAACAGGCCCCGCCGTTGGCCGACCATTTTTAACAGACCCCGCCGGGAATGATGGTCCTTCTTATGAATCTTCAAATGCTCGGTCAAATAATTAATGCGTTCCGTCAAAATGGCAATCTGCACTTCAGGCGAACCAGTATCACCTTCATGAATCTGATATTCACTGATAATGGCCTTTTTACGTTCGTTAGTTAACATCGAGTCACCTCCTTTAATAAAACGCCTCCTGCCGCGAACTTCGTCGGAGTATCGAACTTCCCAGCCAGGGGTTACTTGAGCCTATTGCCGGATTATATGTTCCGGAATAAACCTAAAAACAATTTTATCATAATTATTCCATAGTGTAAACGCATATTTTAAACTCCGGGATCTCCTGTGGTATCGGCTAGCTGTCGCGAGGGAATTAATCAACACCTCTAAAATAATGGCCTTTAGTAATCCCCCGACCGGTCTGCGCCTTAAACTCGGCAATTACCTTGTCCGCATCCTCCGGTAGATTGCCCATTGTTAAAC
>DATCLA010000221.1:0-1705 GCA_036564195.1 Bacillota bacterium
TACCAGATTATTCAGATAGGTTAAACGCTGCGCCAGGCTGCCGTCACGAACCCGGCCGACCAGCTTCTCTTCGAATCCGGCTAAACGTTCCATCAGATTACCCGGAACGGGCTGGCCTAAGACATCGGTTTCCAGCTTGTCCAACCAGTCTAGAGGGTTGCGGGTTGAAGTTTCCATTGCCTTTGCTACCGGAAGAATTCCAATCCCGATAGCAGTCATTCCCATGATCAAAACTAATCCTAACCAAGACCTATGCTTCATGGATTTCCTCCTTTAAAACCGAAACGAAAGTACACCGGTTACAGTGGGATCGCTCTTGAAGTCTAACATCTGATAAGCCAGCCACAAGGTAATCCAATCGTTATACTCTACTCCGAATGAAGTGGTACTTAGTAATTCCGACTTTAACTCATTCCGTGAATTAACAAAAGATTGATATGATAAGAACTTCCAATAATCATTCATTTGATAATTAACTCCCGCGCTGTACTTTACTTTAGGAGGCATCAATCCTTCAAAAAGAGATTTTTCCCGAGTCTCGCTATATAATAGATCGATTTCGCCGTAGACGGAGGTTTGCGGGTTTAAATTCATCATTCCCTTAATATTGATCTGGTACAAATCCGGATTACCCTGCTTTAGAAGATCCCAATCAACCGGGGTTGACTGACGCAGGCTGTAAGAAGGTAACCCGAATTGATTTGCCTCATACTTTGAATTTAAGGTGGTGGTATCGGAAAAAATCAACGTACTGCCAATTTGGATTCCCGATTGCACCTGATCCCATAACAAATTCTTCTGGATCTTGCTGTTGAGCTTCAAATAATCATTTAGTGGCAAAGAACCTTCATACCGCCATAAATTTTCAATGTGTTGCAGTTGTTTAATCTCATCCAGGAGGGCTAATACTTTACGATCTAACTCAAAATTGGCTTTCCCTTCGATTTGGCCCGGTCCGTCAATGGGAAACATAAAATATCCTGTAATTAATTCCTGATCCGCCAGAGGCAGGTTACCTTTTACCACTACGAAGAGTTGCTGATCGCTTGAATTATTCGGATAGACAATATTAACGTTATCTAAGTCTCCTTCTAATAAATCCAAGTCCCGCGAATTGACATATTCTGCCGGTAAAAACAGGAAGGATTTGCGTTGTGACGCATTATAATATTGACCATAATAGTAATAAGGAAGGTCCGCAGCTGAATCCCCGCCGGAGTCCGGTTTTAAAATTAAGTCGATATCCTGGTAATCAGAGTTTTTTTGATCCGGCGCCACCAAGTTGGGGCTGATATCGTAAATCTCCGTAGTTTTTATTCCTAAAGCTGCCAGTTCCCCTTCAAATTCCACCAGCAACTTTTGGAATGAAACGGCGGTTTCCGGTGGCAGTTGGACTTTGGTTTGGTCACCCAGTTTGGGTCGCTCAACAAACTGTTTAATATAAAAGGCAATTTCAAACCGGGATAGTTCATGACCGGACTCTACCCATGCCTGAGGATAGTTACCGATGTAACCCTGCCGGGCAAAAATAGCCATAGTATCATAAACCCATTTTTGGGTTTCCCTTTTAACATAATAGTCGTGAGCATAGCCAAGTTCCGGCCAAAATAGCATCAAAAGCAGCAATCCGATTATTTTACAATAACTTTTCCGGCGGACCATTCATTTCACCTCCCGCAAAATAATCGCTAGGACGGTCTAGACT
>DATCLA010000222.1:0-10834 GCA_036564195.1 Bacillota bacterium
TTCCACTTTCCAAAAAGAATCCTGATTTAGAACGGATATCGCTAGCAGAGTGCCAATTAGTCCAATATAAAACAATGAAACCGGTAAGACCGGGTTTCGTTTGACCCAAAGCAATTTACCATTATGGTTATACTTAGCGATAAACAGATTTTTTTGTGAATCCAGTAAGGTATAACTGCCGGTAATATAAACATTTTCAGCATGGTCCACAGCAATGCCCCGGGGTAACGGGTTCGACTGGTAAGTCTTTAGGTGGTTCCAATAAAGTATTCTGCCGGACCGGTTAAGCTTTGTAAGAAAGATTCGGTCGCCACCTCTGGTCCGAAAATAGAGTTTATTTGCAATCTGATAACGGACGCCTTTGGAATACCGAGCTTTAATCAAATCCCATTTCCAGGTAAGAACTTGATCTTTACCGGTTAAGTAAAGATTTAAATGCTGATCAAACTCAATATACCTGGGTACAACCACTGGTTGAAACGGCTGCTGCTGCGGACGGCTCAGCAGGACACTCCATAATTGTTCTACGGGTGAAGCTGTATATTTTTCAATCCGGAAATTATTGCCTAAAGGGACGAAATAGATATGAGTATCAAAGTCAGCACCTAAAAATAGACCGGGCTTTAAGTCTGAATTCAAGAAGGTTTTTCCTTGCCAATCCACCGCTGCAAGTTTGGTCTCACTTGAATTTACCCCCGCCACCAGTAAACCGTCTTTAATAATTGAAAACCGGACCTGACCGGCTTCGACAGGGTTATATATATAGAGCGATTCCGCTAAACCTCCGTTGGGATTAATGCGGTTAATTTTAAACGAACCCTTGTCATTATCCAGTCCGGCAATGACTAAATCGTCCCCGTCAATGGCAAACTCTTTATAATAAGGAACCCCGAAAAGCTCTTTTGACCACCGTAGTTCACCGTTAGGATGGTAACAAAGCACTGTTAAATAAGAGCTGTTCTCCCCTAATTTGCTTATAATTTGAAAAATAGCATCAGTCGAATTAATCAGAATATTCTCTTTCTCCCCGATTGATAGATTTTTCCCTTGAAAGGTCCGCGACCAGATTAGCTTGCCGTTGGAATTCAGCTTACTAACGCGGGCTTCATCACGGTAAGTGTCAATCAAAGAAAGATAAATATTCCCGGCTGAATCCACCTCTAAACCGGTCGGCTGCAAATCAGTATTACCCCAGATTGAATAGATGATATATAGAAAAGTCCAGACCAATATGGCCCAAACTTTCCGTTTCTTGATTGCCTCATCTTGTTTCAAACAAACCACCTCGCCATGATTGAAAGAGTTTCATGTGTCCTGTAATAAATCATCTTAATATATTGCGAGACTGATCTAAACTAGACACCATGTTGTGCTAAAATTTAACTAAATGTAATTATGAAACCGACTTTTCGTCGGTATAATTACTTTTTCAGTCGTTTTAAAAAATGTTCCAGCTTTTTATTGATGGTAATATTAATTTTCTGCTCAATTCTGGCTACTTCCTGAGCCATTCCCAAGCTGCTATAGATCTGTCGGGCCTGTTTGTATAAGTCTAAAGCTTCGTTGTAATTCTGAGAGTCGTATCTTGCATCACCGGTTTGCTCTAAAGCTTGGGCTTGATTATATTTGGCTTGAATTTCAGTTTCACGACTGATATTGCTTTTTGGTACGATATCGGACCGTGGAACCTGTGGTTCTACGGATTCATTTCCCCGGTTTTTTTGCTCTGCTGCTTTTCGCTGTTCCTTTAATGCTTCGGCTTCACGTTTTCTTTCTTCTGTTTCTTGCTGTCTCCTTAATACTTCGGCCTCACGCTTTCTTTCTTCTACTTCCCGCTGCCTCCTTAATACTTCGGCCTCACGCTTTCTTTCTTCTGCTTCCCGCTGTCTCCTCATTGCCTCGGCTTTGACATTGTTTTGCTCCTCTGTGTCTTGCCGGTTCATTAAGGCCTTAATTTTATCTTCAGTCGGCGCTTCATTTCGTTCTTTATTTTGTCCCGCTAATCCAGTGCTTTCGGTGGGATTAATTTCTGTTTCGGTTTGTTGGGATATTACCGTTTGATCAATTTCTTTTTGCTTATCCAGATTATCAGCTGCGCTTGTTTCATTTCTATCAATCATACGATCCCCTGCAGCCTGGTCTTTCTTTCTTATTGTTTCGACTGAATCCTTTAAGGTTAAATTAATCTGACTTCGCTTGTAATTTACCAGCCAACCTGTTACAACCAGGAACAAAATTATCAGTAATGCCACTACAGATTGGTTAGTCAGATAATTAACAGTTTTTCTTTTACTAACTCTTTTAATAGCAATGACAGAAGCAATAAACTGTTTTGGTTGTTCTTTGGTTTTTTCCATAAAAACGGCTTTAAGTTTGTCTAATAATTCAACTGGTTCTTCAGTTCCAGCCATTACCGTTGTAAGCTCTGAAATATTCAAGGTCTCCCAAAGCCCGATATTACACAGGAGGATCTTGTCGCCATCTTGTAATTTCACCACCTGCGATACTTCTGGTTTATATTCCGTGGTAATCCCCAGATAGTTTATTAGACCGTTACGCTCGTTACGACGGTTGATATCCTCTTCTGAAATATTACCGGCATCGAGCATAACTTGGGCCAGTGTCTGATCCTTGCTACGAAAATTAAGGCACCCTCCTCGAAAGTGATAACAGCGGACATTTCCGGAAACTGCCCATACCAGCTTGGAATAATCACTGACCAGCATTACTAAACCGGCTTTTAACATGATCGTGCCACTCTCGGCCACCAGTTTTCGGTGGGCGTTGTCAAGGTAGGCCTTGATTTTTTTCCGGGAAAAAGTTGGTTTTTGTAAGAAATCTTGTAGCAACTGCTCAGCTGCTAATTGGGCACTTCTTTTTTCTTCGGAGGAATCCAGCTGTTCAGCCAGGATCCAACAACCCCAACCATCTTTTTCAATAAAATTGAAATACTGTTTATTGGTAATGATTGCACCGCTCTCCGTTAAAAAAGCAGTTTTAAATTCCTTGTCGCTAACTTTCATGTCAGCCTCCCCACTTGCAAAAGATTCGTTGACCCAGCCTATCTTAAATTGGTACAAAAATTTAATACTTACATTATTTACCAAAATTTTACCATATTTATTTTACCGGTGTAAATAATAATCAATAATTCAAAAACCTTTCGGCTGATTTATAACCGAAAGGTTTTTCAATATCTTAAGGCTAATTTATTAATTTTTGCTAAGGCGCCAGAAAAATATGGGGATCGGTTGGATTGGACATTCCACTACCTAAATAAAAACTAACATGGGGAGGTTGATTATAGGCCACATTCTGCCAGGCAACGCCCAATCGGTATACCGGATCGTGCATTAAAGTGAAAAGCCGTCGCTTAGTCGTAGCCGTAGTAGTGTAGATCCGTAAATAGCGACTGTCGGAAGTCCTCCAAATTACTTCTTCGCGCCAATCCCCAAAGAGGTCTGCCTGTAAATTAGGATTCGATTTGGTCCCATTAATAGCTGTACAGCCGCTGGCTGTTAATAAAGTACCTCCTTTGTACTTACTAATGGAAATCCCGTCAAGCAATTCCCGCAATTCATCATCGTCCCACCAGACTACATGATTGACTGAGGCAGGAGCCGACCCGGCATTTACACCTTTACAGGTATAAAACGGAGAGCCGGCAGCCCAAACCTCACACCCTCGGGAATTGGCAGTTAAATCTCCGGCACAGGCCCGTCCGACGTCACCAGAATTATTGTATCTGAAAATTACCGCACCAGTACAGGCATCCCGGAAAGTAGCGCCGCTACCACCTTCATGGCATTGCCATACTTCTAGCCCGGGACGATCGGGATCGAAATCTCCGACATGCAGTGCATCACCATGTCCTAATCCGGTAGTATAAAGACCGGTACCATTATCATCGATCGTACATGACCCATAAATAATCTCATCTCTGCCGTCGCCATCCACGTCAGCAACACTTAAATTATGATTACCCTGCCCGGTATAGCCCGAATATCCTTCATTAGTGTCAAAAGTCCAACGCTTGGTCAGGGAACCGTTACGCCAATCCCAAGCTACGAGAACCGTTCGGGTATAATAGCCCCGGCACATCACCAGGCTGGGCCGCTTACCATCTAGATAGGCAATGCAGGCGAGAAAACGGTCCACCCGGTTACCATAATTATCTCCCCAACTGGAAACGTTACCCCGAGACGGTTCATAATTAACCGTCTTCATTGCGGCACCGGTTTGACCATTAAAAATTGTTAAGTACTCCGGGCCGGATAGAATATACCCACTGGAATTGCGATAATCTGCGTTGGAATTGCCGATTACAGTTCCACGGCCATCAACTGTGCCGTCAGCTGTTTTACAGGCAACTTCTGCTTTGCCATCACCGTCCAGATCATACACCATAAACTGAGTATAATGGGCTCCGGCGCGAATATTGCGGCCGAGGTCAATTCGCCAGAGCCTGGTTCCGGTTAACGTATACGCATCCAGATAAACATTACTGGTAACTCCACTTTGAGAATTATCTTTTTGGTCTGCCGGGTCCCATTTAACGACCAGCTCATACTGGTCGTCACCATTCAAATCACCGACGCTGCAGTCACCCGCGGTATAGTTACTACCGGGAAGTTGCAAGGGGACTTGGAGGTAATTATTACTCCAAACACTGACACTACTGGACCTGGCCTGTTCAGCTCCATTTACTACGGCACAAACCGAATAAGTTGATCTAGTAGTCCCCTCCGGGTCCAGGTAATTGGAGGCGCCACTAAGCGGTGAACTGTTAACTTTGGTCGAATCACGGTATATATTATAAGCGACTCCGGAAAATTCCGTACCTAAAATCCGCCAACTTACAAAAACACCACCATTCACCTTGATCGCCACTACGCCCCGGTCTAACCGTTCCATTTGCCGACCGTTTTGATTATACGGTGTAGCTGTCGGAACCGAATTACTGGAAGTGCTAAATGTCGGGGTAGGAGTGGGGAGATTATTGCTAATCGAAGGCCCTGGCGTCGTTGCGGTATCATTGTACAGGGTAAAATCAGTCGGCTTTTCATTGGAGCCGCTGTATGAAATACCAAAACCAAAGCTCACTTTACCACCGTTTGCCGGTATCAGAGCATTATAAGACAGATTAGTAATAGTTACGGTGGAACCGCTTTGAGAGAGACTGCCATTCCAAAGATTGGTTATTTGCTGGTTTCCCGGAAAAGTCCAGCTCAGTTTCCAACCGCTAATTGCTGCAGCACCATAATTTGTAATTGTCACGTTGATGATGGCACCACTACCCCAGTCATTCTGAACCACATAATCCACAGCATATTCGAGGGCTGCATTGGCTTTGGGGAGGTTTGGAACAATAAAAAAGCTCAAGCTGACAACCATAAACAAAAAAAATACTGTTATAATATTACCTCTCTTTTTGTTACTGCTTTTCATCATTACACTCCTTCCCTTTTCCCTAAACCGCGCTTACTAACCTCTATTAGTTCTGTTTTTTAAAATAGTTCACCCCTTTTATTAAATTGTACCCTAACATTAAGTAGTAAGAGTAACCATCAGGCGCAAGCCTATTATATCATATAATTGTCATATTATGGTAACTGTTAGTAAATATGGGTTTCTTAGCACAGCTGTAGGCTAACAGCTGATGACTTTTTTGTAAAAAAAAGTCCGGAGATTATGACCACCCGAACTTACATAGTAAATAATTTCGATCATCCAGCCAGTTACAACCGCTGTCAATCTACTATTTGTTAGGATTCAACCGCCAATGGCTCGGTGATTGACCTTGAAATGGTTTGTTTTCCAACTACCCCCAATTCATTGAGTGTTGATAGTTCTTTATCCACTCCCGGTTGTGTAAATTCCCGGGAATCAGAAGTTCCGGACGATACTCCTGATTCACTTGAATCTTCTAACTCAACAGTGGAATCCTCCGGTTCTGACAGAAAAGGCTTAGATTCCTGATTATCCACAGGCGTTTTAGTTTTTGTCGCCCTGGGACTAAAATCAATCTGATCGGCGGGAACAACTGAATTCCAAGCTTCCGACTGCGGGTCGGGATTGGAAAGATCTTCAGACTCAATATAATTAAATCCCGCTCCGGATTGCAATTCAGATTCCGTTTCAGTTTCCCATTCAGTTGCTGATGGGATTTCAGATGTAGCTGACAACTGCTGATTATCAGTTGCAGTTTCAAGCGGATTCACTTTTGAAGAAATCCCCCCTTCAACAACAGGCTGAGAATTGATGGGCTCAAATTTCAGAAGTTCATCTTCTTTAAAAGAAATAGAATTGATAGATCCAAATTGGAGCGCATCATCAGGTTTAGTTACGCCGGCTTCAACTGAGAAGATCTTATCGTCACTAAACTTTAGTACTGGAACCGTTTGGCCATTTTGGGATTGCTTTAGCCTCGAAACAGTGCTGGTTTCTCCATTAATCATCACTGCCGGTGGTTTTTTATCCGCAACCGTGGCAACTACCTTTGGGGCAACAACCTCCTTCGGCTCGGTTTCGGCAATGGTTTTTTCGTATACTGTTTCAACCGTAGTTGCCAATGGTTCAGCATTATTCTCAGCCCCGCTAAGCTTTTCCGCTGCTTGCAACTGACCTTTTGCCTTTGTCAGCTTTGCGATTTGTTGCTGCTGACGGTCGCTTTTGGGGGGAATCAACAAAATATCATCGATTTTCCGGTTCTCAATTGCATAGACCGCCAACATACCAAAACAAGCCATGAACATTACCGGAATGATTACATCGGCACTTTTGAATGCTTTTAAATCATCAGAAAAACTACGGTGCCGAATTTTATTAGCTGAAATAAACGTGATAAACAGATTTTGATCCGGGTGATCCGCCAGTAATCCGTCTTTAATTAATCGCATAGATTCTATCGGGTCCGAAAAATTTGTAATCCCCCTTAAGCTTGTTTCGGAAATTTTGGCGTTACAGATCAAAAAATGATCACCATTGTGTAAATAAGAAGTATGCCAACGAATTGCTTTGGATTTGGGAGGTTTCAAGCGGTTTAACAATGAACTTTGATTACTTTTTAACCTTAAACAGCCGTTTCGGATCTGATATAACTGAAAATCACCGGTAACCGCCCCCACAACCTTAGCATAATTAGTAACTATTAGCAATAGATTTAATTTCCGGACTTGATTTTGATCTGTAATACTGAAACGTCTGCGAAAGCGGGCTAGTAATTCATAAAGAAGCTTTTTGGACATAGTAGGATTAGCTGCAAAGTCAGCCATGATTTGTTCCAGCACAGACTGGTTATTTGCGGGTTCAATATCTAAAAGATCGGATGCAACAAAAATCCAGCAGGCATAATGCTCAAATTCCCGAAATATAAAATTATTCTGTTGTGAATTGGTTTCTGAGTCAAGAAAATCGGTTTTAAATTGATATTTTTTCAGTTTCATGTGAATATCTCCCGCCAGTTTATAATCTGATTCAGATTTTTACCAGCTATTACAGGTTTAATCCTATTATTAAAAAATTATAAATATACATCTCGTTCTTTCTTTCACCATATTTTACCATGATTTTAACATATTTTCCTTTATTTTGCAAATCAACTAGTAATAGCGAGATTAATATATTTTGACACTAAAAAACCTTAACCCCTAATTAGTCGCAGTTAAGGTTAAGGTCTTGAATCCCAAACTATTTAACAAATTTGAAACAGCATAATACTCAAAGCTAGATCACCATACTTTCATTGTCCACCAATTCATTGAGCAAATCACGGAGTCTTTCATATGTTTCCCGATCATCGCTCAGAAAAGTAAACCCCGCATCACAGCTGGAGACCAACTGGCCTTTTGGTTTTGACCAGATACATTTACTCCAAATAGTAAAGGGCTTCCCGTGATGGACTATGATCAATTTGACCTCCTGATCCACGGCGATGTACAGCGGAAGCTCTAATTGAACGCCTCCAAAACCAATATTTTTGGTTTGCCCCTTGACAACAGTCTGATCATCCAAAACAACATTGATTTCAAGCAACGACAGCAACCTGGCATATTCACGATTATTATTGTCTTCAAACATTTTACAACCCACCTGTCTTTAATATTGATTTATGCAACGGTAACTCTGTAAAGACTTTCTTTTTTTAAAGAAAACTATTCGGCTTTATAAACTACTGCATTTAATAAAGACCATTCTTGAACCGATTTATGCCAATTAACCAAGTCCGTTGACCACCAAGTCCTTCCTTTATAACTGGCATCCATCCCTACCGCCACATACCGGCCGGCGCCATAAGTGATTCCATATAAACAAAATACTCTGGGAATTGTAACGGTTCTCCAGGAAGCTTTAGAAGCGCCGTTTTTGGAATAGAAAACCTTACCTTTAAAACCAACCGCTACAAAACGGTTATCGGCATAGGTTACCCCCAAGAGATTTGAAACCCCATCCAAAGTATATTGAGTCTGTCTTTTCATGTTCTCACTCCAACAGTAGACCTGGCCTTTCAGCCCTACAGCCAAAAAATTACCCTGACCATAGGTAACCGCATTTAACGGAAGTACTCCCTTTAAACGTGAGGTCTTCAGCTCATCTTCTTTTACGGGAAGAATGAAGATTTGAGCACAAGCAGAAGAACGGTCTTCACCAACTGCAACAAAGTTTTGCTTCCCACAGACAATGCTTTTTACAGTAAATGGGCCGGGTAGCATTTGCGAAGTCCAGGAAGTTGCATTGTCTTTTAATTGGAAAAACATGACATAGTTAGCACCTTTGCCGGAAGTAAATCCGGCAGCGACGAACCGCCCTTTGCCATAAGTTACGCAAGTCAGTTGTTTGCTGGATAAATTAGGACTGTTATACATAGTTAAGTCAGTAACTTTCCATGCATTTTTTGCATCCAATGACAGCCAGGCTGTTCCATTGATTGCTGTAGCAATAAAACGCTGCTTACCATAGGCAACTCCGGTAAAGGATAAACCTTTATTATTGCTACTTATATCAATCCAACTGTCAGCCGTTCCTGTAGCCGATCTGCAAATTACGCCATGATTGCCAACCGCTACAAAATACGGGTTTTGCTTTAAACTTTGGCTGCTTTTTTGCGGATTGGCAGCAAATACGGAAAAAAGCGGAGTAAGCAGCATCACCAATAAAAGCAGCCGGGATGTGAGCCTTTGCATTATAAAGTGAACTCCTTTCAACACTTAAAAGTAGCTTTCTAATATGCTACCTGTTTTGGAAATTAAAATATTTACTCTATGTTGATATAACGAATCTTTCCCCCATTTGTTTCCATTTTTTCTGCTTTAAATTGCTTTTTTTAGGAAAAGTAACCATAAGAATTGAGCTTCTGTCTAGGTGTATTAAAAACCCAGCAATTAATCAAATCAATTCAGATTTGCAAGAGGATTTTCGAACCTGTTAAAGAAAAACTATAGACAGCGATAAAACAAGGAGAATTAAGATGTTACGGGACTTTTTAGATCAAACTTTCTTAAACAATCGGCTCTGGGATTACTTGAATTTTCTTGTTGTTCTGTTATTTGGCTCCATTATGATTAAGGTTTTAAAAATGTACATTTTCAAACATTTAAAAATCTGGTCCGAAAAAACTACTACCAAGATTGATAATTTTCTGGTCAATACTTTGGATAAAAAATTATTTCCCTTTTTGTACCTTGCCTTACTCTACTTTGGCCTCAATGGGTTAAAACTCAATCCTTTTATTAAAAGAGGCTTGAATATATTAGGTATAACCTTAATCACCTTTTACAGTGTCCGGCTGGCCTTGGATACCCTCTCCTACGTTATGGAATTTATTTGGACCAAAAAAGAAGTTGACGCCTCCAGGAAAGGGGCCTTAAATGGAATTGTTTTTGTTTTTAAAGTTTTAGTTTGGTGTCTGGCTACCATAATTTTCCTTGATAATCTGGGGGTCAAAATATCTGGCTTAATAACTGGCCTGGGAATTGGCGGCGTGGCGGTAGCATTAGCAGCCCAAGCTGTATTAGGAGATTTATTCAGTTATTTTACGATCTTTTTCGATCGCCCGTTTGAAATCGGGGATTTTGTTAATATCGGAGATTTTTCCGGAACTGTCGAATTCATCGGAGTCAAGACAACCCGATTACGCAGTTTAAGCGGAGAACAGTTAATCTTTCCCAATAGCGATCTGACTAATTCACGGGTGCGTAATTATAAACGTATGGAAAGAAGAAGGGTTGTTTTTAAGATCGGGGTAGCTTATCAGACCAGTACCGCGACTTTAAAAGCAATCCCTCAGATTATTGAGAATATTATTACCGGTTTTGAAGATACCATTTTTGATCGGGCCCATTTTGTCTCCTATGGTGATTATAGTCTGGTTTTTGAAATTGTCTATTATGTAATCGGAAGTGATTATAAACGTTACATGGATATTCAGCAGGAGATCAATCTCCAAATTAAGACTGAGTTTGAACAAAGAGGCATTAAGTTTGCTTATCCTACCCAAATATTGTATTTAGAACAAAATTTTGAACCTCAACTTTAGTTTTAATACTGTTTAGTAGCACTATAAACTTTAATAATCAGGATTTTCAAAGTTAATCAACTCTACAACCACTTTTCGCGTGGCAAATTGGCTTTATCTTTCGTCATTTTTCGTCATTGGAAGGCAGCTTTGTCAGAGCAGCTTTCATAATCATAATAAAACCACTTACCGGTGTAATCCGGTAAGTGGTTGTTAAAATTAATTCCTGGCAACGTTCTACTCTCCCAGCCGGTCGCCCGACCAGTACCATCGACGCTGAGGGGCTTAACTGCTGTGTTCGGGATGGGAACAGGTGGTTCC